>JBDOIE010000071.1:0-1176 GCA_041082245.1 Chloroflexia bacterium
ATCGGCAAGAAGGGGCAGGTGGTCGGGGGGTGCGGTTAAGGTGCGGGGCCGGTTATGGCCGGCAGTTCGCAGGGGTTGGGTGCGTTATTGGTCCTGTTGTCGGTTTGCGCCCAACGAGCGCGTGGAGCCGACAGCGCTTCGCTTCGCTTCGCTCGCTTCGCGCTGCGGCTCACGCGCGGGCCGTTAGCCGCGCCAGATGCGGCGAGGGAGGCGATCGAAATGCGCATCCACCGTTGGCTCCTTTCTTGCCTGACCATTCTCATTGCAGTGGCCTGCCTGGTGGTCCTGATGGTGTCATTGGGGTCGGACGAGGTCAAAGCACAGACCATGCTTACGGCGCGGTTGGCCAGTGCGCCCGAGGAAGAGAGAACACGCCCGGACCTCTTTTCCAACCCTGCAAATCGGCCACAGGAAGTTGTTCCCCCCTTCGATGGCGAGTACCACTATCCGGTGGCGGTGAGCGTGCAGACAAGCGGGAACCCGCGTGAGCATATTGAGGATGAAGGGAGGATTCTGGGGGTAGCGGATGGGGTTGGGCTGCATGCCTGGCGCGTGGTTGGGGGAGGGGGGACGGGTCGTGGGTACATTACTCTCGACTTTGGAGGATACATCGAGCCCGGCTGGCGGATTCAGGTGCGGCACAGGAATCCAAAGGCGCCCGCCTATTGGTCGGTCTTTCGCTTCTCTCACCTGCAGTATTCCAATGACGGCGTGGCGTGGACGACGGATGGGGATTGGCGAATCACGAGCACGGTTGAGTGGGTATGGGATCAGTGGGTTCCGTCCTACAGGTCGCCGGCGACGCGATACATCCGCCTTCAGTTCGATTTCGAGAACGGCCTGGGGGTTCCGGCGGGGGAGGTCATTGAGGGGTACATTGACACGGTGCGGCTGTCGGGGACGCTCTCGTACGATCCTTTCCCCGCCGACCAGGCCCTGGCCCCCTGCGACTGTCCGATAGGCTGCACGAATCAGACGCAGCACTGGGTGGGCGGGCCGATCAACGCGCGGACGGGGAACTACCACTTTAGCCGCCAGGACCTCTCCATCGCGGCGCTGGGCGGGCCGCTCTCCTTCGAGCGGAGTTACAACAGCCTGGAAACGGGGCTGTACACGACGCCGCTGGGCTACGGCTGGACGCACAACTGGGATATGAACCTGACCTTCCCCGGCGAC
>JBDOIE010000083.1:0-8975 GCA_041082245.1 Chloroflexia bacterium
GTTCGTTGCCGATGGTTCCTTGTTTCCGCTCGCGTGGTGCTCCGATCGCCTGGCTCAGTACGCTCATGAGCAGTGCCACCGCAACCAGCAGCCGTGCCATACCGTTGTTGCTCATCGCTCCCCTCCCTTTGTGCTAGGTTTTGCTACAACATTCTACCACAAGAACAGATGGTTGTCAAAATGTCAAGGAATCTTTCACGAATTCCCGGCGCTTCGATGCCGGCGCACGCAGGACCCATACCGGGGAAGTAGCGAGAGAAGCACACGCTCCGGCGCGCGGAGCCCGTGGATGCCGCTTTCTGCCCACTGCTTTGGGCCAGAGGCTTGCCTCGCGCACGCTGTGTTGCCTGCGGCCGCCACTCTTGCGCGTCTCTCCCCCATCCCTGCCCAGGAGCGAGGAGGCACGAAGAGGAAGCGCTTGGGGGCGCGCGGGGAAGCCGTCCAACCCAAACCCTTATTCCTCTTTCCCCCTATCTCCCGCTCCCCAACAGGAAGCCGGAGATAGGGCTGGGGTAGAGGTCGAGGCAGAGGCCCTCTGTCCCGGCTCGTGTTCGAACGCGAGATAACTTCCTTGCGCCCCGTTGCTTCCTGTGCTAACATTGCCCCGGAAGTGGGGGCCGGGTGGGCTGGCTCACGAACGGTCCCCCGGCGGAACGACGATGGTTCAGACGCTGCCCCAGGTAGAAGAAGAGGATCGGGAAGCGCTCGCGGCGCCCGGGAGCCTGGCCCGGTGGCTACCCGGCCTGGCGGAGCTGCGCTCGGTACGCGAAGTGCTGGCCCGGCTGGAGGACGAAGGCTTTGCCTACGTCGCTCCTCTCTCCGAAGGCCCACGGCCGGCCGTGGTCGCCTTCCTTCACGCGCACCTCGGTCGCCCGGTGCTGCTGGTGACGTCCGGGGTGGAGGTCGCGCGACGCTCGTACGAGGCGCTTCGCCTCTACAGCCCCCAGCCCGCGGCCGTATGTTTCTTTCCCCCTACGGATGTGCGTCCCTACGAACGTATGGCACCGGACGCAGCCATCGTTGCCCAACGCCTCGGGGTATTGCAGGCGTTGGCCACGTGGCGTGAAAACCGCAGCAGCCGTCCCCTCGTCGTGGCCCCCGTTCGTGCAGTTGCACAACCGACCCTTTCCCCGGAGGCGTTGGCAAAGACCTGCGAGGTGGTCCGCCCAGGGATGTACCTCCCCCCCGAAGAAGCGGTACAGCGCTGGCTCAGCTGGGGGTACCGGCCCGCCCGTATGGTGGAGGAACCGGGGGAGGTCGCGCGGCGCGGGGGCATCGTCGACATCTACCCGCCGACGGCCCCTCTCCCGCTGCGCATCGAGTTTGCGGGGGACGAGGTAGAAAGCATCCGTCCGTTCGATCCGGTCACCCAGCGTTCTCGTTCCCAGGTTGCTTCGGCCATGATCATTTCCCCTTACGAGATCCCCTGGGCAGAACGAGAACGGGTGGTCGCCTACCTGCGCCGCTTACACGACGGCCTCCGTCCGGAGGTGGTGGCCGAACAGGAGCGGGACCGCACCCACCTGGAACAGGGTGCCTCTTTCGAAGGACTGTTCCTGTATGCGCCGCTCTTTTTCGAGCAGCCGCTGCCCTGCCTCCTGGACCACTTTCCGCGCGATGCCGCGGTCGTCCTGGAGGAACCCGAACAGATCCAGGCCGCGCAGCGGGAAGCCGACGTGCAGGCCGCAGCCGTACGGGCGGAACTCGTGCAGAACGGCGAACTGCCGGCCGACTTTCCCCGTGCCCACCTCACCTGGGAGGAGATCGCCGAGCGCATGCTCCAGCATCCCCGCCTGGCGCTCGCCACGGCGCTCCCCCCGGAGGAGAAGCCGCTTGCCCTCCCGTTCGCTCCCCTGGCACACTTCGGGGGGCGGCTCCGGGAATGGCTCGAAACCGTTGCCGGGCAGCGGAAGGAAGGGGAAAGGGTCGTTGTGGTCAGCCATCAGGCTGCCCGGTTGACGGAACTCTTGCGCGGGCAAGGACATCCTCCGCTGCCGGCCGAGCTGGAGCTGATCCCGGGACGTCTGGCCACTGGAGGATGGGCCTGTCCCGACCTTCAGCTCTCTTTGTGGACGGACACCGAGATCTTCGGGTGGGCCCCGCCCCGGAGGCGGCCTCTGGTGCGCCGCCCCAGGCGCGAACTGTTCCGCGAAGACTTCTTACAGCGACTCCAGGTGGGCGACTATGTGGTGCACGAAGACCACGGATTCGCGGTCTACGAAGGCCTCGTCCGACTGGCGCTGGCGGACGGCGTGGAGCGCGAGTACCTGCTCCTTCGCTACGCCGGAAGCGACCGGCTGTACGTCCCGGTAGATCAGATCGATCGGGTGCGCCGCTACGTGGGGGCGGGCGATGCCCCGCCGGCGTTGCACCACCTCGGCACAGGGGAGTGGGAGCGGACAAAGGCCAGGGTACGCCAGGCCGTACGGGATATGGCGAAAGAGTTGCTCGAACTCTACGCGGCGCGCGAGGTCGTGCCCGGCTTTGCCTTCTCGCCGGATACCCCCTGGCAGGCCGAGCTGGAGGCCTCCTTCCCGTACCTCGAGACCGAAGGACAGCTCCGGGCTGTGGCCGAGGTCAAGCGGGACATGGAGCGCTCCCGGCCGATGGACCGGCTCGTCTGCGGGGATGTGGGATACGGCAAGACCGAAGTAGCGCTGCGCGCCGCCTTCAAAGCGGTGATGGACGGAAAACAGGTCGCCGTGCTCGTCCCGACCACGGTGCTGGCGCAGCAGCATTACCGCACGTTCCGCGAGCGGCTCGAGCCGTTCCCGGTGGTCGTAGAGATGCTCTCGCGCTTTCGGCGGCCGGCCGAGCAGCGGCGCATCGTGGAACGGGTCGCCCGAGGAGAGGTGGACATCCTGATCGGGACCCATCGCATCCTTTCGCGCGACGTCGTCTTCAAGGACCTGGGCCTGGTGATCGTGGACGAGGAGCAACGCTTCGGTGTCCGCCACAAAGAGCACCTGAAACGGCTACGGCGCGAGGTGGACGTCCTGACGCTCACCGCAACCCCCATTCCCCGCACCCTTCACATGTCGCTCACCGGGCTGCGCGACCTGAGCGTCATCGAGACGCCTCCCGAGGAACGGGTGCCCATCCGCACGTACGTCCTCCCGTACAACGAGAAGGTCATCCGCTCCGCGATCCTCCGCGAACTGGAGCGGGGCGGCCAGGTCTACTTTGTCCACAACCGCGTGCAGTCGATCTATCGCGTGGCCCGCGAGCTGCAGCGGCTGGTCCCGGAAGCCCGCTTCGGTGTGGCCCACGGGCAGATGCCCGAAGGCGAACTGGAGCGCGTGATGCTCGATTTTGTGGAGGGCCGATACGACGTCCTGGTCTGTACGACGATCATCGAAAGCGGCCTCGACATCCCGAACGCAAACTCGATCCTCATCGACAACGCCATCTTCCTGGGCCTCGCGCAGCTCTACCAGCTGCGAGGTCGGGTCGGGCGGGGACCCGTGCGTGCCTATGCCTACCTCCTGTACCACCCTGGCAAGGAGATGGGCGAGGCAGCCCAGAAGCGGCTGCAAGCGATCCTCGAGGCCACGGATCTTGGCGCGGGCTTTCAGATCGCAATGCGCGATCTGGAAATCCGCGGTGCCGGGAACCTGCTCGGTGCGGAGCAGAGCGGCCACATCGCTGCGGTAGGGTTTGACCTCTATACCCGGCTTCTTGCCCAGGCGGTAGAAGAACTGCGCGCTGGACGCCCCCTACCCGCCCCGCAGCGGGAGGCGATCCACGAAGAATTGCGTGGACCGGCCCCGGTCACGCTCGACCTTCCGCTCGAAGCCTACCTGCCGGCGGATTACGTCCCCGAGCCGGAGGTACGGCTCCACGCCTACCGGCGGATGGCAGAGGTGCGCACGATGCGCCAGGTGCAGGAGATGGCCCGGGAGCTGCGGGATCGCTTCGGAGAACCCCCTCCGCCGGCCCAGGCGTTGCTCGAACTGCTGCGCCTCAAGGTGCTCGCGCTGCGCGTCGGTGCCGTAGAGGTGCGTGCAGAAGGGCGGCATATCCGCATCGCGATGCCCGAGGGCACCCGTCCGGCCCTGCGGGAACTCCCTCCGTGGCTCGAGCAGCGCGTGCGCATCCGGGGGCATCAGGTGTGGCTGGACCGGGAGGGCCTGGGGGAGCGGTGGGTTGACGTGCTGCGGAACCTCCTGGTGGCGCTGAGCAGCGCCTCCGAAGGGTGAAGCCATGGCAGAGCGACCGTTTGCCCGTATCCACCTGATCCTCGCGCTTCTCGTACTAATGAACCTGCTCGCATCCGTCCTTATCCCGGCCTGGATGGACGATGATACCCGCAGGCGGATCGAGACGACGGGGGTCGTGCGCGTGGGGCTGGACCCGGCCTATCCCCCCTTCGAGATGGAAGAAGAAGGGCAGATCGTCGGCTTCGATGTCGATCTGGTGCAGGCGCTGGCCCGGG
Organism: Chloroflexia bacterium; assembly: GCA_041082245.1. Lineage (GTDB taxonomy): Bacteria > Chloroflexota > Chloroflexia > DTKN01 > DTKN01 > DAOTVY01. The sequence continues at coordinate 4,436 of JBDOIE010000083.1, forward strand.
AGATCGGGGTACGGGTGGAATTCCTCCCGATGGGGTACGATAGCCTGTACGATGCGCTTGTCTCCGGACAGATCGACCTCATCGTTTCCTCGTATCCGTACAGTCCGGAGCTATGCCGGCGGGAGCGCTGCACACGGCCATACTTCCAGGCCGGGCAGGTGCTCGTGGTGCGTGCCGGAAGCGAGATCGGCGGCCCAGGGGCGCTTCGCGGAAAGACGGTAGGTGTGGAAATGGGAAGCGCCGGCGATGCTCTGGTGAAGCCGTGGGAGCGGGCCGGGAGCATCGCGCGGCGGATCCCCTTTTTCAGCCCTGAAGAAGCGCTCGAAGCGGTGTCCGCTGGAGAAGTGGATGCGGCGGTTGTGGATCGCATCTCTGCGCTTGCCTTCGTGTTGGGCCGGGGTGGAGTAGAGATCCGGGGACCGGTGCTGCAGGACGAATCGTTCGTCGCGGTGGTCGCCCGGCGGAGCGTGTGGCTCCACCATCGGGTCCAGCGCGCGTTGCGGCGTCTGGCGAGGGACGGCACGCTCGCCGCCCTCGAGGCACACTGGTGCGGGCAGCCGTAACCGTGAAGGCTTCGCGCCCGAAAGAGTCCTGTTCCGGGGAGCAGGGCATCGGTCGAGTCCGGCGAAGAGGCATTGCGCATAGCCAGACCGCGGTTTGCTCTCTCGTCGTGTGACCCGGCATCGGGCAATTGACGCCGCGACGGCCCTGCGGTAGAATGGGGCAGTCGTTCCCGCACCCCGGCAGGGCTGCTGGCAACCGCGTTTGGGTCAGCGAGTCCGTGTGCTCGAGGCGGCAGGCTACTTGCCCGGCTATGCTTTCACACGGGATTTCCTGGTACTTGCGCTCGACGACGCCTCACTTCGGGCGGCCTTGCCCGCGCCGCAAGCCGTGGGTGCGACTGACCGCATCGGGCGAGTTCTGGAAGGTCATCGCCTGGCTGCCGGAAAGGTACGCTTGAGTTGCTGGATGTTCGAGCCTTCGAGGGATTGGTGTCGGAGGCGGAGCAAGACGCACTGCGAAAGGAGGTGCGGCTGGTGCTGAGCATCCTGGGAGGACAGGGCGCAGCGCTGTATCGGCTGGAGGACGACCCTGGTCTCATCCGGGGCACCCTGTTCTTCGGCGTGTGACGCCGAGCCCGCGAAAAGGCCCATCCGGCGGGTAGAGGAAGCTTTTCCCCTAGCCAGAGCGGTAAAGGAGGAAGAAACCGTGTATCCTGCGCCAGCGCCATCCGGAAAGCAGCCGGCCGACCTCTCCATCGGGGACGGCTTTTCCTTCGGCTGCGGCTTTGTAATTGCCTCGATCGTCGCCTCGATCGGCCTCTCTATCGGGATTTTCCTCTGGCTTCTGCTGCTGGGGATCATCGCCGGCCGATCGTTCCTGCCCCTGGTGCGGTAACGAGAAGCTGGACCAAAGCGTGCGAGCGTAGACGGTCGAGGGGGAAACGATGAAACTGACATTCGGAGACGGCTTCAAGTTCGGCTGTGGGTACTTCCTGGCGCTTGCGGTGCCCACGCTTGTGGCGATGGTCGTGCTGACCATCCTTACGCTGGCCGGGTCCCAGCTGCTGACCGACCTGTTCCGGAGCCTTCGCTGAAAGTCGGTCTAAGGCCCGGCCGCGTGACCGAGCCCGGAGGAGGACGGTGTTGCACGATCTTCTGCAGCGGGCACAGGCTCTGGAAGAAACGCTGCGCGCGTGGCGTCGCCATTTCCACCGTTACCCGGAGCTCGCTTTCCAGGAACGGGAAACGGCGCGCAAAGTAGCAGATCTGCTACGGGAGTTTGGCCTGCAGGTGCGAGAGCAGGTGGGCCGCACGGGGGTCGTGGGCGAGCTGGGGGAAGGAGCCCCTGTGGTGGCGTTACGCGCCGACATGGATGCCCTCCCCATCCACGAGGAGAACGACCTGCCCTACGCCTCGGCCGTGCCGGGCGTCATGCACGCCTGTGGCCACGATGCGCATATCGCGATGCTGCTGGGCGCAGCCCGGTTGCTGGCGGAACAGCCGCCGCCCAGCGGGCGTGTCCGGTTCCTGTTCCAGCCTTGCGAGGAGTGGGTAGACGAAGAGGGGAAAAGCGGCGCGCGACGGATGATCGAGGACGGCGCGATGGAGGGGGTCGAGGCCGTCTTTGCGCTGCACGTGGATGCGAATCGGCCGCTCGGGGAGTTGCGCACCCGCCCGGGTCCGTTCATGGCCGCGGTGGATCCGTTCTGGGCTCAGGTGCGGGGGGTTTCGTCGCACGGGGCCCGGCCCCACGAGGGAGTCGACCCGATCGCGATCGCCGCCCAGGTGCTGAACGCGCTCTATGCCATTCCCTCCCGGCGGATCTCTCCCCTCGAACCGTGCATCGTCTCCGTGGGCGCGATCCACGCCGGCACGGCGGATAACGTCATCCCGGGCGAAGTGGAGCTGCGGGGTACGATCCGCTCTTTCTCATCTGAGGTGCGGGAGCGACTCTGGCGGGAGGTGGAGCGCGCCTTTGCCCTGGCGGAGACGCTCGGCGGGACATACCTTCTGCGGATTACCCCGGGGCATCCGGTGCTGGAGAACGCTCCGTCGCTGGTCGCGCTCCTGCGGGAAGTTGCGGCCTTGCTGCTGGGACAACCGTGTGCGGAAGACGCACCGCTGGAAACGGGATCCGAGGACTTTGCCTGGCTTGCGCGTGCGGCCCGGCAGGGCGGTGCGTTCGCCTGGATCGGGGCACGCATCGAGGGAGACGAGCGGACCCATCACCATCCGCGCTTCGACATCGACGAGCGCTGTCTTCCTCTGGGTGCGGCGATCCTGGCCGGGGTAGCCTACCGCTACTTGAGCGATGTTAGGCCATAGCGCGTTCACCCCGTACCTCGCTTTCGGGCTCGCAGATGTGAGCCCTCTCCCTTGCGCCGCTGCGCCGTAAGGAAGGGGGCGGCTTTGCCGCTCCTTTCTGCGGGGTGAATGAAGCCACGGTGCGCCGGCAAGTCTCGGCGCACCGTGGCTTGAGGCCTGCTCACTCGATCAGCACGATCTGCTTGGGGAGGAACTCCTCGATCAGCGGGGTCGGGTCGAGCATGAGCGGGGCCGAACGGTCCGCGATGCCGTACACCGTGTTCGGCTGGCCGGAAACACAGTGCACATAGCTCTGCCAGTCTCCGGGGGTACCGTTGCACGGATGGTCAAAGTTGTTGCCGTACCCCACGATGACCGCCCCGAAGTATCCCACAACCACCGCCGAGTCGCTCTTGTTCCCACCGGTACCCCACTGGTCGCCGGCTGCGCCGTTGTAGACCATGATCGCGATCCGCTCGCCGGGAGCATAGCGGCCGTCTAGGTAATTTCCGTCATCGTACATCGCCTGGGCCAGGAAGCGCGAAGCGGTACCGCTCAGGAATTGCAGCACCTCGTACGGCTTGCCCCTGTTCGTCGCCGGGAAGTTGAAACAGTTGTTGGCGCTGGGCGTCCCCCAGCAGTAATCCCACTCCTGCAGATGCTCGGGCGGGGGTTCGAGCGCCACGGCTGGAAGAGGGCTCTTGCGATATCCACCGGCTCGGATGACCTCCTCCATTGCGGCCTTGCCCTGTCCGTCAGCAATCGGGCCAACGTTGTCTTGCCAGATGTCGTCGCCGATCAGGTAGTGCCAGAACCCGCCGGTGCGCAATGCGTCGTACCGATAATCGATCTCGACCGCGCTGCGGGGCTCCATCGAACCGTAGTTCGGCTTGGCATCTCCGCCCAGCAGGGCAAAAGCCTTGCCAAAGTTCTCGCCGTAGCCCTCGTAGGGACCCTGGCAGATGTTGTTGTTCGTGGGGTTGGGGCACACGTTCTTCTGCCACACCTCCGGAGACTGGCTAATCCTGGAAAAGGGCGGCGGCTCAAATGGATTTCGCACGAAGCTATACGGTTCGCCGCAATGGTCGTACGGGCAATGCCCCTGGCTGCCCTGCCAGTACTCGTTGACCGCGATCGGGAGCAGGCCACCGGCCGGGACAAAGACGGCCGTCGCCGTGGCCTTGGCACCGACCTCATGGATCCCGATCGCCCGGGCGAAGAAGGTCGTGCTGGTGATCGTGGTCTCGACCTCGACTCCCTTGGCGTTGGCGGGGATCGTCGTCATACCATGCATTTCCGTCTCGGAGACGCGGTTGCCCCAGCGGTCCACAAACCAGGCCTGGACGTTGCCGTTCGCCGTATTGCCCGGATCACCGTCCGTATCCCGGATGCCGTTCGCCTGGGCATAGGCGTTGATCGAACGCAGGATCTGCGCAATCGCATCGAAACCCGAGATGTCCACCAGGGTCCAGGTGCCGGCGATGGCCGCACCGTCCGCGGCGTTCTGCGCCTGACGGCGCAGTGCGTAGGCATTTCCGCCGTCCACGGCCAGCGCGACAAAGGCGACCAGCGCCACCGCCGCCAGGGCGACCAGCACCATGCTCTGGCCCTTGCTCCGGAAGGACGGAAAATCGTGCATCGCTCACCTCCACCGCTCGAACCTTCCTGCTGTTCTGCCTCAGGGGATCAGCTGTGTAGCCGAACGACGGATCGTGATCGTGCTGCTCCCGAAG
>JBDOIE010000086.1:0-3092 GCA_041082245.1 Chloroflexia bacterium
CCCCCGCGCCCCCAAAACGCGACCGACAGGAACCAAGAAAACGCCTATCGCTTACAGGAATCCTCCCGCCTCCTGCCGTTTCCCCTCAAAGGCCTGACCGCTTCCCTACAAGAGACGGAACCCGTGTCCCCGCACAGTCAGCAGGTAGCGCGGGTGCGCCCGGTCCGGTTCGATCTTTTTCCGGAGCCGCGAAACGAGCCGATCCAGCGCCTCGTCGGTCACCCCTTCGCTTTCTTCCCCCCATACTGCGGCAATGATCTCGTCTCGCGAGCATACTTCTCCCCGGCGCGCTTGAAGGAACTGGAGCAGGCGCGCCTCCAGGTCCGTCAACGATTTCTCCAGCGGCTGACCGTCGCGGTACACGGTGTTCGTGCGCGGATCGTAAGCCACCCCCTGAGCCGGGGGCACAAACGAGGAGGGCCGGCCCAGGATGTTCTGGATCGCCGCTTCGAGTTCGGCGAGGTCCGTCGTACGCAGTTCCACGTCGCTTTTGCCCAGGAATTCGTCTGCGCCCACCCGCCGCGCCTGGATGCGCAGATCGACGTGCTGCGCGGCGATGGAGAAGATCACCAGCGGGATCTCCTTGAGCAACGGATCATCTTTGATCCTGCGCAGCAGGTCCAGCCCGACCTTGGTACTCGGCTCGGCATCCCGGGACTGCTCGGGCAAGTACAGGTCAAGAATGATCACGTCCGGAACCAGGGCACGGGCTTTGGCCAACCCCTCCGCGGCGGTGTACGCAACCTCGATCTGCCAGTCGTTCGGCCGCAGGTAATCCTGTACGAGTTGCACGTGCGCGGGGTCGTCCTCGATATGGAGCAATCGCGCTCGCGGCATTCTTACCTCTCCGTGGCTCGGGGCAGCAGGAGCTCGAACGTGCTGCCCTGACCTTCGCAGCTCTCTGCCAGCCTCACCTCACCCCCTTGCCTGCCCGCAAGCTGTCGGGCCAGGTACAGCCCGAGGCCCATCCCGGGAATGTGCCCGGCCTGCGCGCTCTTTCCCCGGTAATATTTGTCGAAAACTCTCGACCTTTCGGCTTCCGGGATGCCCATCCCGGTGTCCTGCACCCGGAACACCACCTGTTCTGCTCCGGGCACTACCTCCACGCAAACCCGTCCTCCCTCCGGCGTGAACTTCAGCGCATTGTCGACCAGAGAGGAGAGGATCTGCTGTGCGCAGCTCCTGTCTGCCCGGATCCACACGTCAACTCCGGGTGGAACATCCAGGCGGATCCCCTTCTGTTCTGCCCACGCTCCAAACTCCTGTCCGACCGCGTCGAGCAGTTCTCCCGCGGGTAAAGGTTCCAGGTTCAGATCGCTCCGCCCAGCCGCCAGGTTGGCGATCCAGATCAGGTTCTTGACCTGGGTTTCCATCGTACGCAGCACCAGGAAAGCCTGCTCGACCCAATACTGCTGCTTTTCGGGTTGGCCCTTCAGGCGACCCCGGTACACCAGTTCCACGGCCTGCTTGGCCGTACACAACGGCCCCCGGATGGCCTCGGCGAGTACGACATCCTGACCCTCGCTGACCACCGTGAACGCCAGCTGCAGACGGTCGATGGTCTTCGCCAGCTGCACGGCGATCGCAGCCTGGTCCGCAAAGAGCGTGCAGATGTCCTGCTCCTCCGGGGAAAAATCGTGGTAGTTGCGGTAGTTCAGGAACATCCCGCCAAGGCGGGAAAACTCTCCTGCTGCCGGATCGGAGCAGGTCGGAAGCGGCAAGAACGCAGCCGAGCGCACTCCTTCCCGCTCGGTAAAGTCCCCACGCAGGGACTCTTCTTTCTCGACTTCCGGGGCGAAGATGGGCTTCCCTTGCTCGATCAGCCCGCGGACCCGTTCCTTGCCTCCCCCGGGATGGAGGTGAACCAGATCGGGATATCGGAATTTCCCCGCCGTGACAGGTGACTCGACCACGCTGTGCCTCGCATCGTAGGGATAGAGCACGACCGTGTCCGCTTTCAGGGACCGGACAGCGGTCTGGGCCAGAAGCTCCAGGACATCCCGATAGTGAAAATCGGACGTCATCTTTCGTACGACCTGCAGGAGCCCTTGCAGGACGCTCAGCTGCGAGTCCAGGCGATCGAGCAGACGGGCGCGCTCGATCGCCACCGCAGCGTGGCTGGCCAGCGTGAGGATGTTATCGAGCCCTTCCGGCTGGCTTCGCGGTTCTGGCCCCCGGTAGTCCAGGAAGAGGAGGCCGACCGGCTGTGCCCCGGCATCCAGCCGCACCGCCAGGAAAGAGCGAATCCCCTCCCGCTTCAGAAAGGCGTTCGAAAGGTGGGGGGCCTGCTCGAGGTCGGGCACCCAGAGGTACCCTTTCGCGGAACGGAGCAGGTTGGCGCTCACTCCACCGGGGCGGGTTTCTTCGCTCAGGTCGGGAGGCGTCCTGGTGCCGCGCCAGACCGCATCGGCCACGAGCAGCCGTTCCCCCTGTGCGGCGTAAGGGATGATCACGACCACATCTGCGCGCCCGAGTTCCATCGCCTGACGGGCGATGCTGCCCAGCGTCTCGCGCAACCGGGCCCCACGGGCCAGCTGTGCGCCGACCCTTTGCAGATGCTCAAGTTGCCGTATCTGGCGACGGATCCTGCGGAAGTTCCGCTGGTTTTCGAGCAACACCGCGGTCTGGTACACCATCGTTTGCAGAAAGGCGCGATCCTCCGGCTCGAACGGCTCGTCCGGAGCAGCGTAAACGGTCAACCTGCCGCTGACCCCGGATTCTTTAGGAAAAGGATGGTCCAGAAGAAGGTCATCAGGCTCGGGAACTGCATCGGGGGGATCCATGCAGATGATGGGCGGTTCGCCCTCTTCCGATGAGACCTCCAGGCGCACCGGCATCCACTCCGGGTGGCTCTGCCGAAGCACCTTGACCACCCGCTGCGCAATTTCCCCCTCTCCTCGCAGGGCCATTGCGTCCTGGGTCAAACTCAGGATCGTCCGCAGGTCGTTTTCGCGCCGGAGTCGGCGGAGTGCGCGGACGATCTCCCCGGCCACGCTGGCAAGAATGGCCGCTTCTCCGTCGGAGAAGCCCGCCGGCTCACGACCGGCGCGAATCGCGCGCCGGTTCAGCGCGCACAGGAGACCAATCGTCCT
>JBDOIE010000105.1:0-1218 GCA_041082245.1 Chloroflexia bacterium
TGATGGCGCAGTGCCGCGAGGCAGCGGCGGCTTTGATGAAACGGGCGGGGATCACCGGGAAACTCTGAGGGTGTCGAGACGAGAAAGGACCATCACATGCGGCATCGGCCGTACCAGAGCGGATGAAAACCTCCACGTGCCAGGCACTCTGGAAGATGCCTGGCACGTGGGGGTTTTCATCCGCCCCTGTGCGCCCAACGCCGCAGGTGGTGTTCCTCCCTCGTCTCGACGCCCTCAAACTTTCACGGTGACCCCCGCCCGTTTCATCAAAGCCGCCGCTGCCTCGCGGCACTGCGCCATCAGCTCGTCTTCGTCCAGCATGGTCATCCGCCCTGCGTCCAGCAAGATCTCGCCGCCCACGATGACCGTATGGACGTCGGGCCCGACCGCGTTGTACACCAGCGCCGACGCCGCACTGTGCACCGGCTGGCAGCGGGGGTTGTTCAGGTTCACGATGGTGATGTCGGCCGGCGCGCCAGGTCGCAGTGCCGCTTTGGAATCGAAATCGTGAGCATCCTGAGCGGAACGCAGCGAAAGCGGAGTGGAGTCGAAGGATGCGACCTCGCCTAAGGGATCGCTCCGCACCCTTCGACTGCGGGCTTTCGCCCTCCGCTCAGGGTGCTCCGCTTGGGCAGCTGGATTCTGCGCACTGGTCCGCACGACACCACCCAGCTCGCCCCCCGGCACCACCTTCTCTCTGCGTCCCTCCATCCCCGCGTCTCCGCTTCTCCCCCTCTCCGCGTCTCCCCCTCCCCCTCTCCCCGCGTCTCCGCGTCCCCGTGTCATCATTCGGATCACATCCGCGGGCAGCAGCGCCTGCGCGTCGCCGGTCGCGTGCTTGGCCAGCAACGCCGCGATCTTGGCGCACTCCAGCAGGTCCTGCGAGTTGTTGGAGCCCGAGCCGTCGGTGCCGAGGGCCACGCGAATGCCGCGGTCGAGCATCTTGCGGACGGGCGCAGCACCCGAGGCCAGGTACATGTTGGAGGTCGGACAGTGGACGACCAGCGCGCCCGCCTCTGCGATCAGGTCCAGCTCGCCGTCGGTCACGTGCACCGCGTGGACGAGCTGCGTGTCCGGGCCCAGGCAGCCCAGGTCGGCCAGCCACTCGATGTGACGCTTGCCGCAGCGGGCGAGCATCATGTCCACCTCGTCCTGTGCCTCGGCCACGTGGATGTGCGTCGGCACGCCCCACGACCGGGCCAGGGCTGTGATCTCGCG
>JBDOIE010000113.1:0-1939 GCA_041082245.1 Chloroflexia bacterium
TGTTGCACCCCACGCCGTCTTCGACGTCGTGGGGACCCCGGTGATCACCCCCCGAAGCCTTCGGCTTCGCGGGGGCCCCGGTGATCACCCCGTCCGGTCTTCGACCGGCCGGGGGCCCCGGTGATCATCCCGTGCGGTCGGGTGACCGGCCGGGAGTGTCGGGGTCGCGTCCCGCGCCGTTCGTGCGGTCGTGGGAGCCTGTGGGAGGAGGTCGCTCCTCGGGGTCCCCGCGCCGTCGGGGGCGGCGGGGTGAGGGTGTGTCGGCAGGGTATGGGGGAATCCGGCCTCGGGCGGGGGTCCCGGGGCTGGGGCGAGGGGAGCGCGATCGAGCGATTAGGACCGGTAAGCTGTGCGCGTTGCCGCGCCTGCACCTCCGGCCTATCGACGTGGTGGTCTACCACGGCTCTCGGGCGAGACCTGGTTTTGCGGTGGGTTTCCCGCTTAGATGCGTTCAGCGGTTATCCCGTCCGGACGTGGCTACCCGGCTGCGCCGCTGGCGCGACGACCGGTCCACCAGAGGTCCGTCCACCCCGGTCCTCTCGTACTAAGGGCGGATCCGCGCAAGTCTCGTACACCCACGGCAGATAGGGACCGAACTGTCTCACGACGTTCTAAACCCAGCTCACGTACCACTTTAATCGGCGAACAGCCGAACCCTTGGGACCTGCTGCAGCCCCAGGATGTGATGAGCCGACATCGAGGTGCCAAACGACCCCGTCGATGGGGACTCTTGGGGGTCATCAGCCTGTTATCCCCGGCGTACCTTTTATCCGATGAGCGATGGCCCTTCCACACGGGACCACCGGATCACTAGCGCCGACTTTCGTCTCTGCGCGACCTGTCGGTCTTGCAGTCAGGCCGGCTTGTGCGCTTGCACGCGACGGCTGGTTTCCGACCAGCCTGAGCCGACCATCGCGCGCCTCCGTTACCTTTTGGGAGGCGACCGCCCCAGTCAAACTACCCGCCATGCAGGGTCCCGGCACCGGCTCACGGTGCGCGGTTAGACACCAGACGGCCCGAGGGTGGTATTTCAAGGACGCCTCCACGGAAGCTGGCGCCTCCGCTTCGCTGGCTCCCACCTATCCTACACACGGCCCGCCTAGTGCCACTGCAAAGCTGTAGTAAAGGTGCACGGGGTCTTTCCGTCTGACCGCGGGTACTCCGCATCTTCACGGAGAATTCAGTTTCGCCGAGCCGGCGTCGGAGACAGTGGGGAAGTCGTTACGCCATTCGTGCAGGTCGGAACTTACCCGACAAGGAATTTCGCTACCTTAGGACCGTTATAGTTACGGCCGCCGTTCACCGGGGCTTCGGTTTAGGGCTTGCACCCCTCCCCTTGACCTTCCGGCACCGGGCAAGCGTCGCTCCCTATACCTCCTCTTACGAGTTCGCAGAGAGCTGTGTTTTTGGTAAACAGTCGCCAGAGCCTATTCACTGCGGCTCCCCTTGCAGGGAGCACCCCTTCTCCCGAAGTTACGGGGCTAACTTGCAAAGTTCCTTGGCGAGGGTTATCCCGCGCGCCTGAGTGCTCTCGCACCCGCCCACCTGTGTCGGTTTGCGGTACGGGTTCCTACGGGTTGTGCTTAGAGGCTTTTCTCGGCTCCCTGGCTTCAGGGGGTTGTCACCCTCACGGGCTTCCCCACCACGCAGAGCTCGCGGAGGGCGGATTTGCCTACCCCCCACCCTGCGCTTCTGGCCGGGCTCAGCCATGGCTCCGGTCCCCTTAGCCTAGAGCGTCCCCCCATCGCACCCGCAGGAAGGGCCGGAATATTAACCGGCTGTCCTTCGGCTACGCCTCTCGGCCTCACCTTAGGCCCCGCCTAACCCTACGCTGACGACCATTGCGTAGGAACCCTTGGGCTTACGGCGACAGGGATTCTCACCCTGTTTATCGTTACTCATGCCGGCATTCGCACTTCCCTTACCTCCAGCCGCCCTC
>JBDOIE010000119.1:0-11909 GCA_041082245.1 Chloroflexia bacterium
GCGCTGCCGCGCGGCGCCCGGACCCGGGGCGCCGCTTCTCTTTTTCTTCAACGGGCCTCAGGGCACGCCCCGCAAGATCGGGTCGGCACAAACTCCTAACCGCTCTCCGCTCCTGCTCCCGGTATCTGCTCGATCCAGCGCTCCCAGTCCGATTCCCGGGGGGGAGCCTCCTCCGCTGGGGGCTCCTGGCCCGGCTCCGCCGCGGCGGGCTCGATCTGCGGCGTTACGCTGGTTTCCCCGCCCGCGATCGGCACCTGAGGCAGCATCGTCGGCTCGGCAGCTACCGCGGGTTGCGGAGGTTGCTCCACGCCACCCAGCCGCACGACCACCGCATCGGGCCCGATCGTACGCACCTGCCCCACCGGGATGCGGCGCGCCTTTCCTGGAAAACCGCCTACCAGCAGAGCTTCGACGCGCAGGGCCGGCACTTCCAGCACGAGATCCCGCACCCGGCCGAGCCGGGCGCCATCCTCGGTAATGGCCGGCTTTCCCAGGATCGAGCGCTGGCTTCGCGCAAGCTCCTGGAAGCGCGGGACGCGGGAGAGCGGCATCAGGCTTTCGCGCTTTTCCACCGTGATCGCGGCCTCGCCCACCTGGTACAGGTTCGTCGTCGCGACGATGAGCGGCTCCCTGTTCGGGCCACGGCGGTCGAGCACAAGAGCCACCACCCGCGCCTCCGCGGGGTCGAGCAAAAAGCCGCGCACCCGGCCGATCTCCTCCCCTTCCTCCAGCGCGAGCACCGGCTTGCCCTGCAGTTCGCGCAACCTTGTCATCTTGCCCTCCTCGGCGGATCAAGACCCCCCCAAGGCTATTGTAGCCGAAACGGCCCGGCCTCGCAAGGTGTTCGGTTTCCTCCAGTTTCCAACAAAGTAAGAATGGGCTTACGCCGAGCGTACAAGCCCGCGACCCCTCGAGGCCCGTGACCGTACCGGTCCTTTGGGCTTGGCGAAAGCCACTGCTGGCCCGGGACGGAAAGGCCCTCGAAGGAAAATCGTGGTGCTCGGCTCGCTACCAGGAGGCAGTCCGTTGGAAGCCGGAGCAGTTTCCCCTTGCCCTCCGTGGGGGCCTGTGGTATACTACACTTGGTCGGTGGTTCCGGGACCTGCGTCGATCCGCGCAAGGGGGGGACCTATGGCTGAAGACATCTCCCAGCTGCTCCGCGAAGGGATCGCTGCCGCCCGAACAGGCGACAAAGCACGCGCCAAGCGGCTCCTGATCGAGGTGACCGAGAAGGACGAGCAGAACGAGGAAGCCTGGCTCTGGCTCAGCGGTGTGGTAGACGACCTGGAGGAGATGCGCATCTGCCTGGAAAACGTCCTGGCCATCAACCCGCAGAACGCCCGTGCCCGGCAGGGGTTGGCCTGGGTCGAATCGCGCTTGGCCGCCGAACGCCCGGCTCCCCCACCCGCCCCCGCCCCGACTCCCGAGCCCCCTCCCTGGGAGTGGGAGACCACGCCTGCGGAACCGACCCCCGAGACCGTGCCAACCACGACCGAAGAGGAAGCCGTTCCGCCGTTCGCTTTCCCGGGCGCGGAGACCGAGGAGGAGGAAAAGGAAGCTGCTGCGCCGTTCGCCTTTCCTGGCCTGGAGCCTGAGGAAGAAGAGGAGGAACCCCAAGCTCCCCCGCCCGGGGAACGAGTGGCCTGTCCCGCCTGCGGCGCGCTGAACTTTGACTTTGCCACCGAATGCGTCAAGTGCGGCTTCCCCTTCGCGCTTACCTGCCCCGAGTGCAACGAGCTCGTGCCTACGGACACCGGCTTCTGCCCGCACTGCGGGGCGCAACTGCCCTTGCCCACCAAACTCCCGGCGGTCCTCGCCCGGGAAGCGGAGATTGAGGACGCCTATCGCCGGGGATTGACCCTGCTCAAGGAAAAGCGCTACCAGGAGGCAAAAGAGGCGTTCGAGCAGGCGATCGCCCAGGACCCGCACCACGTCGAGGCCTACTACAACCTCGGCGTCGCCTGTGCCCGGCTGGGGTTGCGTGACGAAGCCCGGCAGCACTGGGAGATGGTACAGCAACTGCAGCCCGACCATCCCTACGTACAGCAGGAGCTGGACTCGCTTCTCTCGCCTCGCGAACGTCGCCGCCTGGCGCTCCAGCGCCGCAAGGCCGAACAGGAGGCCCAGAAGCAGGCCCGGGCGGAGCGCGGCAGGCGCCCCGGGCAGACGCTCCTCTACGAGTACGAGCAGAAACTTGCGGAAAAGCCGGCCCCCGAGGAGGAAATCAGCGGGTTCGAGTCGTTCCTGTACATCCTCCTTGTCGGCATCATCCTCGGCGTCTCCTACGCCCTGAACCCCACGGCTTACGGGCTGAAGCCGCTCCTGGAGAACGCACCCGGGATCGTGGAACAGACGGTTCTGGTGGTCATTGTGGTTTTTCTCGCGTGGCTGGTGCTGGGGCTGGTCGCCCGCCTTCTGAGCCTCATCTTTCGCGCGCGTGGCCACGTCTCTGCCTATATGGTCTGCTCCTCTCACCTCCTGATGCCGTTTTTCCTCCTCAGCCTGCCCATTGCCCTTTACCTGCCTCCCGTGACCGCCCGCCTGCCCGAGCAGGTGCTCCCCTGGCTCGAGCGCAGCTGGGGCCCTCTGCCGCCGCTGCCCTGGATCCTCTTCGGGGGGATTGCGACCTTCTGGGGCCTCTTCTCCTTCGTGCGCGGCCTGAGCCGTGTCGGGCGCATCGCCCTCTGGAAAGCGCTCCTCGTGGGATTGGTGACCGTTGTGGTATCGCTCGCGCTCCTCGGTGCCCTGGGGTACTTCGTGCGGCCGTACCTGGAGGAGCGCAGCCTCTTCGAATGGCTGGGCCTGAGCCGCTGGTCCAGGCTCCTTGCCCCTCCACCGACGCCCAGCCCGACCCCGGAGGCGACCCCGTAGCCCGTCACGGCGTGACTGACGGATGTCACGGCGTGACAGGTGTCACGGCTGACGGGTGTCACGGCTGACGCGGGTTAACAGCGCCCGGAAGCGACCGCTTCGAGCACCGCTTCCAGCCGCTCGCAATGGCGCGCCCAGGAATATTCCGCGACCACGCGCTCACGCGCACGCCGCCCCATTTCGCGCGCAACATCTGGGGCGTCTAGGAGATGGGCCATTGCCTCCGCCAGCGCCTCGGGGTCCGCTTCAGGCACCAGCAACCCTTCCTCTCCCTGGCGGATCACCCGGTTCAGCGGCGGGATGTCGCTCGTCACCACGGGCAACCCCATCGCCATATACTCGAACACCTTCAGGGGCGACCAGAAAAAGCCCGCAGCGCGCAGCGCCGGGTGCGCGTCCGTGCGAAACGGCGCCGCTCCCACCTCCGCCAGCCCCAGGTACAGCGGCACCTCCCCGTAAGGTACGTGGCCGACAAACCGCAGCCGGCCGCAAAGCCCGCGCTCGCGGCAAAGCGCCTCTACCGCCCGTCGCTCCGGTCCATCCCCGACCAGCAGGCCGAAGCAGTCCTCCCGCTTGCGCCTCAAGAGCGCCATCGCCTCGACGAACTCGCGCGCCCCATGCCAGGCGCGAAAGCTCCCCACGAACGCCACCACCCGCGCGCTCTGCGGCAACCCCAGGCGCGCGCGCAGCGCCTCGATTTCGCCTGCACGCTCGGCCCTCACTTCCGGCCGGAAGCGCTCCGTGTTGGCCCCCCACGGGATCTCCACGATCCGCTCCCGCGGGATCTCCGGTGGCACGGTCGTATGGAGCGGGGTGACGATGCGTGCGGCCCACCGGCACTGCTGCAGCGCCCAGCGCCGCATCGGGCCGCCCAGGAAATCGTCCAGCCGACGTTTCCACACCTCCGGCGGGTCCACGATCAGCGCGTTTACCTCCAGCACCGAGGGGATCCCCAACCGGTGTGCCCAGTAGAGGCCGGCCCCGGCAAAGTTGTAGTACCGCTCCATCACCACCTCGGGGCGGAACGTGCGCACCACCCGCCCGATCAGCCCGGTCCCCAGGAAGGAGACCCCTTTAGGGACATCCACGTAGGCGACCCGTACCCCATCGACCGTCCCCTGTCCAACCCGGAAGAACGGGCGCAGCCCGCTCCATCCGGCCCGGTGTGCGGCCACCACGAGCACCTCGTGTCCGCGCGTGCGAAGGCCCCGGGCAACCTCCAGGGTGTGTGTGGATCCGCCGTAATGTCCAGGAAGCGGGATCCCGGAGGCAACGTACAGGATGCGCATCCTAACCGAACACCTTCCTCCGGAAGGCCATCGCCCACCGGTCCAGCACCGGGTTGCCGCGAACCCAGTCGTACAGTTTGTTGGCGGCGTAGAACAGGGTCACCACCGTCCAGCGGGCCGACAGAAAGGCGTCCAGCGCCCGTTCGAACGGGCGCGGCAGGCGCTTGACAAACCGGTACAGGCGCGCCAGGATCGGAAAGTAACGCCGGATAAAGACCACCCGGTTGCGCTGGATCTTGTCAAAGCCGAGCACAGTATCGGTAGCATAATCGGTGACGATACGGCCGGTCAAAAGCCCCATCTCTTCGCTCAGCCGGTGGAGGGGCGTGCGCGGGTAAGGGTAAAAGATCGTCACACGCGTGACATCCGCCCGCACCGCAGCGTTCAGTTTCACCGTATCCAGCATCTGCGACACTGTTTCCCCGGGAAAGCCGACGATGTTGAAGGAGAAGACCTTCATCCCCGCCCGATGGCACAGCTCGAAGGCGCGTACGATTTCCTCGCGGCTCAGTTCCCGCCGCAGAAGCCCGTTGCGCACCTCGTCGTTTCCGCTCTCGATCCCGAAACGCACCTCGTCGCACCCGGCAAGCTTCAGGAGCCCCACCACCTCCTCGTCCGCCAGGTTGGGACGGAGGTTGCAGGCGAATGGCCGGCCGATCTCCTCGGCATAGCGCCTGGCGAACTCACGGAACCAATCCCGCCGGAGCGGTAAGATATCATCGTCGAACACGAACCGGCGGATAAAGGGGTAATCCACGAGCACCTGCCGCAGTTCCGCGATCACGAGCGGGACGCTGCGAAAGCGCACCGGCCGGCCCAGTCCCCGGTAGACCTCGCGCAGCGCCTCGTTGCAGCAGTAGGTACAGCGGTAGGGGCAGCCGCGCGAGACCATCATCGTTGCCTCTCCGAGCCGTTCGTGGTGCAGGTTGGGATAGTCGTAGAGCGCGCGGTCGGGGAAAGGAAGCGTGTCCAGGTCCACAAGCGGGCGCAGCGGATTCCGCTCGACCGTGCCGTCCGGGCGTTTCCACCAGAGGTTGCGGATACCGGTAGGGGGACGGCCGGCCTCGAGGGCGTCTGCCAGCTCCACGATCGCCCCTTCCCCTTCGCCCACGCACACGAGGTCCACGTGTGGCAGGGCGATCGTCTCTTCGGGGACGAGCGTGGGGTGCACCCCCCCGGCGATCACGAGCGTCTCGGGCCACGCCTCCTTGATCCAGCCGCTCCACTCGCGCAGGAAGGGAACCATATTCGAGGTGATGGAAAAGCCCACCAGGCGGGGTCCGCTGCGCGGCAGCCGTTCCTCGAGGCGTGCCAGAAACGTCGCCCGCTCGATCGGCTGGGTCACGTGCAGTAGGCTCGCCTCGTGCCCGGCCTGTTTCAGCACTGCGGAGAGGATGCCGATCCCCGAATAGTAGTAGCCGCGCCAGGCGGCCCCTTCCAGAAGGTCCGGATAGATGAAGGTTACCCGCATGGCTTCTCCACCAGGAGAAAGTAAGAGCCGGAGCGCAGCCGCCCGAAGAGGGCGATGTCCAGGCCCATAGCCCAGGTCACCGCCCGGGCGAGAAAGTAGACAGAGCCGCGCCGACCGGCGCGTGCCCGCCAGCGCGCTTTTCCTTCCTCTGCGGGCCCGGCCCGTTTCTTCCCCTCGAAGAAGGGCTGCACCACATGCTCCACAAACGAGGTGATCGCGCTGTTCCAGAAACGCACCCGGACCACCCGGAAGCCGTGCGCCTGTACCAGCGCCTCCACCTCGGCAAACGTCCCGATCGCTTTCACGTGGTCCGCCTTGCGCAGCGCGTCGCGCTCCGGCCCGACGATCCCCCGCCGCCGCAGCGCCGCCCCCAACCGCCGCCACAGGTCGATCACTGGCTGCAGGCGGGAGCGCTCGCGCGTGTTGGAGTAGATGAACAGCCGGCCTCCGGACCGCAGGAGGCGATATACCTCGCTCAGCACCGCTTCCAGGTCCTCCCGCGTAAGGTGCTCGAACACATCGATCGAGAAGGCCTTGTCGAAAGAGCCCGAGGCAAACGGCGCCTGCCGGGCATCCCCCCGTACGAGGTCCACGTGCTCCAGGGCGGCATCGGCAAAGAACGGTGCCGGGTCCAGCCCGACCATCAGCGCCACGGCCGGCCGGTTCCACAGGGCGAACTTGCCGTTGCCGCACCCCACATCCAGCACGCGATCGGTGGGCCTCAAGCGCAGCATCCGCCGGAGGAGCGCCTGCCGCACACCGGCCGCGAGCACCGGCGGTCCCACCTGCCGATAGTCCAGCGTGGCCGCAAAAGCCGCTTCCTCGGCCACGTAACGCGAGGTGTGGGCAAACCGTCCCGCGCGCGGCATCAGGTCCAGGTAACCGGGTAACTGCTCGTAGGCTGCGCCGCAGGCGCTGCAACGCAGCTGCCCACTTGCGGGGCGTAGCTCTCCGGCGTCGCCGCACTCCGGGCAACGGACAATGCGCAAGAGCTCGGCCGAAACCACCGCCTCACCTCCGCGGGCAGTATAGCACAGGGCAAACGGAGCCGCAAAGGAGACCGCCCAGCGGGCCGCGTATGTACGGGGAGGTGCCTCCCGGGCCCAGGAAGGGCTGTATCGAGTCTCCTGCGGCACGCGACGGCCAAAGCGGGCTCCCGATGCGAGCAGGTCTCGGCCGATGGTTTGGCCTCTGCCGGAAAAGCCCTGTCGCATGTCGAGGACTCCCCGGTTTCCAGAAGTGGGCTTGGGCCAAGTATACAAGCCTGTGGCCATTTGAGGTCCGCGACCGTAGCCCCCATCCTTCGGACTTGCCGCCACAGGTGGGAAACTCCGGGTGCGGAGCGGGGTGGGCAACGGCATTGCCCTTGCCTACCCAGCCCCTTCGAAGGGAAGGGATCTTTGCTTTTTGTCTTTCGCCCGTGTATAATGGGACCGCCCCGGGGAAAGCCCGGCCAAGGGGGTGGACATGGAGCCGATCCACCTTTCTCCCCGCGCCAAAGCGGTTGTTTTCTGGGTGCTGGTATTGCTCGCCGCGCTCTTCCTGTGGCGCGTGCGGGAAGTGGTGCTCCCCTTCGTCTGGGCCCTGGTCACGGCTTACATCTTCCTTCCCCCTGTGCGTTCTCTGGCCCAGCGCACCCGTGTGCCGCGACCTGTGTGGATCGTCGTTCTCTATCTCGCCGGCGGCGCGATCGTGTACCTGCTGGTCACCGTGCTCATCCCGGTGGTGGGACGCCAGTACGAGGAGTTGCTGAAGGCCGCCCCGGGGATCATCGCCGATGTCCAGGAATACATCCGGGAACACGAACGCGTCGAACTGCTCGGTTTTACCCTGGAGCTGAAGACAGCCTCCGAGAGCGTGGTGAAGATGCTGGGAGATCTCGCGCGCCAGCTGCCCCAGCAGGCGATCGCGGGGGTCACGCTGGTGCTCACCACGGTTACCAAGATCGTCATCTACTTGATCGCCACCTTCTACTTCCTCCTCTTCGGCGATCGCTGGTTGCGGCAGATGGTCGACCTCCTCCCGCAGCGCTGGCGGGGCGAGCTCGACCCGCTTTTCCGTCGAATCGACGCCCTGCTGCGCGCCTACGTGCTCGGCCAGGTCCTGCGCATGCTCATCATGGGCACGCTGATCTACATCGGCCTGAGCGCGCTGCAGGTGCGTTTCGCGCTGGTGCTGGCCGTGATGGGCGGTCTGCTGGAGCTCGTCCCGATCCTCGGGCCCGTGGTCGCCGGGACGATCACGACCGTGGTGGCGCTCTTCCAGCCCGAGCCGGCCTACGGCTGGAGCAACCTGACCCTGGCCATAGCGGTTGCCATCCTGTACATCGGCCTGAACCAGCTCGAGGAAAACTTGCTCATCCCGAACCTGCTCGGCTACATGGTCGACCTTCCGCCACTGCTCGTGATCTTTGTCGTGCTGGCGGGCGAGAGCCTGGCCGGCATCCCGGGGCTGCTCCTTTCGGTGCCGATCGCTGCAACGCTGCACGTCGTCCTGCGCTACCTGTATGCGAGGCTGACGGAGCAACCGGATGCGTTCGAGCAATGGATCGTGGAAAAAGGCCGGCCGCGCCACGAAAAACTGCGCCGCTTTCTCGACCGTCTGATCCACCGTCTGCGCGCCCGGCGCGCGGCAGCGGGAAGCCATCTGCCGGCAGAAAGAGAAGGAGGGCACCGATGATCGTCCGCGCGGCGACCCCGGCCGACCTGACGGCGTGTCTGGCAGTGGATGCCTCCTACCGGACGAACCAGGTCTGGCAGATGCGCGTACAGCGCGGGGACGTGCTGGCGGACGGAGAGGAGGGGATATTTGTCTCCTTCTGTCCCGTGCGGCTGCCGAGGCCGGTGCTGCTCACCCCTCCCGGGCTGGCCGAGCGGCTTTCCGCCGGCTGGCAGCGGCGTGCGCTGACCCTGGTGCTCGAGGAGGAGCAGGCGATCTACGGCTATCTCGGGCTCGAGGTCCGGGCAGACGAGCGGCTCGGCTGGATCGACGTCCTGGCGGTGGACCCCAGCAAGCGACAACAGGGATGGGAAGCGCGGCTCGTACAGGAAGCGATCGCCTGGGCCCGGGGCCACGGCCTGCGCGCCGTGGTGCTGGAGACACAGGCACGCAACGCGCCGATGATCGCGCTCGCCCAGCAGCTGGGGTTTGCTTTCAGCGGCTACCACGAGCAGTATTACGCAGAAGCCGAGGTCGCCCTCTTCTTCACCTTCCCGCTCCGCTGAGTTACCCTTCCTCCCGCACCAGTTCGTCGTACCGTCGGAACGCCTGAGCCGCGCGCGAAGCGTCCCCGAGCACCTGGTAGAGTTTCCCGAGAAGGTAGTGGCTGCGGGCATACCGCGGGCGGAGCTGGATCGCCTGGCGGAAAACCTCCAGCGCCTCCTGGAAACGCCCCATTTCCCGCAACGCGACTCCCAGCCCGTTGTACGCTTCGACGTCTTCCGGGTTGAGCTGGATCGCCTCCCGGAAGGCTTTCTCCGCTTCCTCCAGTTCCCCCCGCGCGGCCAGGGCGACGCCCAGGTTGTAGTGGGCTCCGGGATACTTCGGTTCACGGGCGAGCACTTCCCGCAGGCAGGTGATCGCCTGTTCGTAGGCTTTCATGGCCGCACAGGTGAGCCCGAGCTGGTAGAATGCATCCACCGTGCCCGGTTGGAAGCGCAGCACCTCGGTGAACTGCTCCCGGGCCTCCTCCAGCTTCCCCAGGTGGCGATAGACGACCCCCAGCTCCATCCGGGCGGGGAGCCGCTCGGGATCGAGTTCCACCGCCTGCCGGAGCGCCTCCGCGGCCTCCTCGTTGCGCCCGAGGGCGTGGGCGGTCTGCCCGAGCAGATGCTGGAACTGGGGATCCCGCGGGCGTAGCTGGACGGCCTCCGCAAAGGCCGCATAGGCGCGCTCGGGGTCGTTCTGCGCGAGGTAGGCCAGCCCCAGGTTAAAGTGCGCTTCGGCATGGTCTGGCTGCAGGGCGATGACGCGCTTGTACATCTCGATCGCGGCCACGATCCCCTGGGGCATCTGCCGTGCCCGCGCCTGGGCGACGACCATGTTGGCCAGGCGGTAGATCGCCTCGGCATCGTCCGGATGCAGCCGGAGGTTGCGCCGCAGGACCTCCACCGCCCGCTCGAGCTCCCCGCGCTCCTGGTAGAGCCGGCTGAGGGTGTCGTAAGCCGGGATCAGGTCGGGGTCCAGCCGCAGCGCTTCCTCGAGCTCGACGATCGCCAGGTTCGGCTGTCCGCGATCCCGGTAGACCAGCCCCAGGCAGTAGTGGGCCTCGGCGTTGTCCGGGTCCAGCTCCAGGGCACGGGTGAACTCGGCTTCGGCGTCCCCGAGGCGGTTCTGGCTGCGATGGGCGAGCCCGAGGTTGATGTGCATCTCGGCGGTATCCGCGGGGAGGGAGGTGGCCTCCTGGAACTCGTCGATCGCGAGCTCCATCTGGCCGCGGCGCTTGTAGATGAGCCCCAGTTCATAGTGCGCTTCGGGGAAGTTCGGGCGCAGCCGGATCGCCTCCTGGAACGCTTCGAGAGCGGCGTCGACGTCCCCCATCTGGCGGTAGAGGCGCCCCAGGCGAAGGTAACTTTCGGGGTGTCCCGGTTCCTGCTCCAGGGCCAGTTTGAGCTCCCGGAGCGCCAGCTCCGTCATCCCGCGGTCCTGGTACAGTTCGGCGAGGTCGCGGTGTACCGCGGCGTAGGAGGGGCGACGGGCCAGGGCTTCGCGGAAGGCGGCGAACGCCTCGTCGACCTGCTTCTGCTGCCGGTAGATCAGGCCGAGCATACGGTAGGCCTCGGCGAGCTGTGGGTCGAGCCGTACGGCCGTCTGGAGCTCCCCCATCGCCTCTGCCAATCGCCCCTGATCGCGGTACACGAGACCGAGGCTATAGTGCGCGATCGGGTTATCCGGCTCCAGGTGGAGTGCGCGGTGCAGTTCCTCGACCGCGGCCTCCATCCGGCCCATCCGGCGATGGAGCAGGCCGAGGTTATGGTGCACCGCAGCCACGTGGGGCACGAGTTCGCAGGCGGAGCGGTAGGCGGCCTCGGCCTCTTCCCACTCCTTGCGGAGAAAGGCACAGTTGCCCAGGAAGAAATGGAAGACGCCCAGTGCAGCCGGCTCTTCCCGCCCGTTCTCGTCGGCCTGGACGAGGGTACCGATCAGGGCGGCGCGAAAGGCGTTGCTCGCCTCGTCGTAGCGCCCGCCCGCGTAGGCGACCAACCCGGCGAGGAAACAGGAAAGCGGACTTGCCCCGACGGCCGGCCGGGGAAGCCGGTCGAGCCGCGTCTCTCCCAGCCGGAACTGCCGGAGCCCGAGCAGGCGCGCGTGGTCGTCGAGTGCGCCCGGCTCTAGCGGACGGGCGAGGGCGAAGCAGGGCACCAGAGAAGAGCGGGCCCTGGCCGGGACCCAACCCCACAGCACCGCGTCCAGCCGCCGCTGGCGGGCGACCGCCTGGGCCTCCTCGGCACTGGTGACGAAGGGAAGCCAGGTGAGGGCGGCAGCCTCGCGGGCGTTTTCCCGCAGGGCGAGCTCGAGCTGGTGGTAGAGGACCTCGCTCACCTCCGCCCCGCCCTTGGGAGGGGGCAGGAGCGGCGCCAGACGCCTGCCCGCTTCGAAGGGCGTTTCGGGGGGCACCCGGGGCCGCCCCCACGGGACAAGCGGAACTTTGGGAGGGCGCAGCCGGCCGGCGAGCGCCTCGCCCGGAGAGGCCTCCTCGCCCAGCAGGGCGACGCCCAGCACGAAGGCGCCGGCCGGGATGCGGGCGGCCGGCATGTTCATGAGGCCCCAGTTCACCAGGAGCGCGATGGCGATCGCGATCTTGACCGCGCGCAGCGCCGGGTTGCTCTGTCCCGGCGCGAGGAAGAAGAGGACGGCGGTAAGGATCCCCAGGGCGAGGATCACGATCCCTGCAGCGACCGCGATCCGTTGCCAGTTCCAGCGCCGCGGCATACGGTTCCCCCGACAGTCTACATCCTGGGGGCATTATAGCATTGGGGCGGGGGGTTGTAAACCGGAATTGTAGGCCAACTGCGTCGCAGTTGGCCTGCAGAGTCCCGGCCGGAGCACCGTTGTAGTTGTAGCGAAAGCGTCATCTGCTCGCCTTTGACCGCCCCACCCCACTATGGTATACTCCTGGGTATCAGACGGGCATTCGGAGGGATGCTTTGGCGATCCGTTACGTACGCCTGAACCGACGCAACCATCGCGCGCCTGCACCACCGCCTTTCCTCTTGCGGCGCCACGCACGTGCCGCTTCCGCGCCACCGCGCCGCCTTCCGCTCGCGCTGGTGCTGCTC
>JBDOIE010000235.1:0-1367 GCA_041082245.1 Chloroflexia bacterium
TACGGCCAGAAGCAGGATGAGCGGTCCGAAGAGCAATAGCCCGATAGCAGCGCCCACGAGGTCGAGCGCCCGTTTAAGGACACGTGGCCAGAACCGTGTGGCGGGATGCACCGGGAGAGGCCTGCCCGCAAAGCGCAGGAACCCCACGAAAAGCCCCGTGCCCAGGGCAAGCGCCCGGCAGGCCAGGAGGAAAGGCGTTGCAAGCACGAGAAGCGGATCGCGCCATATGCGCGTGATCAAAGGCAAGGTCGTGCCGAGAAAAGCCGCGGCCGTAATAACCAGCACTGGCCACAGGGCGGGTAAGAAAGGAAAGATTGCCGCCCCGCCGATCGTAAGGGCCAGTAGCGCGATCTGCCAGCGGAGCAACGCCGGGGTATGCGAATCATAGACCACGCGCTCCGGATGGCGACGCAGCAGAAGTGCCTTCCAGTAGCCGATCCCGAACTTCCGGCGCAGGTATTCCCAGAGGTTGCGGTCGTGCCGGTGCCAGACCCCCGCTTCCGGGACAAACACCAACCGGTAGCCTTTCCGGCTCTGGCGGAACGAGAACTCCTGGTCTTCGACCGAGGGGACAGGGAACCCGGGGTCGAACCCGCGGTTGGTGAGGAATACCTCCCTCCGATATCCAGCCGCGTAGGTGTCGACAAAGTCGATCGTCTCCTGACGCTCCAGTCGGGCGTACTTTTCCTCGTACTCGGCCTGCACAAAGCGCGGCACAAGACCCCGTTGCCGTGTGCGGTAGGTCCCCTTGGCTCCCGCAACGCGCGGGTCGGAAAAGGCCTGCAGCATGGATTCCACCCATGTCGGTCCCGGTTCGCAGTCGGCATCGGTAAACAGGAGGATCGGGGCCCGCGCGATACGGGCGCCGGCGTTGCGTGCCGCGGCCGGCCCGCTGTGCGGGATGCGCAGCACGCGCGCCCCGGCAGCTGCAGCGACGGCCGCCGTGTCGTCCGTCGAGCCGTCGTCCACCACGATCACCTCGAACCGATCGCACGGCACCGTTTGCCGGGCCAGTGCCCGCACGCACACCCCGATCGTGTCTGCAGCGTTGTATGCGGGGACAATCACCGAAGCGAGCAGGTCGCGACCATCCCCCGTAGATTCGCAGGTCTCTTCTTCCTTTGGTTCTGCGGGGTTGTTCTCTCCGAGAGGTTCCCGTGGAGCCTTCAGGAGCGCAAGCCCCACCAGCGCGCCCAGGGTCAGCGGGAGGAGCACAGTCCCGTGCAGTGCCAGCCCGACCGCCAGCCCGGTGCGCATATCCACGCCAAAGATGCCCAGCGCGAGCACGGCGAGCGCTTCCCATACCCCGAGCTGTCCAGGAGACACGCGGATCGCCTGACCGGCCATCAGCACCGCCAGCAGGAAGA
>JBDOIE010000176.1:0-1534 GCA_041082245.1 Chloroflexia bacterium
TCCTGAGAAACTGCCGCCCCTGGACCAATGGGAGGATGCGGAGCGACGGGAGTGGGATCGGCGAGGAAGGGTCTGTGGGCAGCAGAAGAGGGACGTCAATGCGGCACGATGGGCATCCGAACCCCTCCTTGCGCCCGTGAGAGGTCAGGCGACCCAACGCAAAAAGCACGACCGTCTGTGGTGGACGCTCGTGTGAGGAGGATTGCGACAGGCGGGCTGGCTAACTCTCGCCTGGTGCGGCCTTTGGGGCGAGTTCGAAGCCCAGTTGGGCGGCCTTGCGCCGGAGGGCGGCGAGCTCCCGTTCGCGCTGGGCAGCCTCGTAGCCCTGCGCACCGATGTCGTGGTAAGCGACCTTGTGCTTGAGCATGAAGTAGACGGTGCGCGCGATCTTGTGGGCGGTGGCGACGAGGGCCTGCGCGGGGCCGAGTTGAGCCTTTTTGCGGCGGTAGAAGGCCCCGAAGGCCGATCGCGAGCGGGTGACCGAGGCAGCGGCCTGACGGAAGGCCTGACCGGCGCGGTTATCGGTCTTTAACGTTCGAGAGCGTAGCACCTTGCCGCCGGAGATGTCGTTGTGAGGAGCGAGGCCGAGCCAGGAGCAGAAGTGCTTCTCGGTAGGGAAGCGGGACATATCGGTGCCGACCTCGGAGAGGATGGTCATCGCCAGGCTGGCACTGATGCCGTCTACGGCGACGAGGTCAACGCCGGTGATGCGGAAGAGCTCGGCGCGGGTGGAATCGGCGGGCTTGTTCTTGGTCTTCGAGTCGGGCTTGGCCGGGGGAAGTTCGGGCAACTCGGCGGGGGTGTCCCAACGGGACGGGATGGCGGCGAAGCGGCGCTCGATCTCGGCGTTGCAGGCCTCGATCTGGGCGGTGTAAAAGTCGAACAGTTCGAGGGACTGGCGCAGGACGAAGAGCTGCTCCTCCTGCCAGTGGCCGGTGAGGGCTTTGGCGATGGTCTCCTCGGAGGACTTGCAGGAGGGGTGGCGTAGGCGGGCCAGGGTGAGGGGGTCACGCTCACCGGCGACGATGGCGCGGATGATGGCCAGGCCGGTCTGGCCGGTGATGTCGGAGAGGACGTGGTGGAGCTGAAGGTTCATCTGCTGCAAGGCCTTCTGCATATGGAGGATGTGGGGGGCGCGGTGCTGGATGAGCTGTGCACGATGGCGGAGGAGGGTGCGTAGGGCACGCATCTCGGCGTCCGGGCGGAAAGAGGCGGAGAGCAGCCCCAGGGAGTGGAGCTTCTGCAGCCACTGGCAGTCCTGCACGTCAGACTTGCGGCCGGGGACGTGCTTGACCGAGTGGGCATTGACCAGGAAGCAGGCGATACCGCGCTGTTCGAGCACCTCGAGGGCGGGGATCCAGTAGACGCCGGTGGATTCCATGGCCACGGTATCTACGCCGCAGGCGAGCAGCCAGTCGGCGAGCGCTTCGAGGTCAGGGGTGAAGGTGGCGAAACGGCGCACCGTCTCGCCGGGATGGTCTGGGCGGATGGCGGCCCAGATTTCGCGGCTGCCGATGTCGAGGCCGGCCGCGTT
>JBDOIE010000180.1:0-3505 GCA_041082245.1 Chloroflexia bacterium
GCGACCTCGAGGCCGTCCGGGAACGGGAAGAAGGCATCGGAAGCCAGGACAGCGCCCCGCGCGCGTTCGCCGGCTTTCCAGACCGCGACGCGCACCGCATCCACGCGGCTCATCTGGCCCGCGCCGACCCCCACGAGCGCAGCGCCACGTTCGTGCAGGCGCGCGAGCACGATGGCGTTCGACCGCACGGCCGCTACCGCTTTCCAGGCGAAGCCCAGGGCCCGCTGTTCGGCGGGGTCCGGGGCGCGCTGCGTCACGACGCGCCATTCGGCTGGACTTTCTGTCGGTGCGTCCGCTTCCTGCAGGAGGAGGCCGCCCCGCACGGAGCGTACCTCGCAGGGGAAGGAAGTCGCGCGACCGCCGGAGATCTCGAGCAGCCGCAGCCCGGTGCGGCGGGAAAGGAGTTCGCGCGCCTCCGGGGTGAAGGCTGGCGCGACGATCGCTTCGATAAAGAGGTCGCCCAGGAGCCCGGCGGTCTCGCCGTCGAACGGGCGGTTGGCGCCGATGATCCCGCCGAAGGCGGCCACGGGGTCGCCCGCGAGCGCCGGGCCGTATGCTTCGGAGAGCGTGGGGGCGACGGCCAGGCCACAGGGGTTCATATGCTTGAGGATGGCCAGGGCTGGCTCCTCGAAGCTCTGCACCACGCGCCAGGCGGCATCCAGGTCGAGGAGGTTGTTGTACGAAAGCGTTTTGCCCTGGAGGAGCCGGCCTCCGAGCGGTCCTTCGACCCCCGGGAAGCGGTAGAGGGCGGCCGCTTGATGTGGGTTTTCCCCGTAGCGGAGCATCTGCGCCCGCTCCAGGTGGAGCACGAGGTGTTCGGGGAAAAGCTCTGTGCGCCCGGCAAAACCTTCCCGCTCCAGGTAGGCGCGGATCGCCTCGTCGTAGGCTGCGGTATGGGCAAAGGCCTTGTAGGCCAGGCGACGCCGGGTTTCGGGGGAAACGGCCGCGCTTTTGCGTAGCTCCTCGAGGACAGGAGCATAGTCCTCGGGGTCCACGATCACCGTCACCCGCGCAGCGTTCTTGGCCGCGGCGCGCAGGAGCGTCACCCCTCCGATGTCGATCTCTTCTATGGCTTCCTCCAGCGTCACGCCCGGGCGGGCGACGGTCGCGGCAAAGGGGTAGAGGTTGCAGGCCACGAGGTCGATCGGGCGCAAGCCCAGCCCGGCAAGTTCGGCCCGGTCGTCGGGCGTGTCGCGCGCCAGCAACCCGGCGTGGATCGCCGGATGCAGCGTCTTGACCCGGCCGGAAAGCACCTCCGGGAAGCCCGTGTAGTCGGCCACCTCGCGCACTGCGATCCCTGCTTCACGCAGGGCACGGGCAGTACCCCCGCTGGCGAGGATCTCCCAGCCCAGGGCGACCAGGCCTTCGGCGAATTCGGTGAGGCCCGATTTGTCCGAAACGCTGAGCAGGGCAAGACGTGGGGTCATCGTGCCT
The DNA here is from genome assembly GCA_041082245.1 of Chloroflexia bacterium. Taxonomy (GTDB): domain Bacteria; phylum Chloroflexota; class Chloroflexia; order DTKN01; family DTKN01; genus DAOTVY01. Next base: position 1,435 of record JBDOIE010000180.1, read on the forward strand.
CCTTCTCTGACGTGCACAGCAACTGCGCCAGCGCCCGCACCAGGAGCCGGTGCTCGGTCGCATGGATGCGCGCCTCCAGCGTATCCAGCGTATCCTCGGGGAAGATGGGCACCTCCTCCTGCGCGACGACCGGCCCGATGTCCACTCCTTCGTCCGGGACCAGGTGTACCATCACCCCGGTGCGATCGATCTCCCCCCGGCGGAACGCTTCGAAGGCGCGGGCAATAGCGTGCGTGCCGGGGAAGGTTCCCGGCAACGCGGGGTGGAGGTTCACCACGCGCGAGGGAAAGTGGCGCAGGAAGGCGTCGCTCAGGACGTGCATCCAGCCGGCCAGGACGACCCAGTCGATGCGGAAGGCCTCCAGGAGCGCCGCTAGATCGGCGTCGTAGGTCGCGCGGGGGCGGCCCGCCCGCGTGTAGGGGGCGAGGGGGAAATAGAGCACCGGGACCCCGTGGCGGATCGCCCGCACGATCCCGTAGGCGTCGCGCCGGTTAGAGACCACGAGCGCGGGCTCCACGCCGGGCAGATCTCCCCGCTCCACGGCGTCGAGGATCGCCTGGAGGTTGGAGCCGTAACCCGAGATCAGGATCGCGATGCGCGGCATCGGTGCCTCCCTGCTAATGCAGCCGGACCTGTGGACCGGCGTCCGACCGAAGCACACGCCCGATCGTGCGGGCTTCCGGAAGGAGACGGCAGGCGCGTTCAGCATCGTCCCGGCCGAGGATCAGCACCAGCCCGATGCCCATGTTAAAGACCCGGTACATCTCCTCCTCCCGCACCCGGCCGCGCGCCTGGATCAGCCGGAAGATCGGCGGCACCTCCCAGGCGGCGCGTTCCAGCTCCACTGCAACGCCCCCCGGAAGGATGCGCGGGATGTTCTCGAAAAAGCCACCACCGGTGATGTGGGCCATCCCCTTGATGCGGATGCCTGCGGAGCGGAGCGTTTCCACTTCCCGTAGGTACGGTCGATGGGGGGTAAGCAGCACCTCGCCGAGCGGCCGGCCCAGTTCGGGGAACACTGTGTCCCAGGGGACGTCCGCAAAGACGCGCCGGGCGAGGGAGTAGCCGTTCGTGTGCAGGCCGGAGGAAGGAAGTCCCAGGCAAACATCCCCAGGAACGATCCCGTGCCCATCCACGATCTCGTCTTTTTCCACCCACCCGACCATCGTGCCCACGAGATCGAAGGCGCCCTCGTGATACACCTGGGGCATCTCGGCGGTCTCGCCGCCGAGCAACGCGCAGCCGATCTCCCGACAGGCCTCGGCACATCCGCGCACGATCGCTGCTACCTGCTTCGGGTCCAGACGCCCGGAGGCGACATAATCCAGGAAGAACAGCGGACGGGCCCCCTGGACCAGGATATCGTTCAGGCAATGATAGACGATGTCGTGCCCGACGGTGTCGTAGCGCCCGAGGGCAGCGGCGATGAGCGTTTTTGTGCCCACGCCGTCGGTCGAGGCGACGAGCACCGGATGGCGCGCCCTATCCAGGCTGCGCAGATCGAAAAGCCCCCCGAAGGCCCCGATCCCGGCCAGCACCGCGGGAGTGTAGGTGCTGCGCACCGCATCCCTCATCCGCGCCACGGCTTCGTTTCCGGCATCGATGTTCACGCCGGCCGCCCGGTAGGCGCTGCGCGCCTCCAGCCCGATGTCGCGCCGGTAGTGCATCCCCGCGAAGCGGATGCATCCGGCCGCCCGGTAGGCGCGCTCCAGCGCGGTGTCCAGGTCGGGTGCCGTAGCGGTAACCGCCAGCACCCGTCCCCCGCTCGTGAGCAAGCGCTCCCCTTCGTGGCGCGTGCCGGCGTGAAAGATGACGCAATCAGGCACCTGGGCCGCTTCCACCAGGCCCACGATCTCGTCGCCGGTGCGGACGGCCCCCGGATAGCCTTCTGCGGCCAGGACGACTGTGGCCGAGGCGCCTTCGTGCCAGCGCACGAGGTCGGGTGTAAGCCTCCCTTCCGTGCAGGCCAGCAGGATCTCGAGGAGGTCGCTATCGAGAAGCGGCAGCAGTACCTGCGTCTCGGGGTCGCCGAAACGGCAGTTGAACTCCAGCACGAAGGGGCCCTCAGGCG
>JBDOIE010000184.1:0-20762 GCA_041082245.1 Chloroflexia bacterium
CGGGCAAAGCCGGGGTCCGTCAGCCGGCATCCGCCGGCCGGGCTGGGATACTTCTGCAGGCCGTACTTCTGCGCCAGGGCCATCTGGGGCTTCCGGGAACGGCCCTGGATGTCCAGCAACTTCTCCCGGTCCACAAGCCCCTGTTGCTCGGGGATCGTGGGCGGGAGCAGGCGCGCAGAAAGAGGCCGGAGCAGGTATCCTTCCAGCCCGGACTTGCGCTCGACCAGCCGCAGTGCCTCACGGTGCTGCGACATCGGTCGTTCCCCGAGCACCTCGCCTGTGAAGACAAAGGCGGCACCCACCTCCTGCATACGCTCCGCCGCGCGCTTCAGGAGGAGGATGTGGCAGTCGATGCACGGGTTCATCCCGCTGCCGTAGCCGTAACGGGGACGGCGGAGGAGCTCGAAGAACGGCTCCTCCAGATCGACGGTATACAGCGGTACGCCGAGCTCCTGACAGATGCGCTCCACCCAGGCCAGCAGCGCCGGATCGTGCACCGGGAGGATCCCATGCATCGCCTCGATCGCTAACCCCTGATCCTGGAGCACCCGGATCGCCAGGATCGAATCCAGCCCTCCGGAGAGGAGCCCGATCGCCTGGACGGTCTGTTCGCGGACGCCTTCAGCCACCCCGCCACCTCCGGACCCTTTTCGTTCTGAGTGCGACGCGCATCTTAACACGCTTTGCGGCTCCCCGCAAACCGGTCCGCCGTTTGGACGCCGCAGCGGCGCACGGCCGTGGGGGCCTCAACCCCGGTCTCCTACCGCAAGCGCCTGCTCCAGGACGGCAAGCGTCTCCTGCGCGCATCGTTCCCAGGAAAAGGCGCGCGCCCGCTCCAGCCCGCGGACACGGAGCGTCTCACGCAGGGCCTGGTCCTCCAGGATGCGCTCCATCGCGTCCCGGATGGCCTCTATGCTCAGGGGGTCCACGAGCAGGCCAGCATCGCCCACCACTTCGGGAAGCGAGGAGCTCCGCGAGGCGATCACCGGTGTGCCGCAGGCCATCGCCTCGAGGAGCGGCATCCCAAAGCCTTCGTACAGGGAGGGGTAGACAAAGGCTACCGCGTGGCTGAGCACCGCTGGCAGATCCGCATCGGAGATATAGCCCGGGAAGAGGACGCGCTCCTGCAGTTTGTGCGCTCTCACAGCGCGGGCGATGCGCTCGAAGTACCAACCCCGCCCGCCGGCCAGCACGAGCGGCGGCGCGCAGGGAGGCAGCTGCGCGTACGCTGCCAGCAGGCGCTCCAGGTTCTTCCGGGGCTGCAGCGTGCCCAGGTAGAGGAGGTAACGCTCAGGAAGGCCGTAGCGGGCGCACGTCTCGGGGGCCTGCGTCGGCCGGAAGCGGGGACTGACGCCATGGTGGACAACGTGCACCCGCTCCGGTGCGACGTGGTAACGGTGAATCAGGTCGTCGCGGGTCGCTCCGGAGACGGCGATCACGCGCGTGGCCACACGGACGTTCCAGAGGGTGCTCAGGTGCAGCTCCAGCCGCCGCAGAGGGGGATGTGCGCGCGGGTAATACAGGTACCCCAGGTCGTGCACCGTGACCACGGTACGGTGGGGATGGATCAGGGGCAGCACGTGTGCCGGCACGAAGAGCAGGTCCGGTGGCCGCCGTAGCATCTCCCACGAAAGGCGCCCGTGCGTCCAGAAGCGGGAGAACGGTATGGCGCGCACCTCCGCTCCTCGAAGCCACGAGGGAACAGGGGTAGGAAGCCGGTTGAAGTAAAGGACGAAGCGATGGGGGGTATCGATGTGAAGAAGCGACTCCAGCAGGTAAGCGCTGTACTGCTCCGTGCCCGTGCGCCGGGCCCAGGCGATGCGGCTCGCGTCGATGCCGATCGTCGCCACGTGCAACCCTCGGGGTGAGATCTACGTATCATCCCACGGCCGGACTTGCGAGCCGGCCACAAAGGAGAAGACAATGGTCGATCGCCGTGGTGGCTGTCTGGGAACCCTGCTGCAGCTCTTGCTTCTGGGATGGCTCTTCGACTGGACCGAGCGTCGCTTCGGCTGGGGGCGAGACCGCTCGTGCCTGGGATGCGGATGCGGGTTCCTCATTTTCCTTCTGTTCCTGTACCTCCTGTGGCTGACGCTCAGCGGGCGGTGGCATATCTTCCCGTTTTAGGGCCACCGGTTACCCGGCCGGCAGCGCACAGATGAATGTGCTTCCTCCGCCCGAGCGGCTTTCGACCCAGATCTTGCCCCCGTGGGCCTCCACGGCAAGGCGGCAGAAGGTCAGCCCCAAGCCGCTTCCGCGCCGCCTTGCCCTCCCGACGCCCACCTGCGCGAACTTGTCGAAGATGCGCTCTCGATCCTCCGGAGCGATGCCTGGGCCGGAATCACTCACGCCGATGACGGCCCAGTCCCCTGGCGGCAACGGGTGCCCTGGAGCGGCTTGTTCGGTGCGCGTGACCATCCGTGCCCAGACACGGACGTTTCCGCCCATCGGCGTGTATTTCAGCGCGTTGTCCAGGAGGTTCCACAGCACACGGCGCAACACATCGGCGTCCGCCTGGATTGCGGGCAGGGCCGGCGGCAGGTCGCACACCATCTCCACCCCGCCTTCCCGGGCCAGCGGCCCGACCTCTTCCAGCACCTCCCGCACCAGTTCCGGCAAAGAAACGGTGGCCTTGCGCAGCGGGAACTGGCCCGCTTCGATCCGCTCCACGTCCAGCATCGACTCGATCATGCGGGTCAATCGCTGGCAGCTGTGCTCGGCGATCGCCAGGAGTTCCTGCACCGTCTCGTGTCCGATTTTCTCCACGGGATATTCCTGCAACAGCTGCAGCGTGGAGGAGATGGAGGTCAAAGGGGCTTTCAGGTCATGCACCACCAGGTCGGTGAGCGTGCTCCGGATACGGTCGATCTCCTTGAGATAGCGGATGTCGCGCAGCAGCATGACCGCGCCGCTCGGTTTCCCCTTTTCCCCCAGCGCGCCGCATCCCAGCCGCACCGGGATACGTTCTCCACTTGCATGCACGAGCGTCACGTCCATTTCGAAGGAGGCGTATTCCCCGCGGAGGACCCCCGATATGGCCGGGGGCCGCCCTCCGTAATCCAGCGGGATTGCCTCGGTAACCGGCCGGCCGAGGAGGTCAGCAACCGGCCGGCCGAGCAGCCGCTCCAGGGCGGGGTTGGCGAGGGTGACCCGCCCCTGTATATCGAGCACCACGAGCGCATCCGTCAAGCCCGCCAGCACAGCGTCCAGCGACTGCCGGACGTGTTCTGCCCTGCGTCGTGCGCTCGTACCGTTCAGCGCCGCGCCGATCTGGGGTGCCGCTGCTCCCAACAGGGAAAGGATCCAGGGATGGAACTGCCCTGGAGCGCGATGGGAAAGCGCGAGCATCGCGACAAGCCGCTCGCCCCGCACAAAGGGAAGGAAGAGGAGGCTGTGGAGCTCCTCACGCCCCTTGCAGAGGTCCCTCCAGGCCGGGTGGATGGCGGCGTCCGGCACGATCCACCCGGTTTCGTGGCGGTCCGCCCATCGGGCAATGCCCCGGCCCAGCAGGTGACGCCATACCGTTTCGCGCGCCTTGTCGGTCTCCGGACGGGGCCGCATGACCAGGATCACGCGCCTTTCTTTCCCGAGAAGAGCGATCGCTCCGTCGTGCGCGCCCGCGACCTGGCATGCCCAGTCGAGCGTCCGCTCCAGCACTTCCTGAGCGCCCTGACACTGGGCAAGCAGATAGCCGAATTCCACCAGTGAGGACAGGAAAGCCTGCCCGTCTGGAAGGGCAGGATCCGAGGATCGGCCCTCGTCTGCCGCTACCTGGGGTGCAACCGGAGCACCCATGGCTCCTTCCATCCTGAACCGGCGCACGCGACGGCGCGGCACCGGAGGCAGCCTTCCCGATCCCGTGGCCACCCATACCTGGGCGTCCAGCGCGGCCAGAAGCTGCTGCCGAAACATGTCTTGCCGACCGGGCACCGCAACTCCCGATACGGTCCGAACGGGGCCTTGCAGGGCACATTATACGAGCGGTGTGACAGGCCGTCAAGCGAGTTTGCCCCCAGTTTCCAACGAAGTGTCCCATGGTAACGAGCCGAGCGCGGCGGTTTTCGTCGAAGGCGGCTGGGTAGGCAAGGGCAGCATCCTTGCCTACCCAGGCCGCGCCAAGAGTTTCCGACCCGGGCCAATAGGGGCCTTCGAAGCCCAAAGGATGGCGGCTACAGTCGCGGGCCTCCAATGGTCACGGGCTTGGCTCCGTTTTCACTTCGTTGGAAACCGGGATGTTTGCCTGAAGTTGGGACACGATCCTTCCCCTATCTCGCCCTCCTCCGCCGTGCAGCGGTGGGCAGAGCAGCACAAGGCGGTGAGGGGGAGCACGCAGGGCGGGGGATGGGGTAATGACGCGATATCCATGTCCTAACCGGGCGCAAGCCCGTCCTGACCTCACTGTTTGACAGCTTTTCGGGAGCGGGGTATAATGTCGATAAAGACGAGGAACAGGAGGAGTAGGAGGCGTCAGCGTCCGCCAGAGAGGGAAGGTCGTTGGCTGTGAGCCTTCCTCGGATGGAGCCTCCGAAGGTCGCCTGGGAGTCGGCAGGGCGAACGTCTGTGGGCCAGTAGTCCTGCCCGGTGGTTCCGTTATCACCGCATGAGTGCAGGGCGCCTGTGGCGTCCTGAAGCAAGGTGGTACCGCGGGATCTCCCTCTCGTCCTTGCGACGGGAGGGTTTCGGTTTTTGGGATCGGCGAGGAGGCGGCCATGCATCCATCGGCCCAGCGCGTCGCGGAAGCCCTGAAAGCGCGAGGGGTGGAAAGCCCGATCATCGAGTTCCCACAGAGCACCCGCACCGCGCAGGAAGCGGCGGCAGCGGTAGGGGCCAGCGTGGGACAGATCGTGAAGTCGCTCGTCTTCCTGGCCGACGGCCGGCCGCTCCTGGCGCTTGTATCGGGCGCGAACCGTGCCGATCTCGCCAAGATCGCGCATCTGCTGGGCGCACATCGCGTGGAGCGCGCGGACGCGGACACCGTGCGCGCGATCACCGGCTTCGCCATCGGAGGGGTGCCACCGGTGGGACATACGCAACCGCTTCCAGTGTACCTGGACCGCGACCTCCTGCGCTATCCTGTGGTCTATGCCGCCGCCGGTACGCCCCATGCGGTCTTTGCCATCTCGCCGCAGCAGCTTCAAGAGATCACCGGAGCGACGGTGGTAGACCTGGCAGAGGAGGCACCGGCATAGCGGTGGTCGCTGCACTGGGATGAGGGGGAAATCGCGTGGAGATCGGGATCGCACAGCAGGCAAAAGCAGCAAGCCGGGTCAGCGGAGACGCCCATCTGGTCCTGGAACGCGGGCGGTACGTCGTGGTCGCCCTCGCTGACGGGCTGGGAAGCGGCGAAAAGGCGGCCCACTCCGCCCGCCTGGCTGTGCAGGGCGTTGCGGAGCTGGCGACCGAGGCGCTGCAGGACATCCTGACCTACTGCCACTATTCCATCCTGGCTGCGGGCGGCGTCGGCGTGATGATGGCGATCCTGCGGCTGGACCCCGGAACCCGTGGCTTCGAGTTCTCCGGGGTGGGGAACATCCGCTTCCAGGCCCACAGCCGGGAGCCGATCCAGCCGATCGTGCGCTACGGTTACCTGGGTGTACGCCTGCCTTCGCTGCACGTCTATCGCTTTTCGTACACCCCGGGGGATGTATTCGTGCTCCACACGGACGGCATTTCCACCCGCTTCCATTTGCACAACCACCTCGCGGAGCTGCGCGAGGGTGCCCAGTCTCTCGCAGAGCGTATCCTGGGCCAATACGGAAAGGAACACGACGACGCTACGGTGATCGTGGTTCGGACATAGGAGGACAGCGTGAGCCCATCCGAAGGAATGGCAAAAGCCTACGATCCCCGCCAGGTCGAAGAGCGGATCTACCGCTTCTGGGAGGAAGGCGGCTATTTTCGTCCCCGGATGGTCCCGGGGCGGGCCCCCTTCGTCATCACTATGCCGCCTCCGAACGTCACCGGCGCGCTCCATTTGGGCCACGCGATGACCGCCGCGATCGAGGACCTGATGACCCGCTGGCACCGGATGCGCGGAGAGCCGACGCTGTGGCTCCCCGGGGTCGATCACGCGGGCATCGCCACCCAGAACGTGGTGGAGCGAGAACTCGCCCGGGAGGGGTTGACCCGTCACGATCTTGGGCGCGAGCGGTTCCTGGAGCGGGTCTGGCAGTGGGTGTATACTTACCGTGCCCGCATCAGCGATCAGCACCGCCGACTCGGCGTTTCCTGCGACTGGGAACGGGAACGCTTTACCCTCGATGAAGGCCTGTCCCGCGCGGTGCGGGTGGCCTTTGTGCACCTCTTCGAAAAAGGGTTGATCTACCGGGGCACCCGGCTCGTGAACTGGTGCCCGCGCTGTCGCACGGCGATCTCGGACCTGGAGGTGGAGTACGAAGAGGTGCCTTCGCGGCTCTGGTTCATCCGCTACCCAATCCTGGGCGACGGGTGGAACGGGCCCGGGACATGGGGAAGCGGGCGCTGGGCAGAAGGGGCCACGCGCTTTATCACTGTGGCGACCACCCGCCCCGAGACACTCCTGGGCGATACCGCGGTGGCCGTCCACCCGAAGGATGATCGCTACCGCGCACTGGTGGGCCGGCAAGCCGTCCTCCCCGGGGTGAGCCGCGCGATTCCTATTGTCGCCGACGTTGCGGTCGATCCCGCTTTCGGCACCGGGGCGGTGAAAGTGACCCCGGGCCACGACCCCACGGACTATGAGATCGGGGAGCGCCACGGGCTGGCGATCGTGAACGTGCTGGATGAGGATGCCCGGATGAACGAGGAGGCCGGGCCGTACGCCGGCCTGGAGCTCCTCGAGTGCCGCAGGCGCATCGTGGAGGACCTGAAGCGCGAGGGTCTCCTGGAGAAGGAGGAGCCGTACCAGCACGCCGTTGGGCATTGTCAGCGGTGTCACACGGTGGTCGAGCCGCGCATCTCCACCCAGTGGTTCGTCCGTATGCGGCCGCTCGCCGATGCGGCCATCGCGGCCGTGCGCGAGGGGCACATCCGCATCATCCCCGAACGTTTCGCCAAGATCTACTTCGATTGGCTGGAGAACATCCGCGACTGGTGCATCTCCCGCCAGCTCTGGTGGGGACATCGTATCCCGGTGTGGTACTGCGACGATTGCGGCGGCTACACGAGCACAGTAAGCGATCCCACGGCCTGTGCGCACTGCGGCAGTGCGCGCATCCGCCAGGACGAGGATGTGCTGGATACCTGGTTCTCCTCCGGCCTGTGGCCGTTTTCCACCCTGGGTTGGCCGGAGGATACCCCCGACTACCGCGCCTTTTACCCCACCACCGTACGGGAAACCGGGTACGATATCCTCTTCTTCTGGGTGGCGCGGGAGGTTATGCTCGGACTGGAAATGACCGGGCAGGTGCCCTACCGCGTCGTGTACCTGCACGGACTGATCCGCAACGAGCACGGCCAGAAGATCAGCAAGTCGATGCCCGACGCGGAACGTTACGACCCGCTGCACATTATCCAGGAGTACGGGGCCGACGCCCTGCGCTTCACGATGACGACCTCCTCGACCCCGGGGAACGATATGAACCTCGACCCGCGGCGCATCGAAGGGGCACGCAACTTTGCCAACAAGATCTGGAATGCGACGCGCTTTGTGGTGAGCAACTTCCAGACGGCACCGGGCACGGAGCGAGCAGCACCGGAGCTGCCCGAGCGGTGGATCCGCTCCCGCTATCACCGGCTGGTGGGCGAGGTGAACGCGCTCCTCGAGGAGTACCAGTTCGGCGAGGCCGGCCGCAGGCTGTACGACTTTCTCTGGAGCGAGTTCTGCGACTGGTACATCGAGGTGAGCAAGCTCCGCCTCTACGGCGAGGATCCCGCGCGAGCGGAGACAGCGCGCGAGGTGCTGCTCGAGGTGCTGGAAGGAAGCCTGCGGCTCCTCCACCCCTTTATGCCTTTTGTCACTGAGGAGCTGTGGCAGCACCTGACACGCACGCCGTTCGCGGCAGGCCGGGGATACGGTCCTGCGCTCATTGTAGCCCCCTACCCGGAGCCGGATACAGACGCCCTCGACCCCCAGGCGGAGGCGGACTTTGAACGAGTGAAGGAACTCGTCCGGGCCGTGCGCAACGCCCGTGCCGAGCGTCGGGTGGATCCCTCCCGCTGGATCGAGGCGATCGTGGTCGCCGGCCGGCACGCGCCGGTGCTCCGTTCGCAGGCCGAGGTCCTCTCCCGGCTTGCGCGCATCGCTCCGGAGCGGCTCGAGATCGTGGAGGAGAGAACGGAGCGGCCGACCGAGGCCGTCCCGCTGGTCGTAGGCGAGGTGGAGGTGTTCCTCCCACTGGCTGGCATGGTGGACATCGCGGCCGAGCGCGCCCGCCTGCAGGAGGCGCTTCGCGCCGCGGAAGCGGAGATCGCACGGGTACGGGCCAAGCTGGAGAATCCCGCCTTTGTGCAGAAAGCGCCGCCGGAAGTTGTGGAAAAGGAGCGCCAGCGGCTGGCACGGGCTTTGGAGGAGGCCGAACGGTTAAGAGCGCAGATGCGTTGATCGTTGATCGTTAATCGTTGATCGTTAATCGTTGATCGTTGAGTGTTTCGGCATAAGGAGGGGTGTTGGACTGGCAGGTTTTCTTGACGACGTTTGGCATCCTGTTCGTGGCCGAACTGGGGGACAAGACCCAGCTCGCGGTCATCACGCAGGTTTGCCGTTACCGACGGCCGTGGATGGTCTTCTGGGGGGCGACGCTGGCGCTGGCCCTGGTGACTGCGCTTGGGGCTGGCGCCGGACACCTGGTGGCACGCTTTGTCCCCGCGATCTGGTTGCGGCGGCTGGCCGCGCTCGGTTTCCTGGTGATGGGGGGAATCTTCCTCCGCGAAGCGTGGCGGTCCCACAACCGTGCCTCCGTGGAAGCGTGCGCACCGGACGGAGCCGGGGAAGCAGTGAACGGTTCCGCGTGGAAGGCCTTTACCACCACGTTCGGGCTGCTCGCCCTGGCCGAGATGGGCGACAAGACACAGCTTGCGGTGCTTGCCCGGGCATCGGAGACCGGCCAGCCGGTCACGGTATTTGCCGGCGCAGTCCTTGCATTGACTCTCCTCACTGCCCTGGGGGCATTGGGAGGACAGGGACTCGTACGTGTGATTCCGGAGCGATGGCTGCGGTGGATCTCCGCCGTCGCCTTCATCGTCCTCGGGGTGTGGATCGGGGTAGGCGCGATTTGACAAAAGCGTTCTTTATGCTATAATAATAGCAAAATCAATCCTGCGCAGAGCAGATGTCCCCATCGGTCGCAGAGCGCTTGGCTTTCCTTTCCCAAATCGGTGCGCAGCAAGGGTGTGTTTGTAGATTCGCGACGACCCGTTTCCCTACATTGGTTCGATGGCCGGTTTAGCGACCCGTGGTGCCCTTGGGTGGTGTGCTCCAGATCTCCCGGATCTGGAAGCATGCGTATCCGGGTGTCCACCGTTCGGGACCTGGCTCTGCGTGCTGGAGGCAAATGGCTATGCTGAACATCACCGAACTGGATAACATGACCCTGACCGAGCTTCAGGAAATGGCCCGGGAGATGGGCATCACCGGCTACAGCCGGCTGAAGAAGCAGGAGCTGATCTTCCGGCTCCTGGAGGCCCAGACCGAGCAGGCCGGTCAGATCTTCCGCGCGGGCGTCCTGGAGATCGTCAACGAGGGGTTCGGTTTCCTGCGCGGCCCCCGGCTGCTGCCCAAGCCGGACGATGTATACGTCTCCCAGTCCCAGATCCGGCGCTTCGGGCTGCGCACCGGGGACCTCGTCTCGGGCCGTGTGCGGCCGCCGAAGGACAGCGAACGGTACTACAGCCTGCTCAAGGTCGAGGCGGTCAACGGGCTCGACCCCGAGGTCGCTCGGCGCCGCCCCTTCTTCGACGACCTGACCCCGATCTTCCCCAACCAGCAGATCCGCCTGGAAACGGACCCCCGCATCCTGTCCACGCGTATGATCGACCTGATCGCGCCGATCGGCCGCGGCCAGCGCGGGCTGATCGTGTCGCCGCCGAAAGCGGGCAAAACCACCATCCTGAAGGCGATCGCCAACGGATGCACCACCAACTACAACGACCTCACCCTCTTCGTGCTGCTCGTGGGCGAGCGGCCGGAAGAGGTGACCGATATGCGGCGTTCCGTTCAGGGCGAGGTGATCGCTTCCACCTTCGACGAGCCGGTGGAGAACCACACCCGGGTCGCCGAGCTCTGCCTGGAGCGCGCCAAGCGTCTGGTGGAATGCGGGGCGGATGTCGTGATCCTGCTCGATAGCATCACCCGCCTTACCCGGGCCTATAACCTGAGCGTTCCCCCGAGCGGCCGTACCCTCTCCGGAGGCATCGACCCGGTTGCCCTCTATCCGCCCAAGCACTTTTTCGGCGCCGCACGCAAGATCGAGAACGGCGGCAGCCTGACGATCATCGCGACCTGCTTGATCGATACCGGCAGCCGCATGGACGACGTGATCTACGAGGAGTTCAAAGGCACCGGCAACATGGAGCTCCACCTCGTGCGCAAGCTCGCCGAGCGGCGCATCTACCCGGCGATCGACGTCCAGCGCTCGGGTACGCGGCGAGAGGAACTGCTGCTCGATCCGGAGCGCCTGCGCAAGGTTTGGACACTCCGCCGGATGCTGGACGTGCTGGGGCCGGACGAGGGCACCGAGCTGCTGCTCACGCGCCTCTCCAAGACGAAGGACAACGACGAGTTCCTGAACACCCTCTCCAAGAACATTTGAGTAAGGACGCAGCGGCTGGACCGGGTGGGCTTCCCGGCCTGCCCGGAGCAGGTTGTTTGCAGGGTGAGAGAGGAGGGCCAAATGGCGGACGATGACAAGGCGATCGAAGAACTATGCGAGCGGGTGCTCCAGGACGGCGTGCAGTTCGTGAACCTGCAGTTCAGCGACATCTTCGGCACGCTCAAGAGCGTCACCATCCCCGCTCGGCGGCTCCGGGATTCGCTGACCATCGGCACCTGGTTCGATGGTTCTTCCATCCAGGGGTTCACACGCATCTGCGAAAGCGATATGCTGCTGCGGCCCGACCCGCGCACCTACTGCCTCGTCCCGTGGCGCCCGCCAGAAGCCCGCGAGGCCCGGTTGATCTGCGATGTGTACAGACCCGACGGAGAGCCGTTCGAGGGAGACCCCCGCTACATCCTCCGGCAGGCCATCGCCCGGGCCCGGGAGATGGGGTTCGTGTACAACGTCGGGCCGGAACTCGAGTTCTTCCTGCTGGAGCGGAACGGAGCCGAGGTGAGCCACAAGCCGCAGGACCCGGCCGGCTATTTCGATATGGGCCCGCGCGACCGCGCCCTGGAGGTGCGCCGGGAAATCGCCCGCGCGCTGGAGGCCATGGGGCTGGAAGTGGAAATGGAGCACCACGAATGCGCCCCCGGCCAGCACGAGATCGACATCCGCTACAGTGAGGCGCTTTCCGCGGCCGACCAGGCCCTCACGCTCAAGTACGTGGTCAAGTCCGTATCGTACGACTGCGGGCTGCACGCGACCTTTATGCCCAAGCCGTTCTTCGGGGTGAACGGCTCCGGGATGCATACCCACCAGAGCCTGTTCGACCTCCACGGGCGGAACCTCTTTTTCGATCCCGACGCCCCCTACTGCCTCTCGCAGCTGGCGCGCCAGTTCGTCGCCGGACAGCTCCTGCACGCCCGCGCGATGAGCGCCGTCCTTAGCCCCACGGTCAACTCCTACAAACGGCTCACGCCGGGCTACGAAGCGCCGGTCTACATCTGCTGGGGGCAGATCAACCGCTCCGCCCTCATCCGCGTCCCACGCATCGGCCGCTCCCGCGAGCAGTCGGCCCGCGTAGAGCTGCGCTGCCCAGATCCGAGCTGCAACCCCTACCTGGCGTTCGCGGTGATGCTCCACGCCGGCCTGGACGGCATCGAGCGCAAGCTGGAGCCGCCAGACCCGGTCGACGAGAACGTCTACGGGTTCGACGATGCCCGGCTGGCCGAGCTTTCCATCGGCACCCTCCCCGGCTCCTTGGGCGAAGCACTCGAAGAGATGCGCAAGAGCGACCTGATGCGCCGCGCCCTCGGCGAACACACCTTCAACTACTACCTCTACGCCAAGCGCCAGGAATGGGATGCCTTCCGCATCGCCGTGACCGATTGGGAGATCGACCGCTACCTGGAACTGCTGTAGAAGGGGAATCTTGGCCGTTCGACGCGTGATCCTGGTGGTGCTGGACAGCGTGGGCATCGGGGAGCTCCCCGATGCCCACGCGTACGGCGATGCCGGCAGCAACACCCTCGGCAACACCGCCCGTGCCGTGGGCGGGCTCAGGTTGCCCCACCTGGAAAGCCTCGGCCTGGGATATCTGGGACAATTCCTGGGCGTAGCTCCGGTGCCGCAACCTCGCGGCGCCTTTGGGCGTATGGCCGAGGCGAGCCCGGGGAAAGATACCACCGTAGGCCACTGGGAAATCGCAGGGCTCATCTCCTTACGGCCGCTCCCGACGTACCCCTCCGGCTTCCCCGAGGACCTTGTCGCCGAGTTCGAGCGGCGCATCGGGCGCAAGGTGCTCGGCAACCGGCCGGCCTCTGGCACCGTGATCATCGAGGAACTCGGGGCCGAGCATATGCGCACGGGCCGGCCCATCCTCTACACGTCGGCCGACAGCGTCTTCCAGATCGCCGCCCACGAGCAAGTCATCCCTCTAGAAGAACTCTACCGCATCTGCGAGATCGCGCGCGCCCTCCTCCAGGGCGAACACGCCGTCGGGCGCGTGATCGCGCGCCCCTTCGTGGGAGAACCGGGCCGCTTCACCCGCACGCCCAACCGACGCGACTGGTCCCTCCCCCCGCCCGGGGAAACGGTGCTCGACCGCCTCACGGCCGCCGGCTACCCGGTGGGCGCGGTAGGCAAGATCGACGACATCTTTGCCGGACGCGGTATCACCCGCGCGGAGCACACCCGCGACAATATGCACGGCGTGGACGTGACGCTCCGTTTCATGGCCGAGCAGCCGACCGGGCTCATCTTCACCAATCTGGTCGATTTTGATATGCGGTGGGGTCACCGCAACGATCCGGTTGCCTACGCCCAGGGGCTGGAAGCGTTCGACGCGCGCCTGCCCGAAATCCTCGCTGCCCTCCGGCCGGAAGACCTCTTGATCCTCACCGCGGATCACGGATGCGACCCTACCACCCCTTCCACCGACCATTCCCGCGAGTACGTCCCGCTCCTCGTCTGCGGGGAGACCGTCCGCCCCGGGGCGAACCTGGGCACACGGGATACTTTCGCCGACATCGCGGCGACGCTGGCGGAGATCTTTGGCCTGGACCCATGGCCCGTGGGGAAAAGCTTCTGGAAGGAGATCGCCAGGGGATAGGGGACAATCGGGACCCCGCTTTGCTCCTCCGAGAACGCCTCCCGGACAACGCGCCCCCGCCACTGCACCGGCACCGGCAGCCCGAGCAGGTAGAGCACCGTCGGGGCGCAGTCGTAAATCCGTACTCCTGTGACCTCTCTCCCGGAGGCAATCCCCGGTCCCCAGAGGATCCAGACGATCGATGTGTCCTCCGGGAGGCTGCTCCCGTGCACCTTTCCGTGGCCGCCGTGGTCGGAGGTCAGCAGCACCGCGGTGCGTGCGCCGATCCCGGCATCTTCGAGTGCTTCCAGAAGCACTCCTACTGCCCGGTCAGCCTCCTGTGCGGCCTCCAGGTACTCCGGTGACATCCAGCCGTAGGTATGGCCCGCCGCATCCACGCCCGGCAGGTGCACGAACAGGAGCGCTGGCCGGCTTCCTTGGATCCAGTGCGCTGCTCGCTCCGCTACGCGCCGGTCGCCGTACGCCACCTCGACGGCCTCCACGCTTCCGGGAGGAAAGAGCGCCCGGAGCTTCTCCTTTCCCAATACCGCCATCGCCCGGAGCCCTTGCCCCTGCGCCAGCGCGAGCGCTGTGGGGAAGGCGATGTAGGGGTCGCCCTCCGACCAGTTGTTCCAGTCGACGCCCGTGACCTCAGGGGGAAGACCGGTGAGCATCGCGGTGTGGGCCGGCAGGGTGACGCTCGGAAGGACCGTCTGAGCGTCCCTCGCCCATACCCCTTCCCGCCGCAGCCGCGCGATGTGCGGGAGGTCGACCTCCTGCAGGGCCGCGGGGCTCAGCCCGTCCACGCTGATCCAGAGGACGTGCTCCACCTCAGGACGCGCACGCGTCGGAGCAGGGAGAAGCGTGGGGACCCCTGTGGGCGCCGCAGTAGGAGAAGGCACGGGGGAAGGAAGCAGCAAAGGAGTCGGCGTGGCCGGAGTCTCCACACAAGCGGCAAGCAGGAGGAGTGCTGCCAGTGCTCCCAGGCAGCGCCCCCACACGCTCTGGCCGGCTGAATGCCGCTCAGAGGACAACGACCTTTTCCCTCCCGCGCGTGACGCTGCGGGTGGCGTTGCGCGTGTCAACGACCACCTGGGCCAGGTCCACGATCCGCTGATAGTCGTAGGCGGAGTGGTGGGTGACGATGACCACGCAGTCGCACCCGGCGATCAGCTCATCGGTCAGCTCTACGGAGCGGATGTGGATCCCCTCATGGGGGTCGTGGACCTCCGGAAGCAGCGGGTCGTGGGGGTAGACGGTGGCCCCGTACTCCTCCAGGAGCCGGATCACGTCGAAGGCCGGAGATTCGCGCCAGTCGGCTACGTCGGCCTTGTAGGCCAGGCCCAGCACGAGCACGCGCGATCCCTTGAGCGATTTCCCGCGGTCGTTCAGCGCACGGATCACCTTTTCCCGCACGAAATAGGGCATGGCCAGGTTGATCTCCCCGGCCAGTTCGATGAAGCGGGTGTGAAAGTCGTACTCGCGCGCCTTCCAGGTCAGGTAGAACGGGTCGATGGGGATGCAATGGCCCCCGACCCCGGGGCCGGGGTAGAACGGCATAAAGCCGAACGGCTTGGTGGAAGCAGCCTCGATGACTTCCCAGATGCTCAATCCCATCCGGTCGCACAGCATGGCCATCTCGTTCACCACGGCCATGTTGACCACCCGGAAGGTGTTCTCGAAGATCTTGGTCATCTCCGCAACCCGGGGCGAGGAGACGGGGACCACGGTCTCCACCACCCGGCTGTAGAAGGCCACCGCTACCTCGCGGCAGGCCGGTGTGAGGCCCCCCACGACTTTGGGCGTGTTGCGGGTGTTCCAGCGCTTGCTGCCGGGGTCCACCCGTTCCGGGGAGAAGCAAAGGAAAAAGTCCTTTCCCACCTTCAAACCGCTCTGCTCCAGCACCGGAAGGAGGTCCTCTTCGGTCGTGCCGGGGTAGGTGGTGCTCTCGAGCGAGATGAGCTGTCCCGGACGCATATGGGCTGCGATGCCTCTGCCCGCGGCCAGGATGTAGGAAATGTCGGGCTGGCGGTTCTTGTCCAGCGGCGTGGGGACACAGATGATGACGACATCGCACTCGGTCACCGCAGCATAGTCGGTCGTGGCGCGCAGGCGGCCGGCTGCCTTCAATGCCGCGACTTCCTCGTCGCGCACATCTCCGATGTGGCTGCGCCCCGCGTTGACCGTTTCCGCCACCCGCGGCGAGACATCGATCCCGACCACGCAGAAGCCCGCCTGCCCGACGGTCACCGCAAGGGGCAGGCCGACATATCCGAGCCCCACAATTCCTACACAGGCCTCCAGACGTTCGATCCGCTCGAGAAGCTGTTCCATCGTTTCCTCCTTCCGAAAGTCCAGCTTAACCCGCGCGCGGGCGCGCTTCTCCGAGCGCTTCCGTATACAACTGCTCGAACTGCCGCGCGACGCTGGGCCAGTTCAGTTCCTCTTCCACACGCCGGCGTGCCCGCTCGCCCAGGCGTGCCCGCAGCCCGGGCGCGCGCAACAGGCGCACGATCGCTTCCGCAAGCGCCTCCGGGTCCTTCTCGGGGACAAGCAGCCCCGTTTCCCCTTCCGCGATCACCTGGGGGATGCCCGCGACGCGGCTGGCCACGATCGCTGCCCCGGATGCCATCCCCTCCAGCAGCACGTTCGGAAGGCCGTCCACATTGCCCTTTTCATCGTGCATCGAAGGGACGATCAGGAGATCGCAGCTGCGGAAGAGGGCCGGCAGGCGGTCCCGCTCGACCGCGCCGGGCATCCAGACTTTTTCCGCAATCCCCAGCTCCCGTGCCAGGCGCTGCAGCTCGTCCCGCAGGTCGCCCTGCCCGAGCAGCGCCAACCGCACCGGGCCCGCTTCGGTCAACACCCGGGGCAACGCCCGGAGCAGCACATCGAACCCTTTCTTGCGCACCAGGCGCCCGACCGCCAGAAGCAACGCCTCCCCTGGCAACATCCCGAGCTCCGCACGCACACGTTCCCGTTCCTCGGGCGAGGCCGGCCGGAAGGTCTCCCGATCGGCCCCGTAGGGGATCACACGGATCTTCCCGGGGTCCGCCCCGAGCGCGACGGCCCGCTGCGCAAGATCCCCGCTGCAGGCGGAGATCGCCGCCGCGCGACGGAACGTCCAGGCGGCGATCGGGCGAAGCCAGCGGTGGCGCTCCGGGAGGTAGATGTCCGAGCCGTGCAGGCTGAGGACGAGCGGCACCCGTGCTCGGGCAGCGACCAGTGCGCCCAAGGGGCCGTTGGGGAGCACCCAGTGCACGTGCAGGAGGTCCGGGCACACCTGCTGCGCGACCCGATGGAGTGCCCACAGGCCTCCAAGCAGCCCGAAAGGAGCCGCCAGATACACCCGACCCCGCACCTCGACGTCCGCCACGAGCGATTCCGCGTACCCCCAGACGTTGAGCGCCCGCACCGGGGCATAGGGGTACGGATGGAGATGTACCCCACGATCGACCGGGGGACGCCGCAGGTCCCGGTGGCGCGGCAGCACCACGTGCACCTCGTGGCCCAGGGCGGCGATCCCGGCCGCGATCTCTTCGATGAACGGGGCGGTCACTTCCCCGGGGTACTTCGGATAGGACGAGGTCAGCATGCACACTTTCATCTCATCCCTCGTCCGGAAAGCGGTAGATCCGGATGCCCCCGGCGTCGTACAGGAGCGCCCAGCGCCCGGAGTCCAGCGCCTCCCGGAGGGCCGGCCGCAGGCTCCGTGCGTTTCCCTCCCAGAAGAGCAGTGTGACCCCGTAGCGCCGCGCGACCTCGAGCGCGTCCTCCAGCGTCCCCTGGGGGATCATCACCGAACGCCGGTGCGTGTAGTAGGTGAGCTGCCAGGGCACGCGCGTCATGATCACATCTGCGGGGGATGTATGCTCGGCAAGCCAGGTGTAAGCGAGCAACTCTTCCTGCTTCTCCTGGTCCATCGCGCGCTTCTGCGTGACCTCCCCGAAGAACGGCTGGACGAGATACGCGCATGCGAGCACGACCAGGGCCAGGCCCAGCCACCCGACCGAGCTTGGAACCGCGCGTCCGGCCTCGTCCCGCCGGTAGGCCAGTGCGTCGTGGAACCACCACAGCGCGCGCGATACAAGGAGCGCAAGCCATGGGATGAATGGGATAAAGTAGCGCTCCTCCACGTGCCAGTACGTACAGATGAACAGGCCGAAAACGGCCAGAACGGTGGCCACGAGGCCATACAGCCGTACCGGTGCATGCTTTTTCTCCCCGGTCGCTTCCCGCCCCAGGGTGAGGCCGCCCCAGAGCGCTAGCGCCGAGCCGAGCAGCCGCAGCAGCGAGCCCTGGTCGCGCGAGAAATAGTTCCACCAGCGGCGGAATTCGGTGGCGATGGCCTGCAGCACCCGGTCGAGGCCGTGGCGCAGCAACCAGGAGCGGTCAGGAAGATCGCACCGTGCCGGGTCCAGACAGTAGATGCGGTAGATCTCTTCCCAGTCGCGGTACTTCAGGATCCAGGCATCGAAACGCTCCGTGGAAAAGACCGGCTGTCCGAACAGCACCAGGTTGCGGACAACCCAGGGGGCAAAGAGCAATGCCGCAGGGATACCGAACGCCGGCCAGGCGCGCAGCAGTCCGCCCCAGCGGCGTTCGCGCGCCCGGTGGTAGAGGTCCCACACGAGGCAGACCGCCACGAACAACGCCCCGTTCGGCTTGGCCAGCATCATCAGGCCGGCCCAGACCCCAGCCCAGACGTACGAACCGAGGCGCATCTCCCCGCCCCGTTCGCGCTCGCACGCCCGGAAGAACTGGCCCAGCGTCAGCAGGGCAAAGAGGGTGAAGGCGAGGTCGCTTGTGGGAAAGATGATCAGGCGGAAGGTAAAGGGGTTCAGCAACGTCAGGAGCACGGCGACGAGCCCCACGCGCCGGTCCATCCAGCGGGATGCCAGCAGATAGAGCGCGAGCGCCAGTCCCAGCTGCAGGAGCAGGTTAGGGAGCTTTGCCGCCATAGGGGAATCCCCCAGGAGACGGAAAAACGGCGCGATAAGCACCGGCTGCAGGAGCGGCCAGGTTTCCTGGGGGTGGGAAATGCCCGGGTAAAAGCGGTAGAACTGGGTCACATAATCGACGGTAAATCCGCGTCCAGCCAGCAGGTTCCGCGCGACGACCGCGTTATCGGCGTAATCGGCGTGGCCGATGAAGCGCATGCTCCGCACGAACTCGCCCTCGTACAGGGTGACTCCAGCGAGCAGCAGGAACAGGAGCACGCCGGCCGGCCACGGCCGACGCAGGGCGTGGTCGAGTCCGCTGGCAAACCGCCGCAAGGGGGCCTTGAGCGTCCAGGCCGCGTAGACCACCGCCAGCCCAAAAAAGATGACCGCAGCGATCGCATCGGGGCGCGGAGCCATATGGGGCACCGCGCGCACGGCCCAGCGCACGTAGCCGAGCAGCAGGAAGAGCAGGACACCGGCCAGGGTTGCCTGAAAGCCGAACGGACGTGCCCGGTGCGCAAGCCGACGCAGGTACCCAGAAAGCGACGGCCAGTGGGAAACGATAAACAGGGCCCCGGCCGCGATCAGGCTCCATCTTGCAAAGGCGGTCAGCCACGGGCGCAGGAAGGCCAGGCCCAGCACCACCGCGAGCACCAGGGC
Source organism: Chloroflexia bacterium (assembly GCA_041082245.1). GTDB lineage: Bacteria > Chloroflexota > Chloroflexia > DTKN01 > DTKN01 > DAOTVY01. Next base: position 18,927 of record JBDOIE010000184.1, read on the forward strand.
TCCGGTGATCCAGCCCGCAAGGCGCGCTCGCCTCCGCTCGAGCGACCAGCCGACAAGCAGTACAGCCCCTGCCCACAGCAGCAGCGAACGCCAGCCTGGACGGATGTATGCCCAGGCACTGCCGGGTTGAAGCCACACGCGGTCGACCTGGACCCCCAGGAAGCGCCGGTCCTCACCGCCCGGAATGAAGGGGGACGTCTGCAGAAGCAATTCCAGGTCGGCCGTGGAGCCGGGGATCTCACGGAGGAAGAAGCTGCGCGTCTCCCAATCCCCGCTGGGCCGGAAGTAGCCGACGGTCGCCCCGTTTACGCGCACCTCGACCTCGGGAAGTGGCTCCCCAGCGGGACGGACGGCTCGCAGCCGAAAGGTGATCGTGGTCGGGCCGCTCCAGCCGAGCTCCGGCAAGCGCAGCCAGGAAACGCGCTTGGACCAGCGGTAGTTCACCTGTTCGGCTGCCAGGTGTTCGTCCCCGTTCCACCCGAGGTCGGTCCCAAGGGGACTTGCCCACAAAAAAGCCCGATCCCCCAGGGCCCCGACGTCGATGGAGATGGGCGAACGGACGCCGTAGGCCGGCACCCCCAGGGCGATCAGGACCAGCGCGTAGAGCAACGGACGCCAGCGGGAGAGCGGACGCAAGAACAAGGCCTCCTCTTCGGCACGCGGTGTTCCTTGCCGCGCTCCAGGAGCAGAACCCTGCTCCGATCTTCCGAGCGAACAGCGCGGCCATTATACCCCAACCCGGTGGGCGCGGCAAACGGGGCGACCCGCTGTCCAGGGCGTTCCTGTCTTCAACGGAGTCATACGGGCGGCCCGCCGGATGCGCCGGCCGGCTTTTCGGTTTCGATATGCGGCTCGCTGTGCGCGCTACCCTTCGATGCGCGTACGCCGCCCGTTGGGGCGAGGCGGGTCCCCGCCAGCGTATCGAGATCCCGAAGGCGCCGGTAGCTTCGGGTGAGGATCGACCGACGTTCTGGCTCCCTGTTGGAACAAAGGGACGCCCTGCCCGCGGCGGGCACCGGTTGGGACACCAAACCCTGCTCTTATCCCTGCGGGGGGCGGAGTGATGGCATTGTGTTCCAGCCTGTCCCGACCTCAGGATCGGTGCATGGCGGCGTCCGGCGGCAGCAACGCCTTTGTCGTTCAGGCGGTACCCTTGAGGGGCGCAACACCGGTTGGCCCGTCGCCGCCTTTTCGGTCCTCTCGGGCGAAGAAGCGGTAAGCGAGCCCGAGGAAGAGGAGGTAGAACAGGGCGGTGCCGAAGAAGAGCGGCGCATAGCCGTAGCGATCCTGCACACGGCCGCTGAGACGGCTGCCTAGCGCCCAGCCGATGTTGAAGGCCATCTGGTTCAGGCTGCTCGCCGTCGCCCGGGTCCTCGGGGAAAAGTGCTCCAGGTAGAACGCATCGTAAAGCGGGTTGCCGATGCGCATGAGACCCGCCCGAAGCCAGAAGGCGCCCACGGCGACCGCCGGCCAGGGGGCAAACCCGATCACGAGCACGAGCGGGATGGAAGCGAGCCCCGTAAGCGTCATCCCGCGGATGCGGCCCCAGCGGTCGGCCACGAGCGGCGCCAGGGCGATCAGCAGGCCGGTCACCCCCTGGGAGACGGCAAAGACCCACCCGAGGGTGGCATCCGGGAGGTGGAAGCGGTCCCGGAAGAAGAGGTTGAGGTACGGAATGACGAGCGCCGCCCCCAGGTAGGCGATCGCGATCGTCGCGAGGTACCGGCGGAGGAAGGGCGCCTGCGCGCGGAGTTCTTGCCGCACCGCGCGCGGCGCTTCCGGGAGAGCTTCCCGACCACCGGTTTCCGCCCTTGGCCGGCCGGCCAGCGCCCCTAG
>JBDOIE010000203.1:0-1269 GCA_041082245.1 Chloroflexia bacterium
ATTCCGTGGGTGGTGGGAGCGCGGCTTCGGGCGTGGGAACGGCTGTTGGCCTGGAGGGTGAGGGTAGAGGTATTTCCTCGGGGGTTGTACGCTTAGCCGGCGGCGCGGGTCGGGGGCTTGCGGGTTGGGCCCTGGGTGGGGCCTGGAGCGGAATGCTGGGATCGAATCGGTTGCGGAGGCCGATGGGCGCCCACGAACCGGAAGGGACCTGCAGGAAGTAGTCCACGAGGCGCTGGTAGTCGAAAGCAGCAGAGCTCCCGGGTGCGTGTTCGAAGATGGTGCGGTGAAGCGCCGGTGCCTCTGCGAAGCGCACGCTGGTGCGGATGGGAGGCGCGACCCGGGGACCGAAGGTTTCCCGGAGGCGCGCGACGAGAAGCCGCGCGACGCGGCGGCGCACATCGTAGAAGGTGGGCACGATGAGGGCTACGTTGAGGTTGTCGACCTGGTGGGGAGGACGTCCGGGGGCGCGGATGCGCGCGAGCGTTTCCAGCACCTGGTTCAGGCCGAGGAGGGAGAGGTATTCGACTTGGGTGGGGATGATGTACTCGTCGGCGAGGGCGAGGGTTGCTACGGTAAGGGGGATGAGGGAAGCAGCGCAGTCGATGAGGACCAGGTCATAGGCATCGGCGCAAGCGCGGAGGGCACTGCCGAGGGCCTTTTTCAACTTGACATAATCAGAACGCTCGCGGGCCGCGTTGGAGAGCGTGGGATTGCCCGGGAGCAGGTGGATCGATTCCCGGGCGGGGAAGATAGCGCGCGGGAGGCGGAGATGGCCGGCGAGGACGTCGGAGAGGGATGGAGAGGGAGGGGCGCCAAAGGTGTGGGTGAGACCTGCGTGGGGATCGGCGTCGATGAGGAGGACATGCTGTCCGACCCGCGCGAGGCCGGCCGCGAGGTTTACGGCGGTGGTGGTTTTCCCCGTTCCGCCTTTGAAGTTGACGACCGCGATCGTGCGCAAGGTTCACCTCGATTCTGCACCTGAAGTTGCTGGGTCGCGCAATTCTGCGATTATGTCACGTTGGAGCGGCTGAGCGCCGTGTTTTTTACATAAGAATCCTTATCGGAAGTTTATCCCTGCCCCCAAAAAGGAAGCTGACTTCCCTACCGGCGCTCCATTGCGCGGTTTCGCAAGCTCTTAACCGCGCTTCGCCCGCTCGTACGGCTTCGGCCAGGCGATCGCTTGCCCGAGATCGCGCGCCGCCATCAGTGGCCACTGGGGGTGACGTAACAACTCGCGGCCCAATGCCACCAGGTCCGCCCGACCGTTCC
>JBDOIE010000209.1:0-15894 GCA_041082245.1 Chloroflexia bacterium
CCGTTTCTGCCCCTGTCCGGAGGAGCGTTCCTGCTGGGGGAGGAGATCTTTGCGGCGGGGGCTTACCTCCGACCGAGCCCAAGCCGAGCAGCAGGTGTGGCCACACAGGACGTCGTTCGTCTGGTGGTGATCGTCCTGATCCTCATCGGCGTCGTCGTAGCCAGTCTAGGGGGGCCGGTGCAGCTGCTCCAGTCACTCTTCTGGATGCCTTTGCCGTAAAGGAGGCATACCGTTGGTGAGGCGGATCGCAACGGTCGTCTTGCCTTGGCTCCTGGGGTCGGTCATCGGGTTTCTTGTCCTGATCCACTTTTTCGTGGCCCTTCCAGAGTTGTCCCCGTTGCTGAACGGCCTCGTGGAGTGGGCGACGATCATCGCGGCTTTTGCCGTCCTGGTCGGTGTGGCCAACCTGGTGTGGTACCACGGACGGCGCCTGCTTTCCCGAGAACGTGGCTGGGAGTACAGCCTGGTGTTGCTCCTGGCGATGGCCGTGGTGCTCGTTCTGGGGCTGCGCCCTGGGTCTTACGGGGTCGGCGATCCGCTGGTGCAATGGGTGTTCCGGTATATCCTGGAGCCTCTGGCGACGACTTTTTTCTCGTTGCTTGCTTTCTCGCTGGCCACGGGCATCGTACGTGCGTTGCGGCTGCGCCACGTGGAGACGATCCTGGTCACCGTCACGGCGGTCGTGATCTTGCTCGGCCAGGTTCCCATCACCTCGTCCTGGACGTTCTTGCGCCCGGTGGCCAGGCTTCAGGAATGGCTGCTGCGTGTGCCTGCGGCTGCGGGCATGCGTGTGATTCTGATCGGGGCTGCGATCGGGGCGGCGACGACCGGGATGCGCATCCTGTTGGGCCTGGAGCGGCCTTACGCCGAGTAACCGTACCTGGATCGTGGTCACCGGCGGGAGGAGGGGGTGGTGATTGTCTGTCCGAAGTGTCGTGCGCTGAATCCGGACGGCTTCCTCTTTTGTGGACGGTGTGGCAAGCCGCTGCGGGAAGAGAAAGAGCCGGGGAAGGAACCCGAGGAGATCCCTTCCTGGTTGAAGGAACTCGGTGAAGGGCTGGCTGCCGGACCGGGACCGGCGATTCGTGCCGGAGGGGGCGAAGAACCGCCGCCGTGGCTCGAAGAGGGCCCCGCAGAGGAGAAGGCAACTCCGGAGGGGCTTCCGCCGTGGCTTGCGGAAGAGGCTGCTCCTGCGGAGGAGGCGGCGGGTGAGCTTCCGCCGTGGCTTGTGGAAGAAGGTGCCCCGATAGAGGGGCCGGCCGCGGAGGAGATGGGGGTGGCCGGTCCTGTGGTGGGGCCTGAGGAAGGGGCCGGCGCAGGGCTTCCGCCGTGGCTTGCGGAAGAGGCTGCTCCTGCGGAGGAGGGGCCGGCTGGGGAGGAGATGCCTGTTGCCGGTGCTCCCCGGCCTGAGGAAGAGGAGGCGCGGGCCGTGCCGGAGGAGCCCGTGCGCGCTCCCGAGCCCTGGCTGGAGGGACTGGAGGAGGAGTTGCCAGCCTGGCTGGCGATGGCGGAAACTGAAAAGAGGGAGGCAGAGGTCTTTCCATCCTGGCCCGGTGCTCCTGAGGCGGCTGCCGAAAGGCCGACGACCCCTGCGGAAGAGGCCGAGATCCCTGCGGTTACCGCCGAACCCGTTCCCTCCGGTGCTGCGGGGGAAGCGGGGTTGCCCGCAGGGTGGGGCCAGGAGGCGGGCCAGGTTGCTATGGAAGCAGAGACCTGGGAGGAGGGGGTCGGTCCGCCCGCAGAGGAGGCTGCGGAAGCCGCTCCTGCGCACGTAGAAGAAGGCGGTCCTGGGGAAGAGGCCGGGTTGCCAGCGGTGCCCACCGAAGGCGCGACCCCGCTCCCCGAGGTGCCACACGGCGAATTCCCGGAGGTAGAAGTTTCCGCGGAGGAGGCCGGACCTGCTCCGTGGTTGCCCCATGTGCCCGAAGCAGAGGGGGAACGTGTTCCTGACTGGGCGCGAGCGCTACAGCCCCAGGAAAGTGCACAGGCCTCTTTCCTTGAAGGACTCGAGCTGCCGGATTGGCTGCGGGTGGAAGAGGAGCGCGTGGAAGAAGTCCCAGCGGAACCCACGCTGAGCTGGCTCGAACGTCTGGGTGAAGAGGAGGAGGTGAAACCCGCTCCGGTCGGAACGACCGCACGTCCTCCGCTGCCACCGCTCTCCCCCGCCCGTCGACGGGCAGCGGACCTGTTTGCGGCGCTCGTGGCTGCGCCCGAACCGGTCCCCCAGGAACGGCCATCCCCGGCTCCCTCCTTGCTGAAGCGGTTCTTCCGCTGGTTGAGCGGCCGCTGGCCGGGACTTTTCCTGCTGGGAGTGCTCCTGGTCGGATGGGTCCTGCCCTCCTCTCCGCCGGAGATCGCCCAGGAAAACTGGTCGGTGCTGGAGCGGATAGACCAGGTCCTTCGCTCGACGGCTGGCGAAGATCCTCCGCTGGTGCTTGTGGCCTTTGACTGGGATCTACACCGGGCCGGGGAGATGCATCCGCTCGGTACAGCGCTGATGCGGCACCTCCTGCGCCCGATCGATCCGCAGAGAGACCCCCGCAAGCGGCCGGCCGTTGTCGCCGTGAGCACGACCTTCCAGGGAGGGTACATCGCGCAGGAGGTATGGGAAAGCGCGCGCGATGCTTCGGGATACGAAGGGGTCGCGTACGGCACCGATTTTCTGAACCTCGCGATGCGACCGGGTGGTGAAAGTGCCCTGCGGCTGTTGACCTCGCAACCGGTTTCTGCCACTTTTCCTGTCGACCACCTGTTCGGCCAGCCGGTCGAATATTACGCGCTGGGGAAACGCTTGGGCCGTCTCGAGGGGATCGACCTGCTTGTCGTGATGGCCGGGGAAGAGAGCAAGGCGGTGGCGTGGCTGGAACAGGTTCGCAGCCGCTACCCGCACCTTCCCTGTGTGCTGATCGCTCCAGCCGAGCTGCGGCCTGTGTTGGAGCCCTACATGCAGGCCAGAGGAATTTCCCCCGATGGCGCGCTATGGGGACTCCGAGCCGCGTTCGAGTATGAGGACTGGCTGAACCGGATGTCGGGGATTGTCGTGCACCGTGACCTTCCGCTCGAGAAGCGCCTGAACGTCCTTGCAGTGGCGCAGCTGGGCCTGGTCGCGCTCGTGGTGCTGGGCAACCTCTTGCCCTTGGGCGGAGGGATGGAGGGCTCCGGCAGATAGAAAGGACTGGCCGATGGATAGCGCACAGCTTGCGGGCATGTGGATCGCGGCGTTCCTGACCCTTATCGTATACAGCTACCTGATCGGCCGCAACCCGCTTTTCCGCTTTGCCCAGCACCTGTTCCTCGGCACGGCCATCGGCTACGCGGTCCTGATCGTCTTGCAGCGCTTTCTGGCCCCTGAGGCCATGCGTGCAGTGGTGCCCGGGCCGGGGTCCGACCCTGTGTCCCGGGCGATGACCGTGCTGGGTCTGCTGTGGGGGATACTGTTGTTCGCGTGGATGTATCGCCCCATTCGTTGGCTTGTTTCCTGGCCGCTGGCCATCGCCTTCGGGGTCGGCTCAGCGCTCGCAGTGGGTGGGGCCCTGATGGGCACGCTGATCCCCCAGGTGGGGGCAACGCTTCTCCCCCTGCGCGGTGCAGGTGCGGCGGACAACCTGATCACGGTGGCAATCGTCCTCTTGGGCCTGTTGGGCCTTTTCTTCACCGTCCGTCGGGAAGGTGTGCTGGGGAAAGCCCTGGGCGGCGTTGCGCGCCTCGGACGCTGGTCGCTGCTCGTGGCTCTGGGGGCTTTCCTGGGAGCGCGTGCCATCTCGCTGCTCAACGCGGTCGTGGAACGCCTGGAGTTTCTGGGGCAGTGGCTCGGAACGATTCTCCCGTGAGGAGGATGGCGCATGCACGCAGAACTGGATGTGCGAGCGATTCTGGTCGCGGACTGCGGGATGGAGCACACCCGGGTGACCCTGGTGGACCTCGTTGGGGCGGACACCTATCGCATGGTAGCCCAGGAAGAAGTTCCGAGCACGGTCGAACCACCGCTGTCGGATGCCACCATCGCGGTACGGGAGGCGATCGCTGAGCTCGAGCGCACCACCGGCCGGAGCCTGTTGCTGGAGGGGAGGTTGCGCATCCCTCAGAGCCGTGACGGACAGGGGGTGGATGCGTTCGTTGCAACCTGCAGTGCCGCAGGATCGCTGCCTGTGCTCATCCTGGCTGTGACGGGGGACATCAGTGCGCAGAGCGCACGGCGTGCCGTAGAGACGCTTTACGCAGTGCCTTTCCGCACGGTGACCACAGAGCAGGTCCTGCGGGAAGATCCGCTCGCCGCGAAGGAAGGAGAAGCAGGCGCGGATGCCTGGTGGCGTGCCCTCGAGCGGCTGGTGCCAGGTTGTGTGCTCCTGGTCGGCGGAGTAGACGGCGGCAACGTGACTCCGGTTCGTGTCCTGGTGCGTGCGCTGGCGGAAGCGCTCCCGCCGCGCTCGGCCCGGCCCGAACTGGAGCCGAGCTCGGGGCTCCCCCCTGTGGTCTATGCCGGGAACTGTCGTGCGCAGGAACTTGTGCGAGAGGAACTGGGAGACCGTGTGTCGCTGCACTTTGCGGATAACGTGCGTCCGCGGGTTCGGGAAGAGCGGCTGCTGCCCACACACGAAGTGTTGTCTCGCCTGTACGAAGAGCAATGCCTGCGCAGGATGGCGGGCTATGAGGGGCTCCAAGCCTGGTCGCAGATACCGGTGCAACTTCCCTACATGGGGCTGCAACTGGCGGCACGGTTTCTGGCAGCGCACCATCAGCGGCAAGTGCTGGCGCTGGACGTGGGGAGCGGTGCTACGGTAGCCGTGCGTGCCCACGGCGATCGGTGCGCACGGGTGGTGCTGGGACATTTCGGGTTGGGCTACGGTATGGGTCGGCTACTGGCCGAGCGGTCCGCGGGGATCGCCCGCTGGCTGCCGTTCCCCATCTCCGATGGCGAGGTGCGCGAGTGGCTGCTGAACCGGGCGCTGCGGCCGTGTACCGTGCCCGATACGCTGCAGGAGCTGCTGCTGCAGCAGGCTGCGGCGCGAGAAGCTGTGGCCGCGGTGACCGAGCGGCTCTGGGAACAGGCACCACAGAGCTATGAGATGGTGGTGGCCAGCGGCGGCGGAATTGTCCGAGCACCGCGCCCTGCTCAGGCTGCGCTGATCCTTCTGGACGGGCTGCAGCCGCGCGGGGATACTCCGATCGGGTTCGTGGACCTGTATCTGGATCGTTTCTGCCTGCTTCCTTCGCTCGGTGCGCTGGCTGCGGTACAACCCGATGCAGCCGCCTGTGTCCTCCTGCAGGATGGGCTGTATCACCTGGGTCCGTGCCTGGTCCCTCTGGGGCGCGGGAAGGAGGGAGCGGTGGCCCTGCGCCTGGAGATCGAGTTCGTGAACGGGATGCGCCGCGAGGTCGAGGTACGCTGGGGCGAGGTGATTTCTGTGCCCTCGTACTGGGGGGATGAGGTGCATTTGACCGTCCTGCCTGCACGTGGGGTCTCGGTCGGCCTGGGCCGCCGGGGGGAGCGGTTAACCACACAGAACGGCGATCGCATCCGCCTTGGGGCGCTTGGCCTGATCGTGGATGCGCGCGGCCGCCCGCTGCGCTTTTCCCCCGATGCCGAGGTGCGTCGGAAGTATCTGCGGCAATGGCTCGAACAGTTCAAGGCGTATACCCGGGAGGAAATGGAGAGCTTTTTCCAGGAGCCTCCTCTTCCGCAGCCGGAGCCGATAGAGGAGGAGTGAACCGTGGCGGTCCAATACCCGATCTTTCAGCCGACCCTGAATCCCCTCACACAGATTACCCGGAGACGCGAGCTGCCTTTTGCGGGAGAGATCCTCGTGCGGGCCGGCCAGCGTGTGGAGCCGGACGACGTAATCGGACGTACCCTCGTTCCGGTCCGCGGGCAGCGGTTCCGTGTTGCCCGGGTCCTGGGGATCGACCCTGGCGAGCTGGAGCGTTCCCTGGTGCTGGAGGACGGGAGCGAAGTCCAGGCAGGGCAGGTCGTGGTAGAGACGCGCCGCGGCCGGCCCCGCGTCTGGCGGGCTCCCATCGCCGGGACCCTGTCCACTGCAGAGGTCAAGCGCGGGTACGTTGTGATCGTCCCGCCGGCGGAACCGCTCGAGGTACTGGCCCATCTCAAGGGCTTTGTCGTGAGCGTCGAGCCTTACCGGGCGGCAGTGATCCAGACGGCAGGGGTGCTTGTGCGTGGAGCTTTCGGCCTCGGTGGGATCCAGCACGGTGTGATGCGTGTGGTGGTGACCGATCCAGGGGACGACCTGGCTCCGGAAATGCTGGACGAGCGTCTGGCATTCTGCGTCCTGATCGGAGGCGCGACGGTGTCGGCCGCCACGTTGAAGCGTGCGGTGGAGCTGCAGGTACGTGGCATCATCACCGGCAGTGTCTCGGAGGAGGCGCTGGCGAGCTTCCTGGGCTATTCCGATCCCGGCCGCTGGCAGATAGGCGTTGTCGACTGGTCTTTCCCTCCGGATAGCGCACAGCGCCGTTTCCCCCTCACGCTGATCGTCACGGAAGGATTCGGTCGTCGCGCAATGTGTCGCCGGACGTTCGAGCTGCTGGCCGCGCACGACGGGGCCGAGGTTTCAGTAGACGGGCGAACCTGCCTGCACGGCCCGAACCTGCGCTTTCCGGAGGTGATCATTCCGCTGCCAGGGGCGGAGGCCGAACCGAGCCCCGGCGAAACGCTGCTTCCGGGAGCTGAAGTACGGCTCCTGAGCTATGCGCACCTGGGCCGCGCGGGCACGGTTGTCGCCCTTCCGCGCGCTGCGCGGCCCGTCGTCTGCGGTGCACGCGGGCGCGTTGCCGAGGTTCAACTCGAAGATGGAGCGGTACTCGAGGTGCCGGTGGAAAACATCGAAATCCTTTGCCCCCAGGCGGCCGCGGAGCGCTAGTTTACCCGTCTTCTGGAGCGACCTCGCGGAGACGGCGCAGCACCATTCGGACGAAGGCTTCCACGAGAGCCGGGGCAAAAGCCGTTCCGGCCTCTTTCCGGAGGAGTTCACAGGCTTCGGGGATGCTGAGTCCCCGATGGTAGGGACGCTCGGTCGTGATGGCATCGAAAGCATCCGCAATCGCCAGGATCTGTGCTCCGAGGGGAATCTGATCGCCGGAGATATGGTCGGGGTAACCGGTTCCGTCGTACCGTTCGTGGTGGTGCCGCACGAGAGGGATAAGAGGTTCCATATGCGGAATTCCCAGCAGGATCGATGCGCCGACCACCGGGTGTGCCTCGACCACGGCGCGCTCGCCGGAAGTGAGCGGGCCCGGCTTGAACAAGATTTCTTCGCTGATCCCGATCTTGCCGATGTCGTGCAGGATCGCCGCATCGCGGATCGTTTGTACCTGCTCTTCGCTGAGGCCCAGTTCTCGTGCCAGGGCCACCGAGAGTTCGGTGACCGCCTGGGAATGGCGATGGGTCGAGGGGTCTCGGGCATCGATCGCGGAGGCCAGGGCCTGGATGGCCGTGATATACCGTTCCGCGATGATGGTATCCAGATGCCACCGGTGGACGGCGATGCCCGCCTGGTGGGCGAGGAAAGAAAGGATCAGCGAAGCCTCCTCATCCGGCGGAGCTTCGTAGACAGCGGCCACGGTACCCGGTACCGTCCAGTCGTTCGGGATTCGCATCGCCAGAGCCACTACGGTCTCGGACTCGGAACACGAGATCTGGAGCGCCGCGCGGGAGAGGGTACCGTTCGGAGAGGGATCCTGGTGCTCCAGTGCCTCGAGGAGCAACGGCCCCAGGGTGACCGCCTCCTCGCTACCGTAGTACTCCGGGGGGCGCCCTGGTGGAAGGAGGATACATACGCCTTGCCGGGCTCCGGTCAGTTGGCGCGCGGCGTCGGCGATGGCGGCGAGCGTTTCCGCGAGGCCGGTCCTGTTGGAGAGCATTTCCGAAATACGATGGAGCACCAGCCATGTATGTCGAGGCGGTGAGTCCGGGAAAGACATCTCGGTTCCCCTATGAGACTTGATAGCTGTCCATAGACAACCTAATTATACCATAGGCCCGTGACAATGGAAAAGCCGGCGAGATACTATTTCGTGTTTGCCCGGGGATCGAAGTTGCGTTTCCTTTCGCATCTGGATATGATGCGACTTTGGGAACGGGCCCTGCGGCGCGCCGGCCTTCCTTTGCGCTATTCGTCGGGGTTTCATCCGCACGCCCGGATCTCGCTGGCCCTTCCGCTGGCTGTCGGGATGACGGCGCGGCGGGAATGGATGGAAGTGGAACTGAACACGAGGCTCGAACCGGAGGCCGTGAAGACGCGGCTTTCACCGCAGCTTCCCGCGGGGCTGGAACTAATGGAAGTACGGGAAGCTCCGCCAAACGCTCCGGCTTTGACGACCCGGCTGCAGGGCGCAGAGTACGAGGTCGAGGTGGTTTCCCCGCCTCCCAGGGAGGCTGTGGAGGAGCGGCTTGGCCGTTTCCTGGAAGCGGACAGCTGGCCCGTGCAAGAGGAGCGCCGTGGGCAAGTGCGCACTGTAGATCTACGAAGGGCGGTATGTGCCGTTGTGCTGGGAGATTGGTCGGCCTTGCGCGGCCGCCTGCGGGTAGTGCTCGGCCGGGGCCACGAAGGGAGCGCCCGTTTGGAACAGCTCCTCGGGCTCCTAGGCCTGCCTCCGCGTGTGCGTGTAGAGCGGGTTCAGCTGTTCGTAACGGATGGCGATGAAATGCGGGGCGATCATGAGCGAGGGACCCAGGATCCTGGTGGTCGATGACGAGGAGACGATCTGCGAGCTGTGTGTGCGCACGCTGCGCCGCTATGGGTACGACGTGCACTATACAACCAGCTCGGTTCAGGCGCTGGAGATGATCCGGCAGGAGACATATGACCTCCTGCTCCTCGATGTGCGGATGCCGCAGGTCGACGGTCTCGAATTGATGCGCCGTGTGCGCCAGTTTGCTCCCGACATCGCGATCGTGGTGATGACCGGATACGCCTCCGTCGAAGCGGCGATCGAAGCGGTCAAACAGGGGGCTTCCGATTTCTTGCCCAAGCCGTTCCAGTTGGACAACCTGCGGTTGGCCGTGTCGGGTGCCCTCGCGAAGCGCGCGCTCGTCCGCGAGCAGGCCCGTTCGGAAGCGCTGATGCACCTCGTCCAGGCGAGCGAAAGGCTCGCCATGCTGCTGGACCCGCACGAACTCATGGAGACCGCGCTTCAGGCTGCGATGGCGGAGACCCGGGCCACACGGGGTTCCATCATGCTCTACCATCCACGGGAGGAGACGCTCAGCCTGACGGCCGGGGTCGGTCTGCCCGAAGAAGCGCCCGTGGGGGCATCCTATCGACTCTCGGAATCGGTCGCTGGCCACGTCTGCCGTTCGGGCGAGCCGCTCCTCGTCGAGAATGTACGGGAGGATCCTCGGCTGAGCAACTGCCCTCTGCCCCGGGAAAACAGGTATCGCAGCCCTTCGTTTCTTTCGGTGCCGTTGCGGAGTGGTGATCGAGTGCTCGGTGTCCTGAACCTGAGCGAAAAAGCGGGAGGCGGCCCATTCCAGGCGAGCGACCTGGAGGTTGCCGGCCTGTTGGCGAACCAGCTGGCGATCGCACTGGAGAAAGCACGCCTGTTCCGGGAGATCGAAGAGTCGTATCGGCGCCTGCAGGAGGTCGACCGGCTGAAGAGCGAGTTTCTGAACATCGCGGCGCACGAGCTGCGCACGCCGCTTTCGATTATTCTTGGGTATGCCATGATGCTCCGCGACCAGGTCGAGGGAGCACTGCGCGAGGAGGTGATGGCGATCCTCGAGAGCGCGACCCTGCTTACGCAGCTGGTCGACGATATGACGAACCTGCGCTATCTAGAAGCGGGACAGATGTCGCTTGTCAGCCATCGTATCCTGCTGCCAGTGCTCGTGCGCGAGGTAGTCGAACGATTTCGGAAAGCCGCGGAAGCCAAGCAGCAGCGCTTGTTGTGTGAGCTTTCCGAAGACATTCCCGCGGTCCGGGGAGACTATGAGAAGATTTCCCTGATCGTGAGCAACCTGCTTTCCAATGCCGTCAAGTTCACGCCTCCACGCGGGTCGATCCGCGTGTGGGGTCGGGCAGAAAGGGACGAGGTGGTGGTAGCGGTGGAGGATACCGGACCAGGAATCCCTCGCGAAGAATGGGAGCGCATCTTCGAGCCGTTCTACCAGGTAGAGGACTCGCTCCGACGGGAGCACGGGGGCATGGGCCTCGGCCTCTCGATCGCCCGCGAGTTGGTGCGTCTCCATCGGGGGCGCATCTGGGTGGAGAGCGACGTGGGGAAGGGGAGCACATTCTACTTTGCCCTCCCCCGTGCGGACCGGGAGGACGCCTAGCGAGGAAGCGCGATGCCCAAGCGAGCGTTGATGGTTGCCGGCCCCGACGGTATGGCCCCTGCTTTACAGATGCAGATCGAGCTCTGGGGCGATGCGGTCGATTGGACGGTGGCCACCTCGGCCAACGAGGCGCTCTGGGAGGTCCGGGGTTCGCCGTACGTGCTGGTGGTGGCCCCTTACCAATTGCCCGACATGGGCGGGATGGACTTTGCAGAGGTGGTGCTGAAACTCTCACCCACCACGCGCGTGGTACTCGTCGGTGTACCGATGACCCCGGCGATCCAGAATCGTGCACAGGCGCTGGGCGTGTTCGGTCTGCTCAGTGACGCCGAACCCCAGCAGGTGGCGGCGCTGATCAGCCGGGCACTGGAGGTGCCGATCCCGGTTCCAGGGCCCGGTTTCAAGCCGCCCGGAAAAACGCCGGTTTCCTCCGAGGTTGTACCGCCGGAACCGCTCTCCTCCCGGCCCCCGGTTTCCCCGCGTGTGCAGCAGGCTCTGCGCGTCACTCCAGCGAAACCTGTGGGCCGTACCGAGGCGGGAACCGCCGCCGTCCCCGTGCAGGAAAGGCGTGCGGTGACCTGGACACCCGAGCAACAGGCCAGGGTCAGTCGGGCATTGCAGGAGCTTGTGGCGTCTATCGGGCCGCTTCTGGCATTGCTGGTGGATGTGCAGGGCCAGGTGCTGTTGCGGGAAGGGGGGGTACGGGTGCCGGAAGCGGAAGACCTGGCTGCCCAGGTGGTGCGCGTGCTCATGGTGCGGGAAGAGATGGCACGCCTGCTTGCCGACGATCGCCTGACAGGGTTCCTGTTCTTCACCGGAGCGCGTTACGACCTTTATGCCTTTCCGGTAACGGAAGCCTCTTTGCTCCTCTTGGTGTTCGACCGGACACTGGCGGAAGGGAAGCTGGGCCCGGCCTGGCTCTATGCGCGGAAGAGCGTAGAGGAACTGCGGAGCGCCCTCTCGCCTTGACAAACCGGCTCCCCGGGCATACAATAGGGACACCTGGCGAATACCGCCTTTCTGGAGCCGTACAGATGTCAAGGCCGAATCTATTTTACGACCCGAAAGACTACGAACTCTACCTGGACCGCTACGAGTGGGAAGGCGAGGGGTTGCCCCGCCTGAGCGAGAGCGAGTTCACGCGGCTCCAGGAAGAGCTCCACAGCCTGCTGGCGGACCAGGCGGCTGGAGGGCGGTTCACACCGCAGCAGCGCAAGAGGTTGCGCGAGCTGCGTCGGCTGCTCATTTCCGATCTCTAGCCCGACAACGATGCAGCGGGCCGGGTGGGCCCGCTTTTGTGTGCCTCGGGAACGGGCCGATGACGAGGTAGAAGCGATGTTTGCGGCATTGGATCAGGTGGTCGAGCGGTACGAGGAATTGCAGCGGTTGATGGCGGAACCTGAGGTCGCCACCAACCCTCGCTTGTTGCAGGAATACGGGCGGGAGCTGGCCGGCCTGGAAGAGCTGGTAGCCACCTACCGTCGTTACCGCAAGACAAAGCGTCAGCTCGAGGAAGCGGAACAACTCGCGCGCAGCGACGACCGGGAGCTGGCGGAACTGGCCCGCGAGGAAGTGGAAGAACTCAGCGAGCAGCTGGAGGCGCTCGAAAGGGAACTCAAGCGGCTCCTGTTGCCCAGGGATCCCAACGACGAGCGGGATGTGATTGTCGAAATCCGGGCCGGAACCGGCGGGGACGAAGCGGCGCTCTTTGCAGCAGACCTCTTCCGTATGTACACGCGGTACGCCGAGTCCCAGGGATGGAAAGTGGAGCTGATGAACACCCACCCCAACGACCTCGGGGGGTTCAAAGAGGTGATTTTCGAGGTCAAGGGGAAAGGGGCCTACAGCCGTCTGAAATACGAAAGCGGTGTGCACCGGGTGCAGCGGGTTCCCATCACCGAGGCGAGCGGCCGGATCCACACCTCTACGGCTACGGTCGCCGTGCTTCCGGAGATGGACGAGGTGGAGGTGGTGATCGACCCGGACGACCTGCGGATCGACGTCTTTCGCTCCACGGGTCACGGTGGGCAAAGCGTGAACACGACCGATAGCGCAGTGCGCATCACACACCTGCCTACAGGGCTTGTGGTTACGTGCCAGGACGAGCGGTCCCAGCTCCAGAACAAGGCGAAGGCCCTTGCTGTGCTGCGGGCGCGCCTCTATGCGATGGAGCAGGAGAAGCGCATGCGGGAGCTCGGCGAGGCACGCCTCGCGCAGATCGGGACGGGCGAACGAGCCGAAAAGATCCGTACCTACAATTTCCCTCAGGACCGGGTGACGGACCACCGATTGCGGCGCAACTTCAGCAATCTGCCGGCCATTTTGGACGGGAATCTCGACGAGATTATCGAGGCCTTGATCCTTCAGGACCAGGCCGAGCGGCTGGAAACGTTCGAGCGGGCCCGGGTCGAGGCCGCTTCCCCCTAAGGAGCGAACGTGGCGGGCGAAGAGCCATCCCCGGCAGAACCGGACCTGAGGCGGCGTTTGCTCCACTGGCGCACGCTGGCTTCGTTCCTCGTTGCGGCCGCGCTCGTGGTGCTCGCTGTCTGGCGCTTGCGGATCGATCCCGCCGCGGTCTGGTCCTATATGCGCCGGGCAGAGCCCCTGCTCTTCGGCCTTGGATTCCTGGCCTTCTACTCGACTTTTCCGCTGCGCGCCTGGCGCTGGCAGCTCCTCCTGAGAAACGCGGGAGGGTCGGAGGAGGTCTCAGGCCCCCTGCCTCTGCCCGATCTGACCGAGATCATCTACCTGTCGTGGTTCGCCAACTGCCTGGTCCCGGCCAAGCTGGGGGACCTGTACCGGGGATACCTGCTGCACCGCTCGTCCCGCGCCTCGTTTTCCCGCACCGTCGGCACGATTTTTGCCGAGCGGGTGCTCGACATGCTGTTCCTTTTCCTCTTGCTCCTTGCGGCGAGCCTGGCGCTCTTTGGCCCGCGCATTCCGGAGGCAGCGACCGCGACAGACCGGGCAGTGGCCCGGTCTGTGTACGGGGGCGGTATCGCGCTGGCGCTGCTCGCTGTGGGGTTGCTCTTCGGGATGCGCTTTCTCGGGCCTACACTGCGGCGGTACGTACCGAAACGGTTCCAGGGCCTTTACGATCGGTTCCTCGAGGGTACACTTCTCTCTTTCCGCCGACGGACCTTCCCCTTGCTCCTCGTTCAGACGATGCTCGTGTGGGTCCTGGAAAGCCTCCGTTTCTACCTGGTGTTCCAGTCCATCATCGTTACGCTGTCGGTCCGGGTATCGGTAGGGATGCCGGTGGTTGTTTTTGTCGCGCTTGCAAGCTCCCTCCTCACGACGCTCCCGATCACACCTGCGGGCCTGGGGGCCGTGGAAGCAATGTTCGGGTGGATCCTTCCCCTGTTTCTCCCGGCGGCCCTTCTCGCCGCCGGGATGGAACCTCAGAGTCTGGCCTTTGCGGTCGGGCTGCTCGATCGGGTGATCAACTACTGGAGCATCCTTTTCCTGGGGTTCGTGCTGTTCTGCTTCAGCAAAAAGCGCTAATCCCCCGCGTAGCTGTTGCCCCCCACCCCCTGATTTGCCTTCCTTGAGGCGGCGTGCTAAAATTCTTTAAAAGGGAGTGCTAAGGAGGGTTTTTGCTATGACGCAAGCAGAGGTCGAGGAGCGGATGCGGCAGATCGCTCGCGAGATCGTCGACGAGCGATCTGAGGTGCTGCGCAAAGAAATCATGGAAGGTGAGCTCGGCCGCCTCCGGTTGGAGCTGGACGGCCACTTCCGCAGGGTTTGGGAAGCGATAGAGCGCCTGGCGGAGGCGCAGCGGCGCACCGAGGAGCGGCTGGACCAGCTGGCGGAGGCGCAGCGGCGGACGGAGGAGCGGCTGGAGCGGCTGGAAGCGACGGTGCAGGCGCTGGCGGAGGCGCAGCGGCGCACCGAGGAGCGGCTGGACCAGCTGGCGGAGGCACAGCGGCACACGGAGCAAGTGGTTGCGCAGCTTACGCAGCAGATGAGGGATATGAGCAAGCAAGTGGGGCAGCTGGCGAACCGTCTGGGTCTGGATCTGGAGGTCGACGCGGAAGAGGTCCTGCGAGACGTGCTGGCAAGAAAGGGGTTCCGCCTGTTGCGGGAACCGTTCGCGGTGATTGTGGACGGCGAAGCCGATGTAGTGGTTGCTGTGAAATCGCCGGAAGGCACCTGCTTCTGGGTGCTTGTCGAGGTGAAGGGACGGGTGCGCCGCAGGGAAGTGGGCGAATGGCTACAGCGTCTGGAGGAGGCCTCTTTTCAGGAGCGATTGGAGCAGGAAGGTGTAGGAAAGCCTTATCTGCCCTACATCTTTGGCTTGCGCCTGTACGGCGGTGTGGAAGAAATGGCTCGGGAAAGCGGTGTTGGCCTGCTCGATTGGCGCGGGGAACGGGTTGCGCCCCGTCCGTGGGAATAGCGATCCGCTGGAAAAGACAAGGGACGGCCCGGCGTCGCTGCAAAGCGACGCCGGGCCATTAACTGGGGTGCTGTTCGAGAGCCCGATTTCCAGGATCGCTTGCGGGGTCCCGACACGGCTTCGGGGGCCGGGCCAAAGGGAGCGGGTGTCCACCTCGCTTCCAGGCTCGCTGATTGGAACGGGCTTGGCTCCGATTTTTTCCAGCCAAAGAAGGCCGGGCCCCCATCCCGGGGCCCGGCCTTCGCTGAACCCTCGACGAGGCCTCGCGGGCCTCCTCGAGGAAAAGCCTCTCCTTCAGGGCAGGCTGGCCTTGAACACGATCGGGAGGTAGATCCAGTACAGGGCCGGCCGGACCAGGATCGTATGGGTTGCCACGCCGGCGCTGCAGGCGTTCGTGGCCGTCACCGTGACCGTGTAGTTACCCGCAGCGGCAAAGACGTGGCTGACCTGATCCCCGGAGCCCGTGCCGCCGTCGCCAAAGTCCCACTCATAAGAGATAGGCAGGGACCCGGCGGCGACGCTCGCGGTGAAGTAGACCGTCTGGCCGGCGACCGGCTCGCTCGGGCTGTAGAGGAAGTCCACCCCGGCGATCTCGGTGCCCACAAAGAGCGTCTCGCTCCAGGAATCGGAGCCGCAGGCGTTGCTGACCACCAGGGTGGGCGTGTAGAAGCCGCAGGCCGGGTAGGTATGCACCGGGTCCTCGACCGTGTCGCCCGTGCCGTCGCCAAAGTCCCAGGCGAACTCCAGATCCGGGCCAATGGCGGTGGCATCGAAGGAGACGGTCAGGTCGTCGATCTCGTAGCTGACGGTCAGGATGTCCGCCGGCTGCAGCACCGTCAGCGTGACGGGTACCGTTACCTCCGGGGTATCGGGGTCATTGCTGGCGATAAGCAATCCCGCGGTGTACACGCCGGGCGCCATCCCGGTGGAGTCGAAGGTCACCGTCACGTCCTGGCACTGGCCGGGCCCGACCGTACCGCTGGTCGGCTCCTCGAAGAGCCACGGGACATCCACTGGCTGGGGGACGCTGCCCTCGATGATGAAGGGCATCCCCTGCTGGGTAGAGGTGCCGCTGTCCAGCGCCGGCGCCCAAGCGGTGGTGTACTGATACGCGTCGCCGGTCGTGGTCTGCCCGAGGATGGTGATCGGCGGCGCCCACGGGCCGGAGTAGGAAGTGCTTCCATCGGTCGTCCAGTCGAGCCAGTAGTGC
>JBDOIE010000213.1:0-16927 GCA_041082245.1 Chloroflexia bacterium
GGATGGAGATGGTGATGCCTGGGGACAATGTGAACATGGAGGTGGAGTTGATCGAGCCGGTAGCGATCGAGGAGGGGCTGCGGTTTGCCATCCGTGAGGGTGGCAAGACGGTCGGTGCCGGCGTCGTGACCAAGTTGCTGGAGTAGGGGAGGCTGGACAGTGGCGAAAAAGGAAAACCGGGTGATCATCACCCTGGCGTGTACAGAGTGCAAAGAGCATAACTACACGACAGAAAAGAATCGGAAGAACGATCCGGGACGGTTGGAGCTACGCAAGTATTGTCCCCGGTGTCGGCAGCATCGGCTGCACCGGGAGGTAAAGTGAATAGGGTGCCCGTTTTGGGCACGTGTCGCGCAGGCCGATAGCTCAACGGGTAGAGCAGCGGTCTCCAAAACCGCAGGTTGGGGGTTCGAGTCCCTCTCGGCCTGCCAGGGTGTGTTTGGTACGGTACATCTCGGTAAGGAGTGGCGGGTTGAGCAAAGGAACGCGTAAGGAAAAGCCGCGCAAGCCGAACCGCGTTGTCGAGTTCCTGCGAGACACGCGGGCAGAGATCCGTCGCGTCGTTTGGCCCACGCCAAGGGAGACGCGCAACCTGACACTCGTGGTGCTTGTGCTTTCGGCAGTCCTCGGACTGATCATGTGGCTTTTCGACACCCTGTTTGCGGAGCTGTACCGGCTGTTGGCCGCATTGTGAGATCGACGCCGATCCCTGTGGTGTGGAGGCACAGGACGCCGGCCGGAGGATATGGATGGACGAAGAACGGGTTGCACCGAGCGGCGAACGGAGCGAGAGCGAATCGGACTCTCGTCCCGCCGCGGGCCCGCGAGAGGGAACGCGCCAGGTGCCGGAAGAGGCACGCTGGTACGTCGTCCACACCTACTCCGGGTACGAGAACAAGGTGAAACAGAACCTGGAACAGCGCATCCGCACTTTTGGGGTCGAGGACAAGATCTTTTCCGTGATCGTCCCCACGGAAGACGAGATCGAGATCCGCGACGGCCAGCGGCGCACAGTACAGCGCAAGATCTTTCCCGGATACATCCTCGTGCAGATGATCCTGTCCGAGGAGACCTGGCATGTCGTGCGGGAGACGCCCGGGGTCACCGGGTTCGTTGGACCGGGGAGCGAACCCGTGCCCTTGCCCGAGCACGAGGTCCAGGAGATCCTCAAGCAGATGGAGGCCGAGGCTCCCAAGATCCGGGTGGAGTTCACCGTGGGTCAGGCCGTGCGCATCATCGACGGGCCCTTTGCCGATTTCGAAGGGATTGTGGACGAGATCAATCAGGAGAAAGGCAAGGTCCGCGTGCTGGTCTCTTTCTTCGGGCGCGAGACCCCGATCGAACTCGACTTCATGCAGATCGAGCGTCTGGTGCCGTGAACGCGGGCCGACACCGTCAGCACAGCGAGGTGTAGCGTGGCGAAAAAGGTTGTGGCTGTCATCAAGCTTCAGATCCCCGCGGGGAAGGCGACCCCGGCCCCGCCGGTTGGTCCAGCCCTGGGTCAGCATGGCCTGAACATTATGGCCTTCTGCAAGGAATACAACGCCCGGACGGCCAATCAGGTTGGGATGATCATCCCGGTGGAGATCACCGTCTATCAGGACCGGTCCTTTACCTTTGTGACCAAGACGCCCCCCGTGGCGGACCTGCTTCGGCGTGCGGCCGGGATCGAAAAGGGCTCTCCGCAGCCGAACCGACAGAAGGTCGGGCGGATCACCCGACAGCAGCTGCGTGAGATCGCCCAGACCAAACTGCCCGACCTGAACACGACGGACCTCGAAGCGGCCGAGCGGATCGTTGCCGGAACCGCACGCAATATGGGGATCGAGATCGTCGACTGAGGAGGCGGATCCACTGCCGGATACGCCGTGGGAGGGCTAGAAGCCCGCTGGGACCACATCCGGAGGAAACGATGAAGAACCGTGGAAAGAAGTATCGAGCGATTGCGAACCTCGTCGAGCGCACCCGGGCCTATCCCGTGCGGGAGGCCGTCGGACTGGTGAAGAAGGTCGCCTATGCCTCCTTCGACGCCAGCGTGGATGCCCATTTCCGCCTGGGGATCGACCCGCGCAAGGCGGACCAGCAGGTCCGCGGGACGGTGGTGCTGCCCCACGGGACGGGCAAGCGGGTCCGCTTGCTCGTCTTTGCGGAGGGAGAGGCAGAGAAGATCGCCCGCGAGGCAGGCGCCGACTATGTGGGAAGCACGGAGCTGGTGGAAAAGATCGAGAAGGAGGGCTGGGTCGATTTCGACGTGGCCATCGCGACCCCGAGCATGATGCGAATGGTCGGCCGGCTCGGCAAGATCCTGGGCCGTCGTGGACTCATGCCCAACCCCAAGAGCGGAACTGTCGTGCCACAGGAAGATCTGCCGCGGGTGATCGCCGAAATCCGTCGTGGCAAGGTCGAGTTCCGCAACGACAAGCAGGGGCTGATCCATGTCCCGATCGGCCGCGTCAGCTTCTCGGAGGACCAACTGTACGAGAACCTGGTCGTCCTGATCGACGCCATCCGCCGGGCAAAGCCGGCGGCCGTGAAGGGCGCCTACATTCGCAATATCGTCTTGAGCCCGACCATGGGGCCAGGCATCAAGCTCGATCTCTCGGAGGCAATGGCACTGAAGCCGGCTGTATAAAGGTCGTTGCGAGCTGGACAATCGAGTCGCCCCAGACAGCAGGTTCCCTCCGGGGATGAAAGGGTTTCCCGCCTGCCGAGGCGCAAGCCGTGCACCGGCGGCTCATGCCGCCCGGGGCTCCTGTGTCTGGGGCGCAGGAGCCCTTTCTATTGAGGGCAAACAGGAGGTCTGCATGCCGACAGAGAAGAAGAGAGAAACGGTGGCGTTCCTGCGGGAACAGCTCGCCAAGAGCCAGTTGGTCGTCCTCACGGACTACCGCGGCCTCAACATGGCAGCACTGACCGGCCTACGTCGCAATCTCGAGAAGGCCGGTGCCCGGTATCACATCGTCAAGAACACCTTGCTCAAGATCGCGATGGAAGAACTGGGAATCGCCGGCGTGGACCCATATCTCGAGGGGCCCACTGCGGTCGCCTTTGCCCACGGCGACCCTGTCGCGGCCGCCCGCACGATCCTGGCCCAGCAAGCAGAGCTATCCACACTGCGGGTGAAGGGCGCATGGATGCCGGGACAGGTGCTCTCGCCGGAGCAGGTGCAGTTCCTGGCGACCCTGCCGCCACGACCGGTGCTTCTCGGTCAGCTTCTGGGCGCGGTACAGGGTCCGCTCGCGAACCTGGCTGGCGGGCTGTCGGAACTGTTGCGTCAGCTCGTTTACGTGCTGCAGCAACGCTCGGAACAGCAAGTTGCCTGAACTTGAATGAGGTTTGAGGAGGAAACGATGGCATCGGAAAAGCTCGAAAAGATCCTTGGCGAAATCGAGGGGCTCACCGTCCTGGAAGTGGCAGAACTCGTGAAGATGATGCAGGAACGCTGGGGGATCTCCGCGGCGGCTCCTGTGGCGGTCGCGGCCGTGCCGGCCGTAGCGGCACCCGGAGCGGCGGCTGCCGAGGCAGCCGCCCCGGCCGAGGAAAAGACCGAGTTTACGGTCATCCTGAAGGACGGGGGCCCGAAGAAGATCCAGGTCATCAAGGTCGTGCGCGAGCTCGTCCCTGGCCTGGGCCTCAAGGAGGCCAAGGACCTGGTGGAAGGAGCCCCCAAGCCGGTCCTGGAGAAGGTCAGCAAGGAGCAGGCGGAAGCGGCGCGGAAGAAGCTTGAAGAAGCCGGCGCCGTGGTGGAGCTCCAGTAGGAGCGCGGGGGCCGGCCGGGTTCTGCCGGCCGGCCCCACCTGTGCTATAATGAGCACGCGGGATTCCTTTGGAAACTGCCCGCGTGGAGAGGGTTTTCCACTCCACAGGACCCTGTCAGGAGGGCGACAATGCCCACACTCGGAGAACGTCTGCGTCTGCTCAGGCAGGAACGCGGGTACACCTTGCAACAGGTTTCCGAGGGCTCGGGCCTGACGCCCTCCTTTCTGAGCCGCCTCGAGCGGGGCATTGTGAACATCTCTGTCGGAAACCTGCGCAAGGTCGCCACGTTTTTCGGCGTGCCGATGACCTACTTCTTCGCCGAGGAACTGGTACCCCACGGGCTGGTGACGCGACAGGCAAGTCGCCTTCTGGGGGATGACCCGGGTCCTGTGCGGCGCCGCTCCCTTCTCCCACCCGAAGCGCAGCCCGTCCTCGCAGAGCTGATCGCTCTCCGACCCGGTGCTTATGGTGAAGGCCCGCTGCTTCCCGCGGCACAGGCTCTCTACTACGTTCTGGAGGGCGAGCTCACCTGCACCGTCGGAAACGAGCCGCTGCGCCTGGTACCTGGCGACGTGCTGTATCAGCGCCGATACGCTCCGTTTTCCTGGCGCAACGAGGGCAAGCGCGACGTTGTCCTGCTTGCCGCCTCTTTGCTCCGGGGTCAGGCCTGATCAGGGGGACTTATGCCCAGGAAGACACCACAAGCCCATACCGGCCCCAAGGCATCCTCCCGTCCTGCGGGGGCTTCGCGTTTCCACATCGGCGACCGACGCGCATCGTTTATCGATCCTGCCCAGTACGCGCACGTCCGGGGAGACCTCATCCGGATCGCGATCCTAGCGTTTTCGCTCTTTGGAGCGCTCGTCGTGCTGCGGATCGTGACCACTGCCTTCCACCTGCTGCCCTAGACGGCCCGTCGATGTTTCCCCCTGCCTCCGCGCTCAGGAAAGCGCCTGCAGTAGCGCGGGAACGGTCTTTGCGACGTCTTCCCGCAATACCACCTGCGCGAAACGATCCGCCCATGTCTCCTCGCGGTTGCAGACGATGAGTGGTGCCCCGCCGCGGATCGCGAGCCACGGCAGGTCCGCCGCCGGTGTGACCACGAGCGAGGAGCCGATGATCAGCAAGAGATCGCAACCAGCAATTTCTGCCTGGGCGCGGCGCAGCACCTCCGCCGGCAGACGTTCCCCGAACAGCACCACAGCCGGTTTGATCAACCCGCCGCAGACACAACGCGGGGCTTCCCGCGTGTGCCGGAAGCGGGCGAGAACCTCTGCTGTTTCCTGCTGCGCTCCGCATTTCATACAGAGCGCGTGGCGCGCATTGCCGTGCAGCTCCAGCACCTCGCGTGAGCCGGCCTTCTGGTGCAGGCCGTCGATGTTCTGGGTTACCACCGCCCGCAGGATCCCCCGTCTTTCCATTTCTGCCAGCGCGCGATGCGCCGGATTGGGTTCCGCTTCCGACATCTCGTCCCACGACTCGGCAAACCAGGCATAGAAGCGCTCCGGATGCTCCAGGAACGCGCGGATAGAGGCCACTTCCGTCGGGTCCACCCGGCTCCAGTGGCCCGTCCCCGGGGAGCGGAAATCCCGGATCCCGGACGGAGTGCTGATCCCGGCTCCGGTCAGGGCTACAGCCCGTCGGCTCTGCGCCACCAGCCGCGCCGCTTCCAGCGCCGCATCGGTGTTCATGCCGCTCCTCCTTCGCGGCATACGAGGGCCGTGGCCCAGGCAGCCATTCCCTCTCCCCGGCCCAGAGCCCCCAGCCCCTCGTTCGTCGTCACCTGGATGCCCACCGCGTCCACAGGCACCCCGAGCACTGCCGCCAGCCGTCCGCACATTTCTTTCACATACGGCGCGAGCCGCGGGCGCTCCGCCACCAGCACAACGCTTGTCTGCACCGGCTTCCATCCGGCCGCATGGAGCCGCCTCACAACTTCTGCCAGCAACAGCAGGCTGTTTGCGTCCTTGAAGGCGGGGTCGTCCGGCGGGAAATGCACCCCGATATCCCCCAGGCCGGCAGCTCCGAGCAGCGCGTCCATGAGCGCGTGTGTCACGACATCGCCGTCCGAATGGCCCACCAGACCGCGCGCGTACGGCACCTCCACCCCGCCCAGCACCAAGCGACGGCCCGCGCGCAGGCGGTGGATATCATACCCCAGGCCAACCCGCCACTCCGGCATCGCTCCTCCCGCGCTTGCGCCATAACCAGCGAGCCCGTTCCAGGTCTTCCTGCGTGGTCACCTTCAGGTTCAGCGGGTCGCCGGGAAAGACCGCTACCGGCTGCCCGAGTGCTTCCAGCAAGGCGGCGTCGTCTGTGAAGGTTTGCGCACCCGGCCCGAGCCGTTCGTGGGCCTCGCGCAGCATCCCGATGCGGAACACCTGCGGCGTCTGCACCGCGACGAGCTGCTCACGCGGCAACGTTTCTTCCACCAGGCCCTGCTCGGAAACGCGCTTGACGGTATCCGCAACCGGTATAGCTGGGACGGCAGCACCAACAGCCCGTGCCACCTCCAGGCCACGCGCGATCAGCTCGGGGGTTACCAGCGGCCGTGCGCCGTCGTGCACAAGTACCCATCCTTCGGAGGGAAGTGTCTGCAACCCCAGGCGGACCGAATCCTGACGGCGCTCCCCGCCGATACAGAAGCGCACCTGTGGGGGCCAGCCATAGCGCTGGGCGAGGGCACGGCAGCGTGCGAGCCGCTCTCCGCGCACCACGACCACGATCTCGTCGACCAGTGGCGTAGCGAGGAATGCTTCAACGGAGCGGGCAAGCAGCGGCCGCCCGCCGAGCTTCAGATACAGTTTGTCTTTCCCCAGGCGTGTGCTCCGGCCGGCTGCGACGATCAGGGCATAGACCCTTTCCCCGAGGAACACCGCCTACTTCTCCTGCTCGCTCTTGCCCGGGGTCAGGTGCGCGAAGACGATCCGCCCAGCGGACGTGGACAGCAGCCGGCTCACGGTCACGTGGACCTGCTGTCCAATCCGATCCTTTGCGCCCTCCACCACCACCATTGTGCCATCGTCGAGGTATCCCACGCCCTGGCCGTACTCCTTTCCTTCGTGCAGAAGTCGCACGGTTAGTTCTTCGCCCGGTTGCACCACCGGCCGCACGCTCTGTGCCAGGTCGTGGATATTCAGCACCGTTACTCCCTGAAGTTCGGCCACCCGGTTCAGGTTATAGTCCGTGGTCAAAACCGGCCAGCCGCGCTCCCGCGCCAGCTGGACCAGTTTGCTGTCCACGTCCCCGGCCTCCGGGGCATCCAGGTCGGAGATCTGAACCGGGATCGCCCCCTCTTTCTGCAGTCGGTTCAGCACCTCGAGCCCGCGGCGCCCGCGCTTGCGGCGCACCGGATCGTCCGAATCAGCGATCCGTTGCAACTCGCGCAGGACGAACCGGGGGACAATCAGAGGGCCAGTCAGGAAACCGGTGTGACACAAGTCGGCAATGCGCCCGTCGATGATGACGCTCGAGTCCACCAGGATCCCGGCCGGGCGGGCGCCCTCGCCCGCCGCGCTCGAGCGCGTTCCACCGATGAGCGCGTAGATCTCGGCACTGCGCGCGAGACCGATCGCGAGCCCCAGGTAACCCAGGACCACGCTAACCAGAAACGGGAGGAACTGGCCGGCCGGTCTGGGCAACATCGAGACCGGGACGGCCAGAAGGGCGGCGACCGCCAGCCCCACCAACAGGCCGATCAGCCCGGAGACAAGATCCTGGGTCGGAACGCCACGTACCTGAGCGCGGAGCCAGCGTAGTGGGGTAACCGTAAGGGTGGGCGTCAGCAAGAGTCCGATCCCGGCGCCTGCGAGCACCAGTGTGAGCACGTAACGCCAGTTCTCCGGATAGAGCAAGGCGCCCGGAATGCTCAGAGCCACCCGGAGGGAAAGGAGGGCGAACAGCACCATGCCGGAAAAGCGGATCCAAAACATCGCACTCAGACCCGCACGGCGTTTCCCTTTCGGCATCCTTGCCCCCTGAGCCCGGCCAGCCCGCGTGTATCTTAGCACAGCGCGCTGGGGATGTCAACGACGGAATTCCAGTTCCCCCTCACCGCTTCTCCACCGGTTTTTCAAAACTGCCTGGTATGCTTTATGGCACTGTGCGCGCCGCCACACAGGGTGACTCTGGTGGAGAACGCAAGGAGGATCGCGTGAAACGGCGATGGTTGCTGGTCGTTGTCCTCGTACTGGTTGTGGGTGCCGGGGCGTACGGCACCTCACGCCTGCTTACGGCACGGAACGGCGAGAGGAATACGACGACCCAGGAAACGGCGCAGGTGTACCGGGGGGACATTGTCCTTTCGGTGACCGGCAAAGGAAACCTGGTCCCAGGAGCCGAAATCGCCCTGGGGTTCCGCACGAGCGGGGTCTTGGCTTCGCTTGAGGTGCAGGTTGGTGACCGCGTGGCGAAGGGGCAGGTGCTGGCTCGCCTGGACACCCAGGAGCTCGAGTTGCAGCTCGCGCAGGCGCGGTTGCAGTTGCAACAGGCCGAGGCAGCCCTGAACCAGCTGCTTGCGGGGGCGAACGCGACCGAGATCCTCACCGCACGTAAGAACCTGGAGCAGGCCGAGGCGAATCTGGAAGACACCCGTGTGAGTACCGCCGTGAGCGTGCAGCAGGCGCAACTCAGCCTTCTCCAGGCCGCGAACGCGCTCCGGGATGCGCAAACGGAGTACGAAAACATCTACTGGCAGAACCGCCAGATCGAAGCCCGCATAGGGGAACTTCCGGACGCGAACGCGGATGCCGAAGCGGAGGCGTGGCGTAAGGTGGAGAACGCGCAGGCCGCGATGGAGGCGGCGCGACTCTCCTACGAAGCGGCCCTCGAACGACAGGACATCTCGATCCGCACGGCCGAGGCGCAGGTGGAGCTCGCGCGCGCCAACCTGCAGGATCTGCTCAAGGGAGCGGATCAAACGGAGATCGCGAGCGCTCAAACAAGTGTCGAACAGGCGCAGCTGGCTGTTAAGCAGGCGGAGCTGGAGCTGGAAAAAGCCCTGCTCACAGCGCCCTTTACGGGCACCGTGATCGCCGTCGATGCGAGCATCGGCGAGCAGGTAAGCGGCAACATCCTGACCCTGGCCGACCTCGACGCACCGCTCGTCCAGTTCTGGGTCGAGGAAAGCGATCTGGCCAGCGTCTCGGTCGGCAACCGGGTGCGCATCACTTTCGAGGCCTGGCCAGAAGTGACCTTCGCCGGCCAGGTGATCCGGGTCGATCCGGCGCTCGTGACGGTCGACGGCACCCCTGCGCTGCAGGCCTGGGCCAGCATCGAACTGGGGTCGTCGTCCGTACGCCTCTTTTCGGGGATGTCGGCCGAGGTAGAGGTGATCGCCGCAGAAGCGCACGACGCTATCCTCGTGCCGCTGCAAGCGCTGCGGGAACTTGCGCCGGGGAAGTACGGGGTCTTTGTCCTCCGTGCCGACGGTACACTGGAGCTGCGTCAGGTGGAGGTCGGACTCAAAGACGACGTTCAGGCGCAGATCCTCTCCGGGCTGGAGCTGGGGGAGACTGTCCTGCTGGAGAGCACTTCCACGAGCTCCGCGTCTTCTTCGAGCCCGATCGTAGCGCCGGGTGGTCTGATGATGTTCCCGGGCGAGATGCCGCAAGGAGGCCGGCCTTGACAGACACCGCCATCATCGAGACGGTCGCTCTGACCAAGACGTACGGGGTGGGCGAGGTCGCGGTCCAGGCCTTGCGGGGCCTGAACCTGCGGATCGCGCGGGGAGAGTTTGTGGCCATCGTGGGCCCGTCGGGCTCGGGCAAGTCGACCCTGTTGAACATCCTCGGATGCCTCGATCGCCCCACTTCTGGGCAGTACCTGCTGGACGGGCGGGACGTGAGCCGGCTGGGGCGCAACGAGCTGGCGACCGTGCGCAACCGGAAGATCGGATTCGTGTTCCAGTCCTACAACCTCCTTCCGCATCTCACTGCGCTGCAGAACGTGGCTCTACCCCTGCTGTACCGCCGCGACGGCAGGCTCTCCGACCGGGAAAGGCTGGAGCGCGCGGCGGAGGCGCTCCGGGCTGTCGGCCTGGGGGACCGGATGCGCCATCGGCCCAACCAGCTTTCGGGTGGCCAGCAGCAGCGCGTCGCCATCGCCCGGGCGCTCGTGAATCGGCCATCCATCCTGCTGGCAGATGAGCCGACCGGGAACCTCGATCGCCGCTCCGGCAGGGAGATCCTGGAGCTCCTGGCGGAGTTGAACGCTCAAGGGATGACCCTTGTCCTGGTCACCCACGATCCAGAAGCGAGCGCGATCGCGCACCGTGTGGTGCTCCTGCGGGACGGGGCGATCGTTTCCGACCAGTACAACGGGCACTGGACGTACCTTCGCCCGTTGGAGGGGGCACAACGATGAGCCTGTGGCAGACGATCCAGGTCGCGCTGGAAGCCCTTTCGCTGAACAAGCTCCGGTCGTTCCTGACGACGCTCGGCGTGATTATCGGCGTGGCGGCGGTCATCCTGATGCTTGCGGTGAGCGCCGGAGCAGAGGCCGAGATCGCGGAGCAGATCAACGCCCTCGGCGCCAACCTGATCCTGGTCAGTCCGGCGTTCACCCGCGGGGACTTTCGCGCGGGCGCCGCGCGGCCTTCGCGCCTGGAGTACGGGGACCTGGAGGCGATCCGGCAACAGGTGCAGGACATCAACGGCGTTTCAGCCGAGCAACACACCAGTCAGGTGGTGCGCAGCGACACGGCCGCACTGGAAGGGGTTACCGTGGTCGGGACGACCCCGGATTTTCCGAAGGTCCGGGAATCGCGGGTGGCGAAGGGCCGGTTCCTGACCGAGCAGGACGTCGATCGGACGAAGAAGGTAGCCGTTCTCGGCCACGATATCGCCGCGGAGCTGTTCGGCGAGGAGAACCCGATCGGCAAGACGGTAAAGATCGGTTCGCAGCGCTTCACTGTGGTCGGGGTTATGGCGGAGCGGGGCGTCGTGGGGAACACGAACTTTGACGAGCAGGTGTACATCCCGATCACGGCCGTCTTCAAGTACTACATGCCCGCGCGCTTCGGTGGGGAATCGATCCGCTTCCTCTACGTCTCTGCAGCAAGCCCTCAAGTCATGGAAAAGGTCATGGACCAGGTCACGCGGGTACTCGCGTCGCGCCACGGCGTCGATCCCTCGTCTCCCGACTTTACCTTGACCACACAGAACGCGATCATCGAGGCGCGCGCGTCCACAACGGCCACCTTTCGGGCCCTGCTCGGTTGGGTCGCTGCCGTTTCGCTCGTTGTTGGAGGGATCGGCATCATGAACATCATGCTGGTGAACGTCACCGAGCGGACGCGCGAGATCGGGCTGCGGCAGGCACTGGGGGCTCGCCCCTGGGATGTCCAGCTCCAGTTCCTGCTTGAGGCAGTCATCCTGAGCCTCGCCGGGGGGATGCTCGGTCTGCTTGCAGGTGCTGGAGGGACGTATCTGGTCAACGCCCTAGGGATCATTCGGGCCGTCCTCGTGCCCAGTTCCATCCCGCTTGCGTTTGCCGCAGCAGCCGCGGTGGGCATTTTCTTCGGCTACTACCCGGCGCGTCGCGCGGCGCAGCTCGATCCGATCGTTGCGTTGCGCCACGAATGAGGAGTTCGGCCTTGTGTGCCTCCACCGTCGACTACGATCAGGAGGTATTCCGATGCGGAAGCGAATTGCTCAGGTTATAGCGCTGGGATTCCCCATCCTGTTACTCGTAGTGGGCTGCGCCGGCCAGACGGCCGGAAGTGCGGCGAGCGTATCCCTGAACTACACGAGTCCGAATCTGGACACCTCCTACCCGGACGCTTTGCCGGCGGCCACACAGCTTGCGCTCGGAACGCTGCTCCTGGAGGGGACGGATCAGGCGGTGAGCCCCGAGCAGGCGCGAACGCTCCTTCCCCTGTGGCAGGCGCTGCAGGGGCGCCGTATCCAGGACCCGGCGGAAATGCAGGCAGTTTTCCGGGCGATCGAGCAAGCGATGACCCCCGAGCAGCTCCGCGCGATCGCTGGGCGGCGGTTGACAACGGAAGATCTCGCTCAGTGGATGGCAGAGCATCGGCCGGCTTTGCCCCAGATGACCCCGGGGGCGGGCGGACCCTATCCGGAGCTGCGTGCCACCCTTCGCATAGGCCAGGGATGGGGAAACAGCGGCCCCTGGCCGCAGGCGACCCCCGGTGCTAGGCGAACGCCCGGGGCCGCAGGACGAGAAAGCGGGTCGTTCTACCTGCTCCTGAGCTCGGTCGTGCAGCTGCTTTCCCAGAGGGCCGGATCGTGACCCTCGTTCGAAGCGTGGGCGAAGGTTCTGCCTTCGCCCACGCTGTCTGGGCAGCTACGGAACGATCACGCGGAACGGCACGGGTACAAAAGTCAGCAGGAATACGGCCATCATCACGCAAGCGAGGAGTATTTGCCACGGCTTGAGGCGTGTGACGTCGTCAAGCGGGAGCGCTTGCCGTCTCCCGAGCAGGAAGATCAGTCCGGCCCACAGCAGCCACCCCCACCACTGAAAGACCGCGGCCAGCACGACCAGCACGACGATGATCGCCTGTGTGAGATAACGGGCGCGCCGACCCAGCAAGGCGTAGGCAATATGTCCACCGTCCAGCTGCCCTGCCGGGATCAAGTTCAGCCCGGTCACGAGGAGGCCGGCCCAACCCGCGAAGGCGAGCGGCCCGAGGAATACATCCTCGCCGTGCCCCGGCAGGCACCCGTAGAGAGCCATGCGCAGGATCTCGAACGGTGTGTGCCCCGTTCCCGGGGAGCAATCCGGCAGGAAGCGGCCAAAGAGGAACACCTTCAGCAGGCCGTAGAGGATCGAGTTGCCTTCCATGAGCGAGGGCTGTGTTGCAGGCAGGGGCTGGACCGTAGAGTGGCTCAAGCCCAGCAACACGAGGGGTATCGCGAAAAGCAGGCCCGAGAGCGGCCCCGCGACGCCGACCGCAAGGAGATGTCGCCGATTCTGCGGGGGCGCCTTCATCTGGATGAAGGCACCCATGGTGCCGAGCGGCGGGAGCGGAAACGGGATAAAGTGCGGAAGGCTCACGGGCACGCCGAGCCGTCGTCCGACCAGGAAGTGCCCCATTTCGTGGGCCAGGAGGATGGTCATCAGCCCTGCAGCGAAGGGAACCCCTGAGAGGATGTTGGCCCAGAGCGAGCGCGCTGGATCCCATTCCATACCTGCGAACAGTGTGGACAACACCGTAGCCAGGAAGAGCACGAGCGGAAGCTTCCAGTTCGGCCGCCCGGCCGGAAGTCTCCCCGGCACGGCCGTGATGCGCTGTCCCTGCGCGCCGTCGTCGCGGAACAGGGGGGTATAGCCCAGGGACTGGAAGCGCCGGAACACCTCCGGGTACGCACGGTCGCTTTCCACCAGGAAGCGTCCGCGCAGGTGCACTGTGCCGTGCTGTCGGGCGTCGAGTTCCACCGCCTCGACCAGGAACAGGCCGACCACGGCTTCCTGAAGCAAGAGCGTCACATCGGGTTCCCGTGCTTCGAACAAGGCAACCTCCTTACCAACGCGCTGCGGTCTGTACCACACCGCTGGTTTCGGCCGCATAGCGCACGCCTGGGCGGGCGGCCGTTCCGGAGGGACCCGCAGGTGCGACACTGCTGGGGATGTCGGGGTCGGGCCGGACGCGGTAGATCTGTACCCCGGGTGCCTCGAAGACCAGCGTGCCGAGCTGTGCGAACTTGGCGCGTGCCTCGGGAGAGAGAGCCAGCTCGAGCGAACCGAGAAAGACATAATCGACAGAGTAGGCTTTCAACAGTTCCTGCGCCTCAGCAGGGTCCGCCGTTTCCAGGATCCGTCGTGCCGCTTCCAGGCGCGCCGGGATCTCCCGGAGCGCCTGTGGCTGTCCGCCACGCCACTGGTACTCGTGGCCGTCCCACCCGATCAGGGTAGGCCGGCCCGTCGCGGCCGATACCCGCCCATAATAGCCCCATTCCGGCCCCACGGCTTCCAGCACCACCGCGTCAGGCTCCGCTTTCCGGTTCAGCCACTGCACGCCCGCATAGTCGCCGGGGTAATTGCCTTTCATGAAGGCAAGGCCGTCCAGGGACCAGGGCCGCTTCCCCCGCGCGAGCTGCCCGCGCAGGGTGCACACCGGATAGACGAGCGCCCCGGCCAGCAGGAGAAGGAACGGCACGCTCCAAAGCGCGGCGGCCGCGCGGTGCCTGAGGAAACGGCGTCCCGCCTGGCCGAGCACAAAGGCCGCCGCGATCCCGAGCATGAGCCAGACCTGGTAGTAGAACTTGAATACGGTGTTCATCCGGCTCTCGAAGATGTCCCGCAGGTACACCAGGTCGCACACCAGAAGGAGCACGCCCGAAAGGAGCAGGACCATCGCGACGAACGCTTCTTCGGGAGGCGCGCCGTCGAGCAGGTTCCAGGCGAGGTAAAGAAACGGTATCCAGAGGAGGAGGGGGAACCGCAGTCCAAGCGCAAGCCCCAAAGAGACGGCCGTCGTCACCCCGAACCCCGCCCAGCGTTTGCCTTTCGGAGAGCGGTCTGCCCACCGTGCGCCCAGCCAGAAAAGGGCTGGCCACAGGAACAGTCCGAACAGCAGGATCACGGAATGCAACGACGTCTTGTCCCATACCACCGGGCCGATCGTGCGCACGATCTGCGAAAGCAGGGGTAGACGGACGATGCTGCCGAGTACTGGCACGGAAAGGATCTCTGCGGGAATCTCTCGCGAACCGACCAGTGGACGGAACGTCAGGTGAAACGGCGCAAACAGCAGTACCGACAGTAGCACGAGCAGGGCGAGTTCTCCTGCTGGTCGATGCCAGGCCAAGTGCCCATTCGCCGACTGTCGGCGCCAGCGCCATAACCAGGCTCCACCCAGCAGCAGCAGGCCCGTCGGGTAGTCCCAGCTGTTTGTGACGTACAGGCTGCCGACGAGGATCGCCGCTACGATCAGGAGTCCCCACTTCCGTTTCCCCGGGCCCAGCGCGCGCACGCCGGGCTCGGGGGCCGAAGCCATGTTGAGGGAAAGGGCCATCACCGTGAGCAGCATCGGAAGCGCCATCACGTGGGGGTGCATATCTCCCAGGAAGAAGCTGAAGAACGGAAACTCGGTGATCGTGTAAGACCGCTCTGCTTCATCCGGGGATACGTAGCGTCGCCAGTTCAGGAAAGCTGCCCCCACGAGCCCCTCCCGACGCAGGCGCTCCAGCGCCTGCAAGGACGGGCGGTCGTCCCACACGACCCGAGAGGGCCACCACCAGTCGAAGTCTTCCCGCTGGTTGCCCACGGTCGGTGTGACGGCATCGAAGCGGTCTCCGAACGACCCTGGCGTATAGACCGTATGCCCCAGAAGAACCGGTCCGCTCTCTCCCCGAAGGCGGGCGAGGAGCAGGGTCGCCAGTTCACCCGCATTCAGTGCTACCACCTGGTTGCTCCCGGTGATCCGCTGCAGCGCACCGGCCTGGTTTCCCACGAGCAACACGAGCAGGACGCTACAACCGCCGACCAGCACAGCCTTCCACCGGGCATTCCGTTCTGCCAGGGCCGTCAGGTTGTACCCCAGACTGAAGCACCCGGTGGCCGCGAGAGCGAACAACCCGGCGAGGTTCAGGTTGAAAGCAACGGAGGAGGGCAGGCGCGCGAGCAGCGTCAGGCAGGCGGCGACAAAGTAGCCCATGTAGTAGTAATTGATGCTGTAGCCGGCCAGCCAGGGATCCTGCGGGGGCAGCCGGCGGCTCTGCAAGATCCCGTTCAGGAACGCGAGGTCCATCGGCTGCTCGGTGTGGTTGATGGATGCCCCGTCCCACGCCCCGTAGATACGCAGCAGAGCTCCCAGGAAGAGGAACGTAGCAAACAGCACCTCGTATCCCAAAACGAGCCGCCAGCGCGTGCGCACCCATGTCCAGATCGTCCGATCGCGCAGGAGGAGCCATGAGGCAGCCAGTGGAAGGAGGCAGAACCAGACCAACCCCGCCCCGTAGCTGGCCAGCTGCCACATACCGAGCGTCCAGGATAGGAAAGCGGGCAGGAAGGAACCGAGGACGCGTGCGAGCGGCCATCCGCGGTCCGGAAGGTGTCGAAAAAGGACCAGGGTAAGCGGCAGCGCAAGCAGGCCCAGGAACTCCAGAAGCAGCCACCAGATCAAGAGTTCGGCCATACGTAACCCCGTGACGCCCGACGGCGGCTACGTGTTCCCTGCAGGTTCTTCTCCCGCGGAATCCTTGGCCCAGATTGCCTCCAGGCGCTCGTAGCTGTCCGGAAAACGGGCCGCATAGCGCAGGAAAGCGGGCACGGGGTAGCGCACCCCTCCCTTGTGCAACCCTTCCAATCCCTCCAGGATCTCCGGAAGCCAGCTGGCAGGGAAAGCGAACGCGAGCTCGTCGTCCTGGGTTTGCCCGAAAA
The DNA here is from genome assembly GCA_041082245.1 of Chloroflexia bacterium. Taxonomy (GTDB): domain Bacteria; phylum Chloroflexota; class Chloroflexia; order DTKN01; family DTKN01; genus DAOTVY01. The sequence goes on from JBDOIE010000213.1 coordinate 16,105, forward strand.
TGCGGTCCCCATAGCACGGCAGGATCACCTGGGGCCGGCCGGCCTGGAGCGTGCCCGGGAGGATGTCCGCGCAGTCCAGCCGGGCGCCAAAGGAGCTTTCGAGCCGTCCACCCTGCCGGTAGAGCGCAGCGGCCGTCAGAAGGAGCACTTGCGCCGGGTTGCCGTACACGAGCACGACATCCGGTTCTGCAGGGATGCGTGAGAGGGGCGCGGCAAGGAGTGCCCGGTATTTGCCATAGGGAAGGCGCGGCGTAACAGCCTCGCTGCGCGCGCCGGCCTCTGCGGTCGCGGTATACATGCCTGCGCACAGGTGCCCTTCCAGGTAGTAAGGGACGACAGGCTCCACGCCGAGGACGATCTTGCCCGGCGGGCAGGCAAGGTCATCGCGACCTGCCGCGAGCGTCCACCCGTACCGTCGGGCGATAGCCCACAGCTGGCAGGTTGCCACGCGGATGCCCAGGTCTTGCAGCGGCCGGCGCACGCGAGGAGGGATATCCTCTTCGCGTTCCAGTAGCTTCAGTCCCAGGGGAAAACAGGCCGGCCGCAGGTAGCGTTCGAGGATTGTACACGCTTCGCCCGGTTCCATAATTCGCCTCCATTGCCGAGCTTCCCGATGCGCGCCCATTATAGCCCATGCCTGGAGCGCGGGCAAACCCGATTCCCATCGGGAGCTCTGACGCACGGATGTTCGGGGAGAAGAGGACCCTATATCGCAAACGTCAAACGTGTTCCAGTTTCCCACGAACTGTCCCATGGTAGCGAGCCGAGCACGGCGATTTTCCTTCAAAGGCGAGTGGGTGGACAAGGGCACTGCCCTTGCCCG
>JBDOIE010000242.1:0-8080 GCA_041082245.1 Chloroflexia bacterium
CGAGGTGGTGCGTCCCGGTGAGGTATTTACCTACACCATCCGGCTGATCAACGTGGGCAACGCAGACGCCTGGACGACGATCACGGACATCCTTCCGCTCGAAGTGGCCCCGATCACCGCCACTTTGCCCCCGGGGATGGTGTACGAGGAGGGGCAGCTCTTCTGGAGCGGGTGGGTCTACGCGGCTACCCAGATGCCGTTGGCGTTCCAGGTCCAGGTCGCCCCGGACATCTCGCAGAGTGGGGTGATCACGAACACGGTGTGGATCGCGGACGGCATGCATGCACCGTTCTGGCGGGAAGCGTATGTGACCGTGCAGGTTCCGCGGTACACTGTTTACCTGCCGGTCGTGTTCCGGAACCATAATCCTTAATAGGGCGTTCTTTCCGGGTGCGCCAGTCCCGCGCGACTGGCGCACCCTCTTGTTTTGCCGAATTACATACAGGAAACGCGCGGTTCTCCCTTGCAGCCAGGAGGCGTTCACTCACTCGAGCAGGGGGAGCGGATCGACGTACGCACCCCGGTGGCGGACGGCGAAGTGGAGGTGTACGCCGGAGGCGTAGCCGCCGCGTCCGTAAGTGCGGCCCATCAGGCCGAGCTGCTGGCCCTTTTCAACCACATCCCCCTCATGCACCAGGGGGCGCTCCGCCAGGTGGCCGTAGATCGTCTGGAAGCCGTTGCCATGGTCGATGATCACGTACCAGCCCAGCGAGCCCCAGCCAGCTTCGAGCACCGTTCCGGAGGCGGCAGCGACGATGGGGGTGCCGCGTCGGTTGGCAATGTCGAGCCCGTGATGGTAGCCGCGGTAAGAGCGGCTCCAGCCAAAGGGCGCCGTGATCTCCCCCCACGTCGGCCAGCGTAACTTCTCCCCGCCTGGCATCTGGATGAGGAGCGGCTGCGGCTGTTCCCCTTCCTGCACGGGGCGCTTTGGGATGTACGCCGCGGCCCCCGGGACAAAGACTTCCTGGCCAGCCCGGAGATGATAGGGGTACTTCAGCCCGTTGGGCGGGTATCCCACGATGTTGCCAGGCCGCACACCGTACCGGTCAGCGATCGATTGCAGCGTCTCCCCCGGCTGTACGATGTGCGGCACCCCGGAAATGGGCGGAATGACGAGCACCCGACCGGGTGCCACATCCTGAGGGGTGTGCAGGTGGTTGACCCAGAAGATCGTGTAGGCTGCCACCTCGAAGCGCTCCGCAAGCGTCTCGAGGGTGTCTCCGGGCACCACGGTATAGGTGATCGCTTCGCTGCGCGCGAACGGTTCGGTCCCGGTGATCGGGTCGGAAGCTTCCAGAGCCGGCCGTGTTCCAACAGGCGCGATCGGGGCCACGGCGAAGGCGAACGCTTCGTCTCGCACCTCCTGTGAAGGTCCGTCGGCCAGGATATATCCGGAGGATCCTCCCTCGGCAGCGAGGCTGCGTGGGAGCCCATACAAGCCGTACCCGTGGCCAAGGAGGGTGAGACACACGAAGAGGAGTACGACCAGCGTGGTGAGGTGCCGCGAGGGAAAGGTCGGACGCGGCAAGGTCGACAGCACCCCAGCCGCTTGGAGACGGACGCGATATCCCCACCACTGGCCATGGAGTGGACGCGGGATAGGTGCGGCTATGCCCGCGGTTTCCGCAAGCGCCACCTGTGCCTCCCCGATCGCCTCCCGCACTCGCTGGCGTCGGGAAAAGCGCCTGCTGGGCGTTGTAGCCGGTTCGTCCATACACGCTCCTTGAAAGGCCGCGTGAAGTATAGCACGTGCTGACCTTGAGGTCAACAGCCGATCTCCCAGCGGTGCTCCGGGCGATAGACCCCGACGTCGCGCACCCGGGAGTAGACGGAAAACTCCCAGCAGCGCTGCCAGAAGTCGTAGGGCGTGCCGTCCCGGGCGTGGACAGCCACTGCGAGGTAGTAGGGTCCCTCGATCAGGTGCAGAGCGGGCATATGAAAGCGCACGATCCCGGTCCCCGTCACGCGCGGGATCGGCAGGTTATCGATCGCGGTGTTCGTACCGTAAACCCACAGGCCGTCGTTCCGGTAGATGGCGATGCCGAAAACGGGATCGCTCACCTCGCGGCTTGCTTCGAACGCCATTTCGATCGTCGCCGGAGCGCCGCTCTCGTGCAGGAAACAGTCCCTGCCCGCACCGTCCAGGAAGCGCACACTTCGGAAGCGAATCTCTTCCGACCCCCAGCGCTTCTCGTGGACCGACGGCACAGGAGACGTTTCGGGCGCACGTTCGGCCGGGGGTGGCCCCTGTTCCTGCCGGCGGCTCCGGCGATCGGCGATCTCCTGTGCCTCCTTTTCGTGTACGAAGAGCAGGTACGCATCGACCACTTGCTCGGGATCGCCGATCGCCTGCACCTGCCCCTCGTGGAGCCAGAGCACACGGGTGCACAGGGAACGGATCGCGTCCATGCTGTGGGAAACAAAGAGGATCGTCTTGCCTGCCTGCTGCAGCTGTCCGATCTTTTCCAGACATTTCCGCTGGAACGCCTCATCGCCCACGGCCAGCACCTCATCGGTGAGCAGGATGTCCGGATCCACGTGGATGGCGATGGCGAATCCCAGCCGCATCAGCATGCCGGAGGAGTAGTGCTTGACGGGGATATCGATGAAGCGTTCCAGCTCGGAAAAGGCGACGATTTCCCCGAGCCGTTCCTGGATCTCGCGGCGCTGGAATCCCAGGATCGAAGCGTTCAGGAAGATGTTCTCCCGGCCTGTCAGGTCATGATGGAAGCCGGCTCCCAGCTCCAGCAGGGCCGAAACGCGGCCGTTCACCTCGATCGTTCCGAGCGTGGGGTCGATGATACGGCTGATCAGCTTGAGGGTCGTGCTCTTGCCGGAACCGTTTTCCCCGATGATCCCCAGGGTCTCCCCTCGTTCCACGCGGAAACTCACGTCCCGGAGTGCCCAGAACTCCTCCCGCTCCCGCCGGCGGAAGCGCCGCACCACGTTCACTGCAAGTTCCTGGAAAGACCGCTCCCGCTGATGCTGCAGCGTAAAGCGTTTGCAAACCCGGTCGAACACCACCGCGGCCATCAGAGCTCCTCCCCCAGGCGGGGGCTCAGGCGCAGGAAGAAGAGGTACCCGCCGAGCAGCACCAGGAACGCGGTGACCAGGGTGCGCACGATGGCGTCCCACCCGGGCATGCCGCCCAGGTAAAAGATGTCCCGATAAAAGTCCACCAGCGAGGCCATCGGGTTCAGCCAGCGCACGAGCCGTGCCAGCCGTTCGTCGACGATATCGCTCAGCCGGTAAAAGATCGGGGTGAGAAAGAACCAGCCGAGCAGCACGACCTCGACGATCACCTGGGTGTCTCGAAAGAACACGTTCAGCGAGGAGAGAAAAAGCGCAAGGCCTATGAGAAAGATCGTCTGGATCAGCGCGATCAGAGGAAAGAGGAGCACCACTGGCTGAAAATGGGCATTCAAAACGAGCATGAGCAGGAACATCGCCGGCAGAGCCAGGAGGTAGTTGATCAGGTTGGAAAGTACCACCGCGATCGGGATGGCCTCGCGGGGGAAGTAGACCTTCTTGATCAGGTTGGCCTGGCCGGTGATGCTGACGACCGAGGCCGAGACCGAGTTGGCGCAAAAGTTCCACGGCAGCAGCGCGGCGATGATAAAGACCGGGAAGTTCGGGATCTGGCTCTTAAGCAGGAACTTGAAGAGGATGGTAAAGACGGTCACCATCAGGAGCGGGTTCACAAGCGACCAGAGGTAACCCAGCACCGAGCTCTTGTAGCGCGCTTTGAGGTCCCGCACCACGAGGTTCCAGAGCAGGTTGCGGTAAGCAAAGAGCTCGCGCAGGTGCTCAGCAAGGAGGAACTCCTCGTCGAGCCAGGCAAGCACCGCTCCGAACCCCAGTCCGGTCAGCAGGCCGGCCAGGAGGTACGGGTAGCGGATGCCGGTGCGGGGCGTCGGCGGCGCCTCGGGTAGGCTCGCCTGGGGTCGGGCAGGGCGGCCGGGCTTCCCGATCAGTACCTCGCGTTGACGGTAGAGCGTCATCAGGCACCGGCGGAGCGCCTCGCGTTCACGGCTTAACACTTCCACCTGGGACGCGATCTGGGCACGCTGCTCCGGCTTTTTCGCGCGCGCCTGCTGGCCGAGCAAGGCTTCGATGCGCGCGCTGTGCCGCTCTTCGGCGCGCTGCACAGCGAGGGTGATATCCTCCACGTCCTGCGCGTCGAGCGTGCGCACCTGCGGCCCTTTCGGGATCGAGGGATCGTAGGCGAGCAGGCCGGCGTCGAGCAGCTCATAAAGATGGGGGACCAGCGGCAGTGTGGAGGCAGGGACTCCCTGCCCCTGAAGCGCAACCACTTCGCGGAGCAGGGTGCGCAGCAGGGTCCACCCGCGCAGGCTCTGCAGGGCATCGGTCAATGCCGTCGCCCCGTAGCGCACCAGGGTATCGGCCGTTTCGGGGCTTGTTGCCCGCCCCCGGACGACGAACACCGGGCGTGTGCTCTCCCCGGCCGGCTCGCTGGCCACCAGGAATTCCACGCCCACGCCGGGACGCTCCACGTCCAGCAGGCCGGCCGGGGCCTGCAGGGCGAGCAACGACTCGGCTTCCGCCCGGAGCGCCGGAGCGATGCCTCCATCCTGGGTCACGGCGAAGGTATAGACGGACGGCTCGAAGCGCACAACCGCCTGCGCCTCCACGATGGGAGGCCGGGCACGGAGGACCACGCCGACGAGGAGCACGGCCATCCCCGCGCAGGCCAAAAGAAAGGCCCAGCGGTGAAGCAAGGCCTTCCCGAAAGGACGCTTGACGTGTACCCCCGGACCGATACGCAACATAGGCCTCCAGGCGGGGTTTCGGCCGCATTATACCCTCGATGGACAGAGGCGTCAATCGGGCCTGTAGCCGCCTCATCCCAAGCAGTTTCAAAGGACCAACGTATCGCCGCCGGGAGTTCGCCGCGTGCAGCGCACGCGACCTTACGGAACAGGCCTCGCGCGATCCCGACACGGACGGCCACGCGCCCAAGGAGGTGAGGGCCAGGCTGGCGTACGGCCCGACGCACCTCCACAAGAGTGCGGCGCGGCCCTGAGCGGTAGGGCCGCGCCGCGTGACAGACAGCTTCCGTGGACGTGCTCACTGCCACCCGACCACGACTGCGCCGGCCGGCAGCGAAAAGTGCACCACCTCCCCTTCCGGTATCCGAAGCGCGGCCGCCTCTTCGCCCTGCACCCCACGTACCAGGAGCCAACGGCCGTCAGACGACAGGGCCGGGGCATAGACTTCGCCCGCCGGGACCGAAGCCGAGCGAGCCAGGCGGCCGCTATCGCCTTCCCAGATCTGAGCCTTCCCGAGCAGGTCCGTTGTCACCAGCCAGCGGCCGCCCGGAGTGCAGGCAAGCAGCCGCCGTTCGTTCTCTGCACCGGTGGTGAGCGGGGTAAGGGCGGGTGAGGCCAGGTCTAGCTGCACCAGGCCGAGGGCTGGGGATTGGCTGGCATCCAGGGTGTAAGGATCCCCGCTCAGCAGCGAAAGCACCGCCACATGCTCGTCCCGCCACACCAAGGAGGCCACGTAGCCGGGCGCCTCGGGAAGCGTCACCACGTGGCGCACCGGCGGGTCTGCCGAGAGGTCGTAGACGCGGAGTGCGTTCTGGAACGGGCAAACCAGGTAGCGCCCTCCAGGAGAGAGATAGGCCGGCCCCTCCCCTTCGACCGAGAGCTCGCGGAGCACGGTCCCATCGTTCCGCGATACGATGCGCAGGCTACCATAGGCCGGGTCCTGCCCCCGTGGGAGCAGGTAAAGGCCCTCCCCGTCCGGCGTCACCCCAAGCAGGTCGAGGTTCTCTCCCGAGGAAAGGACCGTCGTCGCCTGGCCGGCGTCGGTGCTGCACAGGCCGATGGTCGTCCGGAAGCCGAATTCCGCCTCGGGGTCACTGAAGGTCGCCCGGTAAAGTATGCCTCCCTCGAACGGCACGAGGCTTCCAAACAGGGCTTCCTCGGGGAATCGGACGACCTGTTCCGCCGCTCCTCCTTCCCCCGAGATGCGCTGTAAGCCGTCCGTACGCAGCACCCAGACCGTATCTCCCACGCGCCGTGCTGCCAGAACAGCCCCCGCGCTTGCCAAAGTGCCCAGGAGACGCGGGGCTTGCCCGGGACGTTGCTCGAGCAGCTCGTTTCCGGAGATGTACAGGAGCAGCGGGGGCTCCCAGGGAGCCGCCGTGTGAGGTGGGGGCAGAAGCGTAGGGGTGGGCACCGTCGTCCCCGGAGAGCAGCTGCTCAAAAGAAGGGCAAAAAGGAGCGCGAGGCATATCGTGTTCGTCCTGCTGGGATACTGTAACCGGCTTCTCATGGTTCCTCCTTTCAAGATCTGGACGCCGCCTGAGCGTCCTCCCGCCGCACGTACGGGTCGCATCAGGGGCACGGGGAGGGCGAGGCCGCGCAGGTGTCCAGGCACGTCGTCGTGCAGACGCTGCAGTAGCGCCGCGGCACATAGCCCGCCAGCGAGCCCCACGGCAGGTACCGGTAAACGACGCGATCGAACCTGTTGGCCGTGGTCGCTTCGTACGCCTGGATACCGTTCGAGGCAAACGCGGAAAAGAGCACCACGTGTACCCCAGGTCGGTTCAGGATGTCACCTGCTACCAGGCAGCTTGTCGAGCGCAGCGCGCAGGAGACGCTGGGCAATGTCCAGGTGCTGTGCTTCGTCGCGAGTCCCCAACAACGGCTGACAAAACCGGAGCAGTCGACTCCCCTCGAGCAGCCCTCCACACCGCAACAGACCCACCGCTGCTGGCGGGGGTCCCAGCACATCGGGTTGCACGAATCGATGTCGCCGGCCTGGTAGCTGTTCGGATGCATCGCGCTGTTGTAGCTGTTCACGGTGTCAAAGCCACCCCAATCGTACGGAACGCTCGCGTAGGTCCCAGGCCCCGCAATGTAGCGGGGCTTGCCACGGCCGTTGCACGGGCCGTCCGTGTTCGTCGCGCTGAGGTATTTCTGGTTGTTCACATAGCCGGTCGCCGTGCTGAGGATCTCGCTCCGGGAACGGCAGCCGGCAGGGGCGACACCCGACGTTTCCTTACCGCTTTCCCCATCGGGGGGGAGGTCCTTGAGCCGCGAAGGCACCTGCCCCTCGAAGAAGGCGAGTCTCCACACCTCCAGGCCATCCGGCCGCGTGAGGAGGGCGTATACCGAGCCGTCGGGCCCCATGACGATCCCCTGGGCCACATAGGTGTACGGCTCCTCCCCCGGCAGTAACGCGGTGCCGAGGAGCACCCCTTCCGCGCTGTAGTGCCGCACCGTCTGCTCGATGCGGATCGTCGGGGTGGAAACCATCTCTTCCACAAGCAGGAAGAAATCCCCTGTGTTCCGGGCCCCGAGGAAACGGAGGCCGGCCAGCGTGTGCAGTACCGTGACCTCGGTGGCCTGCCCGTCCACTGTTACGCGGCCGTGGGAGCCTTCTCCACGGCCCAGGTCGGCCGGCTGCGCGGAATAGATCCGCCCGTGCCGCACGTAGCCCGGAAGCTCGCGGACGTCGAGCTGCCCCCGGGAATCGAGCAGCTGGACCAGGCGCGCCCCGCCCCAGCATTCGATCCAGACCTCGCCGCTATCCCCCAGGGCGATCCCGCTCAGGCCGTCTTCGAGCCGAAGGCCTTTCGGCAGCGCTTTCCGTTGGAGCAGCTTCCCTTCCGGTGTGAGATGGAGCAGCGCTGGGACCGGCGCGGCGATGTCCAGCACCCACAGGCCAGCCGATCCTGCCTCCAGGTCGCCGATTCCCACGATACCCAGCGGCGCCAGGTCGAGGATGGCCTTTGGCTCGCCCCTGGCACCGTAAGCGCGCAGTCGGTTCCCCACGGTGTCGGCGATCCAGAATGTGCCGTCCGGCGCCACAGCTAAGGCTGCCGGGCCCCACGGGAGACTGTCCACTGACTGCCCTCCTTCATAGAGGATCCCCTCGGATCCGACCGGGAGGCTGAAGAGCCGTTCGTTGCCGATGGTTCCTTGTTTCCGCTCGCGTGGTGCTCCGATCGCCTGGCTCAGTACGCTCATGAGCAGTGCCACCGCAACCAGCAGCCGTGCCATACCGTTGTTGCTCATCGCTCCCCTCCCTTTGTGCTAGGTTTTGCTAC
>JBDOIE010000011.1:0-11512 GCA_041082245.1 Chloroflexia bacterium
AGAGGGCGGGGTTGAGGCGGGCGGTGTTGGGGGAGGGGGAGGGGAGGAGGGAGAAGGCGGCGGAGGCGGTATCGAAGAGGGCGATGGTGGGGGTGGGGGAGCGGTAGTCGGTCCAGGCGACGAGTGAGCCCCACACCTTCGGCTGGAACTGTCCTCCCGGGCCCGCTTGCAGCGGCCTCGTACTCTGAGCCGGGGAGCAAAAGCTGTTTGCCATCAGGATGGTCACCAGGAACACAGAAGCAACTGTGGTGCGCATCGGACTTCTCCCTTCCTAGTGCTAACATCGCCTGGCTACGTGAAGGCTCGGTTCCTTTCCTCCTTTCTCTACGCCGTCCTCCTTGATGGACGCCGTGCACCTACTGTGCCATAATTATAGCATCATCCGGCTAGATTGTCAAATATGTGGCCACAAGGAAATGGCGCCACTCCGGCTGTTGAGGCACGGATGTGGCGCCTTAACCCGTTCCGACCTGCTGGGCCTTCTACTCTCCCTCCAGTGAGGCTTCGATCTTGGCCCAGGTATCGCGCAGCGCGACCGTCCGGTTAAAAACCAGATGCCCAGGGCCCGAATCTTTCAGGTCAGCACAGAAGTAGCCAAGGCGCTCGAACTGATAGATGCTTCCGGGCGGCGCGTCCGCCAGGCTAGGTTCTACCAGGCAGCCGCGCACGACTTCGAGCGAGTGCGGGTTGAGGTTCTCGGTGAAATCGTGCCCTGGCTCGACGTCCAACGGGTCGGGCTTCAGGAACAACCGGTCGTACAGGCGTACCTCGGCCTCTACCGCGTGGGCCGCGGATACCCAGTGGATTGTTCCCTTAACCTTGCGTCCGTCCGGGGCCTGACCGCCGCGACTGGCCGGGTCGTACGTACAGCGCAGTTCCACGATTTCCCCGGTCTCCGGGTCCCTGACCACGTCCACGCAGGTGATCAGGTAGGCGTACCGCAGGCGGACTTCCCGCCCCGGGGCCAGACGCCAGTACTTCGGGGGCGGTTCCTCGCGAAAGTCGCTCCGCTCGATGTAGAGCACCCTCGAGAAGGGGACCCGTCGCGTGCCTGCGGAGGGATCCTCCGGGTTGTTCACGCACTCGACTTCCTCCACAAGGTCCTCCGGGTAGTTGACCAACACGACCTTGAGCGGCCGCAGCACGGCGAGCCGCCGGGGTGCCCGGCGGTTCAGGTCCTGCCGGATGCAGTGCTCGAGGAGCGCGATATCGATGGTGCTGTTCGTCTTGTCCACGCCGATCATCTCGCAAAACGCGCGGATGGCTTCCGGCGTATAGCCGCGGCGCCGAAGCCCCCGCAGCGTGGGCATCCGCGGGTCGTCCCAGCCGCTCACATACCCCTCATCGACCAGCCGTTTCAGGAAGCGTTTGCTCAGGACAGTGTAGGTCAGGTTCAGCCGCGCGAACTCGATCTGTCGCGGGTGGTGGATGCCCAGCTGGTCCAGGAACCAGTCGTAGAGCGGGCGGTGGTCCTCGTAGGCCAGATCGCAAAAGGAGTGGGTGATTCCCTCGATCGAATCCGACTGTCCATGGGCCCAATCGTAGGTAGGGTAGATGCACCACTTGTTTCCCGTCCGATGGTGCGGGATATGGAGAATGCGGTACATAATCGGGTCGCGGAGGTTCAGGTTCGGGGAAGCCATGTCGATCTTGGCCCGCAGGGTGCGTGAGCCGTCTGGGAACTCGCCTGCGCGCATCCTCCGGAACAGGTCCAGGTTCTCCTCCACAGACCGGTTGCGGTAGGGGCTTTCCTTTCCGGGCTCCGTGAGTGTGCCGCGGTACTCCCGCACCTCCTCCGGGCTCAGGTCGCAGACGTAGGCCTTCCCTTTCCGGATCAATTCCTCCGCCCATTCGTAGAGCTGTTCGAAATAGTCTGACGCGTAGTACTCCCGGTCGCCCCAGTCGTACCCGAGCCAGCGGATGTCCTCTTTGATCGCTTCGACGTATTCGGCCGCTTCCTTGGCCGGGTTCGTGTCGTCGAAGCGGAGGTTGCACTTGCCTCCGAACTCTTCCGCGATGCTAAAGTCGATGTGAAGCGCTTTCGCGTGCCCGATGTGCAGGTAACCGTTCGGTTCCGGCGGAAAGCGCGTGTGGACGCGGCCACCGAACCGTCCGTTCCGCACGTCTTCGGCGACGATCTCGCGGATAAAGTTGCTCTTGGGTGCACCGGCGTCCGAAGCACCGAACTTGTCCATAGCTTCTCTCCAAGGGGGTCAATCTTATGCAGCTTGCCATTCTTGCTTTTCTTATAAGTATACTGCATCCTCCAGAAACGAGCAAATGCCCACTTGCCAATTTCCGCTGGTTGTGGTATGATATAAGTAGCACTGGGGGATCGTTCAATGGCAGGACAGCTGACTCTGGATCAGCCGATCGGGGTTCGAATCCCTGTCCCCCAGCAAAGCGCAGGCCCGGGAAGCCGTTCCCGGGTCGGTTTTTCTCCCAGGCGATTGCACCCGCTTTTCAGCGTTTCTCAACAAGATTTCCACAACTTGCCGCTAGCATGGCCACCACAAGCTGAGCCAAGGAGCTTGGCCCACATCGAGCAACGAAGGAGGTGGCTATGAAGAAGATCTGGAAGTGGGCAGGGATCGGGATCCTGGTGGCGATCCTGGGCGCGGGTGCCCTGGGTGCGGTCGCGTTGGCCCAGGGAACCGGTACCACAAGCGGGGGGCCCTTCGACTTTCACGAGCGCTTCCGCCAGGCGATCGCGAGTATCCTGGGCATCAGTGTGGAAGCCTACGACAAGGCTGTCGAGCAGGCGCGCGATCAGGTGCTCAGGGAAGCCGTGAGCGAGGGCTGGTTGACCCAGGACCAGGCGGAGCGGATGCGCGAGCGGATGGAGCTGGGGCCAGGGTTCGGACCCTGGGGCCGGGGGCGCGGCTTCGGACGCGGCTTCGGCTGGAAGGTTGACCTGATCTCGGTGGCGGCCGAGAAGCTCGGGATGTCCGTATCCGACCTTGCGGACGCGCTTCGGGACGGCAAGAGCATCGCCGAGGTCGCCAAAGAAAAGGGCGTGGACGTCCAGACGATCGCTGACGCCTACATCGCCAAGGTCGAAGAGCAACTGAAGGAAGCAGTCGCGGAGGGCCGGCTGGCCCAGAAGATGGCTGACTGGATGCTCGAGCGAGCGCGTGAGCAGGTGAACACCTGGCTCGAGCAGACCTGGCCAGCTCCTTTCCCAGGCATGCCCCGTGGGGGCCGCTGGGGCGGGGGCTTCTGGAACTGTCCCTGTGCCGCGGGTAGCGAGGACACGTAGGCTCGACCGTCTGGCTGGGTAGTGTTCCGTAGCGCGGGATCGCCGAAAGGAGGATGGCACGGGGAACCACCGGCGGTACGGGCGCGGGAGATCCCGCGCCCGTACCTTCTGCCCGATCCCGCTCAGCGTGGAGCGTCTGAATGAAGCTGTGGATCGGATGGCTGCGCAGGCGCCGAACCCAGGGGGCGGAGCAATCGCAACGGGCAACTGAAAACGAGGCGCCCGGCCGCTCCGTGCTCCTGGTGGATCTGGCAGGTGAGGTTGCTGCCTTTCCGGAGCAGAAGCTGCGCAGCGGCGGCTTTGGGTTGCGCCTGGTGCGGGGAGAGGAAGAAGCGTTGGCCGCTCTCGCGCAGGGACAGTTCAGCGCGATCGTGGTCTCTGGACGGGCGCGCGTCCCGTTCTTCCGTGCCCTTCGTGCTGCGACGCGCGCTCCGATCCTGGCTCTGGATCGCGGGGCGCAGGAAGGCCATATGCTCGAAGCGTTCGCCGCCGGTGTGGACCAGTTCCAGGCGCAGCCGATCAGCCCGGACGAAGTGGTGGCGCGGCTGATGGCTCTGCTTCGGCAGGGATAACGCGTTCGATGGAGCGGAGTGGGAGGATGGGAAAACGAATCCTCGTTGTGGACGACGATCGGGAGATCGTGCGGCTCCTGGGCGCCTACCTGCAGCAGAACGGATTCCAGGTGCTCACCGCCTACGACGGCGAGCGGGCGCTCCAGATCCTGCGCCGGGAGCGTCCGGACCTGGTCGTGCTCGATCTCATGCTGCCGGACCGCGACGGCTGGGATGTGACGCGCATCGTGCGGAGTGACCCCTCCATCGCGGCTACCCCGATCATCATGCTAACGGCCCGTGTAGAGGACCACGACAAGATCGTCGGGTTGGAGCTCGGGGCCGATGACTATGTGACCAAGCCCTTCAACCCGCGCGAGGTCGTGGCTCGTGTGCGCGCGGTGCTTCGACGGGCCCAGGGGGAACCCGTGGGGCCGCGCGTGATCGAGGCCGGCCCGGTGCGCATCGATCTGGATGCGCACGAAGCAACGGTCGGTGGACGGGGGCTTTCCCTTACCCCGAGCGAGTTCGGGCTGTTGCAGGCGCTTGCCGAGCAGCCCGGGCGCGTGCTGACGCGCTCCCAGTTGATCGAGAAAACGCGGGGGTACGACTACGAGGGCCTGGAGCGGACTGTGGACAGCCACATCAAGAACCTGCGTCGAAAACTGGAAGAAGCGGGAGCATCTGCAGACCTGGTAGAGACGGTTTTCGGCGTGGGATACCGCCTGAAGGTGGAGCCATGAACCGTCTCTGGGTGCGCCTGATGCTGGCGTTCGCGCTCGTGATCCTGGTCGCCGTGGGAGTTGTCGCCTTGCTCGCGGGGTTGACCGTGCGCCAGGAGTTCCACCGCTATCTGCGGTACAGCGGCGTCTGGCCCAGTCAAGCGCTTGTGGATCAGCTGGTGGTTTTCTACCAGGAGCGCGGGAGCTGGGAAGGGGTAGAAAGGATCCTCGCTTCCGAAGCTTTGCTCCCGAACCCGCGCATCAATTCCCGCCGTGCCTGGGGCCAGGGACCAGTGCAGTTCGTGCTCGCTGACGCGGACGGCCGTGTGGTTTTTGACGGGAGCCGCAACCCGCGCGGGCGTCCTTTGACCCCGGAGGAGAAAGCGGCCGCACGCAGCATTGCGATCGAAGGCCGGACGGTCGGCTGGCTCGTCGTGGTGCCGCCGGGGCGGCCGGCGTTGCTGGAGCCGCTGGAAGTCATGTTCATCGGGAGGCTAAGCCGGTGGCTGCTCTTGGGCGCGTTGCTGGCGGGCGCGCTGGGGCTGATCCTGGGGGCGGTCCTCAGCCGGGGACTGAGCGCGCCCTTGCGCCGCCTGGCCGAGGCCGCGCAGGCAGTTGCCCGGCGCGACTTTAGCTTTAAGGTCCGCGAGGAGGGAAGCGAGGAGATCGCGGAGGTCGCACGCGCGTTCAACCGTATGACCGCCGCGCTGGCGGAGGCGGAACGGCTGCGTCAGAACATGGTCGCCGACGTGGCCCACGAGCTGCGCACCCCGCTCAGCGTCCTGCAGGGGAGCCTTCAGGCGATCCTGGACGACGTTTACCCTTTGGACAAAGCCGAGATCGCGCGGCTCTACGAGGAAACACGGCTCCTCAGCCGGCTTGTGGACGACCTCCGGGACCTTGCGCTTGCAGACGCGGGGCAGCTGCGCCTGAATCTCCGGCCGGTGGCTCTGGCGCCGATCGTGGGGGCTACCGTGGAAAGCCTGGGAGCGGTCGCGGAGGCGCAGGGTGTTTCGCTCTCTGCGGAGCTGTCGGACAACCTTCCACTTGTGCGGGGGGATCCGGAGCGGCTGGCGCAGGTGCTGCGCAACCTGCTTGTGAACGCCCTTCAGCATACCCCGGCTGGCGGAAGCGTTACAGTGCGAACCGAGGAGACAACCGAGGGGGTGCAAGTTTCGGTCGCGGATACCGGCCGCGGGATCGCCCCCGAGGACCTTCCACACGTGTTCGAGCGCTTCTGGAGGGGCGATCCTTCGCGTGCGCGCTCTTCGCCCTGGAGCGAGGGGACAGGTCTGGGGCTTTCGATCGCCCAAAGCCTGGTCGTGGCGCAGGGCGGCCGGATCTGGGTGGAAAGCGAACTCGGGAAGGGCAGTGTCTTTCGGTTCGTGTTGCCGCGCGCCCGGGGCTAGGATTCCGGTGCCTCCGGTTTCAGCCGGACGCGTTTCTCCCTGGTGAGGAAAGAGAACAGCGGACGCACGGCGGCCATTATTCCGCCCGGGAGAAAACGCATCACGACGATCAGGACGACGGCAAAGATCAGCATGCTCATCGCCGCCAGCCGGCCCCGCAGAAACTCGGAGAGCACCATCACGAGGAACGTCCCCACAACCGGTCCAGGGATGGTACCCATCCCCCCGATGATCACCATCAGGATGACTTTTCCCATCTCGCTGAGCGCGCCCATATTCGGGTCTACGACCCCAACCACATAGCCGTAGTAGGCGCCCCCGACGCCGGCCCAAAAGCCGCACACGGTGAAGCAGAATACCTTCCACAGGACGGTATGAACTCCGAGGACCTCGCTTGCCAGCTCGTCGTCGCGGATGGAGCGCAGGTAGAGCCCGATGCGTGAGCGGGACAACAGCACCATAAACGTCAGCACAAGCGCCGCAAGGAACAGACCCAGGTAGTAGTAGGGGGTCTTTCCCCAGGCGGATGGGAAAAGGCTGGGGACCATCAGCCCCATGGTACCTCCTGTGACGCGGTACTCCACCCGGAAGATACCGATGGTGATCTCCGCAAAGCCCCAGGTGACCAAGCAGAGGTAGAAGCCCCGGAGGCGGAGGCTGATCGCCCCGAGGAGCAGGCTAGCGACGCCGGTCACGATCCCTGCGGCAGCGATTGCCCACACGTGTGGCAACCCAGCACGAAGTACGAGCAGCGCCGCCGTGTATGCCCCGATGGCAGCGAGCGCCGTGTGGGCAAAGGAAAAAAGCCCCGTAAAGCCCATCATCAGGTTCCAGCTGGTCGTCAGGACGACGTAATAGAAAGCCAGGCTGAGCACCTGGAGCCAATGTGGAGAGCGCAGCACGAACGGCACCCCGAGGGCCACGATTGCTACCCCACAAATTGCCAACCCATTCGGTCTCATCGGCGACCCCTTGCGTCAGGAAACCTGTCCGAACAGCCCCCGTGGGCGGAAGATGAGGAAGAGCATCAACAGGGCAAAGCCGTACACGTCTTTGTAGGCGGAGTTCAGATAGACGGAACCGAGCGTCTCCGCGATGCCCAGCAGGATGCCCCCAAGCAGGCTGCCCGGAATCGAGCCCAGCCCGCCGATCGCGATGATCTCGTAGCCCTTGACAAGCGGGGCGCTGCCCACGGTCGGGAAAATGAGCGTAATGGGTGCGAGCACGGCTCCTGCCCCGGCGGCAAGGGCCGTGGAAAGGGCAAACACAAGTGCTCCCTGGCGCTCGACCCGCACGCCGGTGATGCTAGCGCCCGGGAGGCATTGCGCGATGGCGCGCCACGCCCGCCCGGTTTTCGTGCGCGCGATAAAGAGTGTCACGATCGCGATAAGCGCAGCGGAAAAAAGCATAGCTACAAGGAGGTTGCCAGGAATGGTCACCGGGCCCAGCGGCACGTTGCCTGGCAAGAGGTCAGGGATCTTCTGGTAGAATGGGCCGAACACTAGGATGGCCAGTTTCTGAAGCAGAATGCTCAGTGCGAAGGTGATGATCAGACTGTATTCCATCGGGTTGTCGATGCGGCCGGCCAGTGCCGGGCGCAACAACATCTGCTCCACGAGCCAGCCGATCGCGAACACAATTCCCATACCGAGAGGAAGGGCGATGTAGAAAGGCAAAGCAAGGTTCTGCATCAGGGCAAAGACCGTATATGCCCCGACCATATAGAATTCGCCCTGGGCAAAGTTGATGATGCGCATGACCCCGAAGATCAAGGTGAGCCCGAGGCCCATCAGCGCATAGACGGCGCCGATGGCGATCCCGCGCGCGAGGATTTCGAGAAAGAGGTGAAAGGGGCTCATGCCGGTACGTCCTTTCAGGATGCCCGCTTCCGCTGGGGCGGGGAAGCAGCGGGCACCGTGTCCATCGAATGCTCCAAGAGGTCCTATGGTGGGCAAGAGCATAGCCCTTGCCCACCCGGACACGCGAGAAGCATTTCCTCACGTCGTCGTTAGGGCCAGACCACTTCCGCCTGATCCTGCATCTGGCCCACCTGGGTAGGGCGCATAATGAAGATCTGCTGCCCCAACCACTGGTTCCAAACCGGGTCGCCCGGGGTGTCGTGGGACTCGAACTTGATCGTGCCCGTTGTCCCTTCGAACTCCATCGTCTTGAGGGCCTGGGCGATCTTGGTCGGATCCGCGGAGCCGGCCTTCTTGATGGCTTCCACCACCATCATCACCTCGTCGTAGAGGAAGTAGGCGTAGATAGGCGGCTCGTGGCCGTAGGCGGCTGTATAGGCTTCCTTGAAGTGCTTGCCGAGTGCGGTGAGGTTCAGCTTGCTCGAGTAGAAGGTGGGGTAGTAGACGCCGACCCCCGCCTCACCCGTGGTCTGCCAGTATTCGGGGGACCAGCCGGGGTAGTCCCAGCCAGCCATGATGTCGCAGGTGAGCCCTACTTCGCGCGCCTGTTTAGGGATGAGGTACATCGGCTGGTAGACGGCAGCGATCAGGAGGAGGTCGACGGGTGGCGTAAGCGACTTGACCTCAAGGAGCTGAGGGCTCAGGTCCATCGATTGTGCCGGAAAGACCCGCGTCGTAACCTGAACACCGTGGGCCTGGGCCGCCTTGGTCATACCGTCCGCGAAGCCGGTGCCGTAGCTGGAATCTTCTGCCATGACCACGATGTGCTTATAGCCTTTCTGCAGGATGAATGGCATGAGCAGCTGGGCGATCTGGGAATTATAAGGACTGACGCGGAACACGTAATCGGAGTGCATGGCGGTGATCTCGTCCGGCCAGCTGTAGTGGAGGAGGATGGGGACCTGCTTTTCCGCCGCGACTTTGGCTTGCGCCAGTGCTACGGATCCGTGCCACGGGCCGACGATCGCCACCACTTTGTCCTCGGTGATCATTTTGGTCACCACGTTGACGCCGGTGGCCGTGTCGCCCTGGTCATCCATAATGACCGCTTCGAGCTGGCGCCCGAGGACACCTCCCTTCTTGTTGATCTCGTCGATTGCCAGTTTCACCGTGTTGACGTTGATCTCGCCGGCCTTGTAATCCGCTGGGGGCGAGAGCGGCGTCGGGACACCGATCTTGATCGGTCCCGCTTCCTGGCCGCCTCCGGGCTGCGGTCCGCATCCGGTCACGAGCAGCACGAGGAGCATACAGGCGAGGAACAGCGATACTGCTCTACGCATTGTTGCCACCTCCTGTGCAGAAACTAGACCGATTCCGTTTATTTCCCGATACCTCCTCCTTTCTTCTCAAAGACCCAGGTACCGCACCTTGATCTGGGGGTCGTTGATGAGATCCATGCTCTTGCCCTCCATGGCCAGGCGGCCGTTCTCCAGGACGAGCGCGCGGGTCGAGAGCCGCAGAGCGTAAGAGACGTTCTGCTCCGCGAGGATGATGGTCAGTCCCAGCCGGGTATGGAGCGATTCCAGGATGGAAAACGTTTCGCGCACCAGGCGGGGGGCGAGGCCGAGAGAAGGTTCGTCCAGCATCAGCAGGCGAGGCTGGGCCATCAAACCGCGCCCGATCACGAGCATCTGTAGTTCGCCGCCGCTCAGGGTGGCCGCCTGCTGACGCTCCCGTTCCTTCAGCCGCGGGAAAGCCTCGTACACCTGTTCCAGGGCCTCTTTCATACGGGCCTGGCACCGGCGCGGATAGGCGCCCATCAGGAGGTTCTCACGCACGCTCATCTGGGGAAAGATCCACTTGCTTTCGGGGACAAGCACCAGGCCGAGTTCCACGATCTCGGCTGGCGAGCGGCGCTCGATGCGGTGTCCATCGAACTCGACGGTTCCTGCGATCGGTTTCACTAACCCGGCCAGCGTGTTCAGGAGGGTCGACTTGCCCGCGCCGTTACTGCCCACGAGGGCGACGAATTCCCCCCCTTGGACCTCAAAGCTGATGTCTTCGAGCGCCTTGAGACCGCTATAGGCCGCGCTCAGGTTCCTCACACGCAGCAAGCTGGTCCTCCTTGAAGGCGTAGCGTTCGCCCAGGTAGACCTCGATCACCTGAGGGTCATTGGCGATCTCGCGCGGCGTTCCTTCCGCCAGGACGGCCCCCTGGTGTAATACGACCAGGCGGTCGGCGCATTCCATAATGGCGCCCATCACGTGTTCTACCCAAAGCATCGAGAGCCCAAGCTCCTCGCGGAGTTGGCGAACGAGCGCCACCATCTCCGCGGTCTCGGTCGGATTCAACCCGGCCATTACCTCGTCGAGCAGCAGGAAGCGCGGCCGCGTCGCAAGCGCGCGGGCGATCTCCAGTTTGCGTCGCTCGTGGAAGGTAAGGTCCCGGGCAGGTACATCCGCTTTGGTGTGCAAGCCGACCCTTTCCAGCGCTTCCAGGGGGTCGCTTTTCCGGTGGAAGGAAGCCACTCGGACATTTTCGCGCGCTGTCAGGCGGGGGAAGGGGCGCGGGATCTGAAAGGTCCGGGCAATCCCAGCGCGGCAGACCGCGTGGGGGCTCCAACCGGTGATCTCGCGCCGGCCCAGCCAGATGTGCCCGCTGTTCGGCTTGAAGACACCCGAGATGCAGTTGATCAGTGTAGACTTGCCCGCTCCGTTCGGCCCGATCAGTCCCAGGATTTCCCCCTCGCGCACCTCCAAGGAGATGTTGTTGATGGCGCGCAGACCGCCAAACTCTTTCACCACATGCTCGACGCGAAGGGTTTCCATCGTGTGCCTTTCAAACGAAGGTCCATCTCACACCGCTTCGGCCATCTGCACCGCCTTAGCGGCGCCAGAAGCGGCATCCGGAGCGTAGCCATCCGCGCCGATCGCATCCGCATAGGCCTGTGTGACGGGTGCCCCGCCCACAAGCACACGCACGCGGTCCCGCAGTCCTGCGTGGCTAAGGGCTTCGATTGTTCGCCGCATCGCCGGCATAGTGGAGGTCAGGAGCGACGAGAGGGCGAGGATCTTGGGCGATTCCCGCTGCACTGTCTCCACGAAGCGCTCCGGCGCGACATCAACCCCAAGGTCAATTACTTCGAATCCGGCCCCCTCCAAGAAGACGCACACGAGGTTCTTCCCGATGTCGTGGATGTCGCCCTGCACGGTGCCGATCACGACCTTGCCGCGAGAGGGGGTGCTCGAACCGGCCAACGCGCGCTTCAGGATGTTCAGTCCGGCCTGCATCGCTTGGGCCGATTGTAGCACTTCGGGCAAGAACATCTCGTAATCCCGAAAGCGTTGCCCGACCACGTTCATCCCGGCGATCAGCCCGTTATCCAAGATGTCCCTGGCTGGCGCGCCGGAATCGAGCGCCCGGCGGATCAGCGCGCTCGTGCGCTCTTTATCGCCCTGGATGACCGCTTCTGCGATCTCGTTGTACATTGTTTCCTCCCGCTATCGCGACTCTTGGCCTGTGCGGCGCTGCTCGATGATCGCCAGGACACGCTCCCTGGTGCCCGGCGGAAGATCGAGCGGTCGATACTGCTGCAGCTTCTTTTCGATCAGTCGCCGCGCCCGCGCGCGGATGTCCAATGCCCCGCGTTCCAGCCATCCCGTGGTTCCCTCGCGGTCCGAAAGCTCCGGGATCCACATCTCCTGGCGGAAG
>JBDOIE010000065.1:0-1062 GCA_041082245.1 Chloroflexia bacterium
CCGCGCGGCCTTGCTACAAAAGAATTACCCGCTGCTCCTCAGTAGCTCAATGGTAGAGCATCCGGCTGTTAACCGGAGGGTTGTAGGTTCGAGTCCTACCTGAGGAGCCAATCCTTTCTCCCGCAACGGTTTCCCCGCAGTTTGTTGACGGCGTGGCCCCGTCTCCGAGTCCCCATCTGGCCGTGGTTTCGCGCGTTCCGGGTCTCTCCGTTTGTCTCCCGTTTCCCGCTTGGGGTGCCAACCCTGTGCCCGGAAACGCCCCTCGAAAGCCCTTTTCTCTCGTTCTCCGTCCCAAACCAGGAGTTGGTTAACAGCATCGCGGGGGTTGTCCAACCCCAGGCCGGACGTTCCGAAACTGGGCCGCGAATGTAGTTAACGGACACGGCAACACGCCGCGTCGATCCCTTCCACCAGACGGCGGCTCGACCGCAGAGCGGAGATCGTCGTGGGTGGTCATTTCTGAACCGCGCAGCTTGCCTTCGGGCTGCGCGGGCAAGGAGACCGCTCATGCGCGAACGCGATGCTGCGCTCGATCAAGCCATCCGCGAGGTGGCCGCCATCCTCGGCGATGCACTCGTCCGGCTGCTTTTCCCCACGCCTGTTGACTTCCCGGAGACAGAGAGCCCTCATGTGACTGCTGGTTAACGACCATGAAGACTGAGAGCGAGATCCGACAGGAGATCGAGGCGCTCCGCAACCTGACCACGGCACAGCTCAAGGAGAAGTACCGCAAGGTGTTCGGCGAGGAGTCCCGATCCAATCACAAGCAGTTCCTGTTCCGCCGCATCGCCTGGCGCATCCAGGCGAACGCGTGGGGCGGCCTGTCCGAGCGCGCCCGCCAGCGCGCGCTCGAGATTGCAGACGACGCCGATCTCCGCATCCGCGCGCCCAAGAGCTTCCTGCGCGAACCGGACGATGGGGACCGAAGCGCGGAAGCACGCCTGAAGCCGTCGCTCGATCCGCGCTTGCCCCTGCCCGGCACGCCGCTCATCCGCCGATTCCAGGGCAAGGACATCGTCGTCCACGTCCGGCCCGATGGCGGCTTCGAGTGCAACGGAAGGA
>JBDOIE010000067.1:0-1189 GCA_041082245.1 Chloroflexia bacterium
ATGGCCAAGGAGAAATTCGAGCGCACGAAGCCGCACGTCAACGTAGGGACGATCGGGCACATTGATCACGGCAAGACGACGCTGACGGCGGCGATCACGCGGGTATTGAACAAGCGCAATCCGAAGGTGAAGTTCCGCAGTTTCGAATCGATTGACAACGCGCCGGAGGAGCGGGCGCGTGGGATCACGATTGCGATTGCGCACGTGGAGTACGAGACGGACAAGCGGCACTACGCGCACGTGGACTGTCCGGGGCACGCCGACTACATCAAGAACATGATCACGGGGGCGGCGCAGATGGACGGGGCGATTCTGGTGGTGGCGGCCACGGACGGTCCGATGCCGCAGACGCGGGAGCACATTCTTTTGGCGCGGCAGGTGGGTGTGCCTTACATTGTGGTGGCTTTGAACAAGGTGGACGCGGTGGACGATCCGGAGCTTTTGGACCTGGTGGAGCTGGAGGTCCGGGAGCTTTTGAAGAAGTACGAATTTCCGGGCGACGAGGTGCCGGTGGTGCGGGTTTCGGCGCTGGGTGCGCTCAATGGGGAGGAGCAGTGGGAGAAGGGGATTCTGGAGCTGCTGGAGGCGGTGGACAACTACATCCCGCTGCCCAAGCGCGAGATTGACAAGCCGTTTTTGATGCCGATCGAGGACATTTTTTCGATTCAGGGTCGCGGGACGGTGGTGACGGGCCGGATCGAGCGGGGAGTGATCCGGGTAGGCGACGAGGTGGAGATTGTCGGATTTGGGGAGACGCGCAAGACGGTGGTCACCGGGGTGGAGATGTTCAAGAAGGTGCTGGATCAGGGCGAGGCCGGTGACAACGTGGGTTTGCTGTTGCGCGGGGTGGACAAGGACGAGGTGGAGCGCGGCATGGTGGTGGCCAAGCCGGGCTCGATCACGCCGCATCACAAGTTCCGGGGCGAGGTGTACGTGCTGAGCAAGGAGGAAGGCGGCCGTCACACGCCATTCTTCTCGGGCTACCGTCCGCAGTTTTACTTCCGGACGACGGACGTGACGGGAGTGGTGAAGCTGCCCGAGGGGGTGGAGATGGTGATGCCGGGCGACAACGTGAATCTGGAGGTGGAGCTGATCTCGCAGGTGGCGATGGAGAAGGGGTTGCGCTTCGCCATCCGCGAGGGCGGCCGCACGGTCGGCGCCGGCACCGTGACCGAGATCCTGGAGTAGC
>JBDOIE010000092.1:0-5637 GCA_041082245.1 Chloroflexia bacterium
GCTCTTCTCGACCGATCGGTTATTCCCCAAAGGCAGCGCCATTCTACCACAGCCTTTCATGGCTGTCTACGGCAACGGCTGACAAACTGGACAGTAATAGCTGCTCCGTGCTGCGAACGGGATGCGCACGATCGGCGTCCCGCAGCGCAGGCAGGGCTTCCCTTCCCGGCCGTACACGCGCAGCATCGGGTGGAAGTTGCCGGTACGCCCCTCGCCGAACCGATAGGCGCCGTCGGCAAGCGTGGTCCCTTCGGCCGCGATCGCTTCCTCGAGCACCTCGAGGAGCGCTTCCCCCAGGCGCACGGCCTCATCCGCCGAGAGCGAGGACACCGGACGCAGCGGGTGCAGGCAGGCGCGGTGCAGCGCTTCGTCGGCGTAGATGTTCCCCACACCGGCGAGGAATCGCTGGTCCATGAGCAGCGCTTTGAGCCTGGAGCGCGGGTGCCTGAACAGACGAGCCTGCCAGGCGGCCGCGTCCCGGCACACGGAAAAGGGCTCCGGCCCCAATGCAGCGTCGAGCCCCAGGTACTCCTGTCGCGAAAGCACACGGACCCGGGCGAACTTGCGGGGATCCCGCAGGACGAGGCTCGAGGCGTCGTCGAGGTCGAGGATCAACCGCGTGTGGCGATCGGGTTCGGGCCGGCCCCGAAGCTGGAGCAAACGGCCGCTCATCCGCAGGTGAACGGCGAGCACGGCTTCTCCTTCGAGGTGCAGAAGCAGGTACTTCCCACGGCGTTGTACCGTCAGGATCCGGCGCTGGAGCAGGGCCCGGGCAAACGTTTCGGGGCTCGCAGGCGCAACGGTCGGCGGGTAATCGATACCCCGCACGGCCAACACGGTACGGCCAGCTACGTCGAGCGCGCGCAAGGTCGTTTCGACCTCCGGAAGTTCGGGCAATTGTACACCTCCATGGAAAGGCACCCTCCCCACTATAGCAGAAAAGCGGCGGTCGTCAATTGGCGAAAGTGTGCTATAATGACCGTCAGCCGCTGCTGGAGGAGACCCATGATCGCGTCCTTGCGAGGAGAGATCCGCCTTCGCGGTCCGGATTTCCTTGTGATCGATGTAGGCGGTGTCGGCTTCCGGGTCCAGGTTCCCCCATCTGCACTGGAGGAACTGGGCGATGTGGGGGACACGGTGCGCCTGTACACCCACCTTCACGTACGCGATGACGCCCTGACGCTCTACGGCTTTCCCACTCCGGAACAACTGGAACTCTTCGAAGCGCTCCTGGGTGTCAGTGGAGTGGGGCCCCGGCTGGCGCTATCGATCCTTTCCTCGACGTCCGCGGATGCACTGCGGCTCGCGATCCAGCAAGAGGATGTGGAGCTTCTGACACGGGTTCCGGGTGTGGGCCGCAAGACGGCCAGCCGCCTGATCCTTGAGCTGAAAGGCAAGATCGACCTCACCCGGCTCGGGTTGCCGGGCCGTATCCCTGTGCCCCCGGAGCAGGTGGAGCTGCTGGATGTGTTGACGAACCTCGGGTATACAATGGCGGAGGCGAAGGAGGCGATCGCTTCCTTGCCAGAGGATGCGCGGGGAATGCCGCTCGAAGAGCGGCTCAGGCTCGCGCTGCGGTATTTTGGCGGCGTGTAGGAGGCGCAGGCGATGCGCGCGCTGGTGCAGCGGGTGCGCGGCGCAGCGGTCCGCGTGGGTGAGCAGGAGGTCGCGCGGATCGGGCCGGGCGTGTGCGTGCTTGTGGGTGTGGGCGAAGGCGACGGGCCAGCGGAAGCGGCCGAACTTGCGTCCAAGGTGGCGCAGCTGCGGATCTTTCCGGACGAAGCAGGGCAGATGAACCGGTCGCTTCTCGACATCAGGGGCGAAGCGCTGGTCGTTTCCCAGTTCACGTTGTATGCGGACTGTCGCCGAGGCCGGCGACCTTCGTTCAGCCATGCCGCGCGTCCCGAGGTAGCGCAGCCGCTGGTAGAAGCGTTTGCGGAATCGCTTGCCCAAAGTGGGGTACCGGTTCAGCAAGGGCAGTTCGGTGCGATGATGCTCGTCGAGATCCACAACGACGGACCGGTGACCATCCTTCTGGACTCGGAAGAGTTGCGGCGCCCGCGGCGCCAGAGGCGCGACCGTGGAGCTGATCCTGACCCATGCGAACGCTGACTTTGACGCGCTGGCTTCCCTTCTGGCTGCAAGCCGTCTGTTCCCCGGCGCGTTCCCCGTCCTGCCGCAGCGGATGAACCGCAACCTGCGCGAGTTCCTTTCCCTCTACCGCCACCCGCTCCCGTTCGTGCAGGCAGAAGAGCTGCCGAAAGAGCCGGTGCGCCGAATCATCCTGGTGGATACGCAGCAAGTCCCGAACCTGGCACGGCCACTGGGGCCGCTGGAAGTCGAGGTAGAAATCCTGGACCATCACCCCCTTTCCCGCCCTCTGGGCCCTCATGAGCGGTATACCGGCGGGGACGTGGGTGCGACCGTAACGCTCCTGGTGGGCCGGCTGATCGAGCGCGGGGAGAGCGTGACGCCGCTCGAGGCAACGCTTCTGCTCATGGGGATCTACGAGGACACCGGATCGCTCTCTTACCCGAGCACGACCCCGGAGGACCTTCGCGCGGCAGCCTGGCTGCTCGAGCAGGGGGCAAACCTGCAGGTAGTGGGACGCTACCTGAACGGGCCGCTGAGCGAGGAGCAGCTCCAGCTGTACCACCAGCTTGTTGCCCATGCCCAGGTGCACCGGATCCACGGGTGGCCGATCGTAGTCGCGCACGCGCAGGCCTCGGGGTATGTCGAAGAGGTCTCGACGCTTGCGCACCGCCTGATGGACCTTTACGACCCGGCGGCGCTCTTCCTTGTGGTGCAGCTGGGGGACACGGTGCAGCTCGTGGCGCGAAGCACCGGGGAAGCGCTCAACGCGGCGGAAGCGATGGCACGCTTCGGGGGCGGGGGACACGCGCAGGCGGCCGCCGCATACCTCGTTGGACGCAGGGCCGAAGAGGTACGGGAGTCCTTGCTGGAAGTGCTGGGGGAGCTGGTCTTGCCTGCGCGCACCGCGGCAGACATAATGAGCACGCGTCTCCACACGATCGGACCGGATACGACGCTCGCGGAAGCAGCCGAACACATGGTCCGTTACGGACACGGAGCTCTTCCGGTCACCGATGAAGAGGGGCGGCTGCTGGGGTTGATCACACGACGGGACCTGGACCGCGCGATCCACCACGGCCTGGAGGAGGCAGCCGTGTCGACCTATATGTGGAAGGGACCGGTGACTGTTCCTCCTGACATGCCGGTGGAGCTCGTGCGGGAAGCGTTCCTGGAGCACGATGTTGGGCGGCTCCTTGTAGTGAACGGGGAGCGCCGGCTGCTCGGGATCATCACCCGTACAGACCTTCTGAAGCTCTGGCCACAGGTGACCCAGCGGAGTCAGGGGCTTGCGGGGGATTGGGCACAGCGACTGGAGCAAGCGTTCCCCGCTCCGGTGATCGAGGTGTTGCGTGAAGCCGGGCGGGTCGCGGAAGAGCTCGGGTATGCGCTGTACCTCGTCGGCGGGCCGGTGCGCGATCTGTTGTTGGGACTCCCGAACCTGGACCTGGACCTTGTGGTGGAAGGGGATGCGATCGTGCTCGCGCACGAACTTGCCGGCCGGGTGGGTGGCCGGGTACGGGCGCACCGTCGGTTCGGGACGGCCAAGTGGATCCCTCCGGTGGAAAAAGAGGGGATGCCCCCATCGCTCGATTTCGTGACCGCTCGCACCGAGTTCTACGAACAACCGACTGCGCTGCCCACGGTGGAATTCAGCTCGCTGCGCCACGATCTGTACCGTCGAGATTTTACGATCAACACCCTTGCGATCGGGTTAAGCGGAACGCACGAGGGGCGACTGTTCGATTTCTACGGCGGTAAGCGCGACCTGGAACGGCGGCTGATCCGGGTGCTTCACAACCTGAGCTTCATCGAGGATCCTACGCGCATCCTGCGCGCCGTGCGGCTGGAACAGCGGCTCGGGTTTTCGATCGAGCCGAGGACGCTGCTTCTGCTGCAGGATGCTTTGCAGCAGGGGTTGCTCGAGCGGACGACCGGTGAGCGCGTCCGTCATGAGCTGCTTCTGATCCTGGAGGAAGCGGAACCAGAGCGCGTCCTGGAACGCCTGCACGCGCTCGGTATCCTTGGGCACGTCTCGCCCCACCTTGGATGGGATGCTAGCCTTGCGGCGCGCTTCCGCAGGGTTCGGGAAGTTGCGGCGGGCGAAGAACGCGTGAGCCTCTACCTGGCGCTTCTCACCTACCGTCTTGCGGCGCACGAACTGGAAAGCCTGATCGGCCGTTACCGCTTCCGCGCTCGGCATAGCCGGCTGCTGCGGGAGGTGCAGCGGCTGCGGAGCGAGGTTATCCCGCGCCTTGCGGATCGTGGTCTGCGGCCCCACGAAGTGTACCGGCTGCTGCGGCCCTTTTCCGTGACGGCGCTGCACGCGATCCGGCTTGCGGAAGCTGCGCCGCAGGTTCAGGAGTCGGTGGAGCTATACCTGCACCGCTTGCGCTTTGTCCGGACCGCGCTGGACGGGAACGATCTGCGGAAGCTGGGGCTTGCGCCGGGGCCGATCTACAAGCGCATCCTCGGGGCATTGCTGGACGCGCGGCTGGACGGGGAGGTTCGGACGCGCGCGGAGGAGGAAGCGTTGCTGGAGCGCCTGCTGACCGTCGAGGGGCTCACGGGGATCACCGGAGCCGTGTGAAAGGAGGTGTCGCGTGGGCGAGCAACTGGTAGGCGAAGTCACACACTATTTCACCCGGCTCGGGGTAGCGGCGGTCCGGCTGAGTGGGCGGCTCCGCGTGGGGGACCGCATCCACGTCTTCGGCCGCACCTCCGACTTTGAACAGGTGGTGGGCTCGATGGAGATCGAGCACCAGCGGGTTATGGAGGCACTGCCAGGGCAAGAGATCGGGCTGAAGGTGGTAGAACGGGCGCGCGAGGGGGACCGGGTGTACCTGCTAACCGAGTAGGGCGACCCCAGTATGGCAGGGCGATCCAGCGCTCGAGTGTACCCAGGCGAGGCTTGCGTGGTCGTGAACCGCACGACCGGGGAGGTACTGGCGCGCCGGGTGGTGTGCTGTGATACCTTCTTCCGGAGGCTGCGCGGGTTGATGTTCCGCGCGCCGTTGTCTCCGGATGAAGTGTATCTGTTCCGCCTTGGGAAGGAAAGCGTGCTGGATGCCGCAATCCATATGTGGTTTGTGTTTTTCCCGATCGCGGTGATCTGGCTGGATCGCCACGGCTGCGTCGTGGGCAAGCGCAGGGCGCTGCCCTGGCGCCCGTTCTACGCGCCCCCATTCCCGGCGGCCGCATTTCTCGAAGGGCACGTTTCGCTGCTGGAAAAGGTGCAGGTCGGCGATATAATTGACATAACAAGACGCGCGGCGCAGGCGTGCTAATGGTTGCGGAGATCGCGCAAGAGCTGCTGTTTCTGGTAGCCGCAGCGCTCGCAGAAAAGAACTCGGTAGCCCGCAAGGTAGATCGATCCGAGCGGGATGTGGCAATAGGGGCATTCCGTGGGTGGTGGGAGCGCGGCTTCGGGCGTGGGAACGGCTGTTGGCCTGGAGGGTGAGGGTAGAGGTATTTCCTCGGGGGTTGTACGCTTAGCCGGCGGCGCGGGTCGGGGGCTTGCGGGTTGGGCCCTGGGTGGGGCCTGGA
>JBDOIE010000104.1:0-3242 GCA_041082245.1 Chloroflexia bacterium
GCGCTGGCGCACGGGTGTCTGGCCGGCCTGGCAGGCGCGCTTGTGGAGGCGCTTTCCCCTCGCGGCACGGACAACCTGACCGTGCCGCTCGCCACCGCGGCACTGCTCTTCGTGCTGCCGCGTTGAGTTTCCCTCAAAACCTTTGCGACCCGCTTCCGGGAAGACATGCCGATCGTCGCTGGCGCCCGCCAGTGCGCCGCGCGATGACTTCATCGGTCGCCTCCTTGTCATCCCACCAGCCCTACTTAAGTGCTAGGGCTCCTGCAAGAGCTCCAGGTAGCGGAACTCGCGGTCCAGGACCAGCGGCCGCTCTCCCAGCAGCTCTCCTGCCTGCTCGATGCCCCGGAAATGGTTCAGGTTGCGGGAACCGTCGCGCGCCGCAATCGTGCGAGAGGAGCAGGTCAGAAAGGCGCACGGAACGGCTCGCCCACGGTAAGGAGTGGCGAGCAGCAGCCGGAAGCCCCTCGCCTTCCCGTGCTTGAGCCTGCCCACATATTCTGTCTTCTGCGCCTGGGGGACGTTTGGCCTCGGTCCCATCCCCCAGCACGAAAGGCGCTTCCTCCCGAAAGAGGCGCCAGAGCACTTCGCGCACATCTATCCCCTGGAGAAAACGCTGGATCCGTTTGCAGGCAGCATCAGGACTTCCGCGCATTTTCACCGCGATCCCGGTCAGGTGCAGGGAGCGCGCGGCCAGGATGACCTCCCCGATCTCTGCCGCCTGTTTGGTCTCGGTTTCGTCATCGAAGAGAGTTTGCAGAGACTGGTGTGTCACGGGGACCTGCTTTGGGTTACTAAGACTCGGGGAGTGGTTTACCAAAAGGGAGGCCGCCCCCTTTGTTATCTCGGTCCGAACCTCACTAGGGCAAGGTAAGGCGCTCCTGCTCCATGACGATATCGGGCACGTCCCAGCCCTTCTGATCCTGTAACTCGATGAAGGCACGCCGGAAGAGGAGCCGGACCTCGATCGTCGTCGGGCCGCCGGCCGGCGCGGCAAAAACGAACTTGCTCGTGTCCGAACCCATCGCCGGGATGCGGTTGTCGCTGACGACGCGCGTCGGGTTCCAGTACGCGCCGGTGGGGGTGACCCCGGTCCACAGTTCCGTCAGGATTCTTGCGTAGATCTTCCCGGGCAGGCCGGCGTAATACCCATCCGCCGGATCGCCTACGCCGCCGTAAGCGGGGATGGTCGGCCCGTCCTGCAGGTTCAGGGCTTTGCCCTGCGCGTCGGTAACCGACACGAGCAGGATCATCTGCCGCAACGGCGAATCGGTCGGGACATGGTGGCCGGTCTGGTCGTTGAGGATCGTCACGGTGACGGTGATTTCATTTCCGGTGTGGCGGGCAGAAACGCGCATCGTGACCGCGTTCTGCAGCAGGGTTTCGTCCGAACTACCGGGCATACGGTGGCTGAAGATGCGATCCCGGTCGCGGATCAGCCCTCCCTTCTCAGGATAGACAAAGTAATCGTACTCCACCGGCGGCATATGGCAATCCTGGCAGGTCCGCCCCGCCTCCGGGTCGGAGTACGGACTTGCCAGCCATTCTCCAAAAGAGTTGTAGACGACCGTATCCCAGAACACCCCGAAATGACAGGGGGCGCAGTACTGACTCTGCTCGTAGAGGGGGTTATAACTGACACGGCGGGTGACGTCGTCAAAGTTGCCAAAAAAGAGTTGCTGTTCCGGACCGGGGCGGTAAAGGCGGATGGAGAGCGTACCGGGCATGTTCGGGTAGGGCAGGCCGGTGTCCGGATCCAACGTCACCTCGCCGATCTTGTGGCAGAATTCGCAGAAGACCCCCTCGGCCTCGATCCCGGTGGCCAGATTGGGGTCAGCGGCGTAGGCCATGCCCGGTTTGGCGGTCATGGCCGGCACGTGACAGGTGGCGCAGTTCCCGGCCGTATCGGGAAAGTCCAGTTTGTAACCCGGGCCGTAGTAGGGCTGAGTGAGGTCGGGGCGCAAAGGGATGCGTCCGTAGTCACGGCTGTAACCATAGCGCCTGGGCGGACTCTGGTTGCCGTTCACATCTGTGCCGTTGTATATCGTCAGGAAGCGCGGGTTGACCGCCGATTGGGAATGGGCGTCCAGAACCCACTCGTTGTAACCGGGCATGCAGTGAGAGCAGGAGAGCGAGCCTTCTGCACCCTCGTGCGAGAACCAGGAGTAATCGGGGTTATCGGTCGTGTCATAGGGCTTGAGGGTGATGGTTACCGGCTTTGTGCCCGGGACGGCGCTGGTCCAGCCGATATAGTAGCCGGCCGCCCAGGCAGTGACGCTGATCGGTACGCCGCCAGCCAGGCCGCCCAGGGCGAAGGCGCCACCGCTATCCGTTGTCGTCTGGTTGTCGGTGGCCCGCACGCGCACAACCGCCCCGGCCACCGGTCCGCATCCGTCCACGACGATCCCGCTTACCGAGGATTGCAGCGTGCCGCAGGAGGCCCAAACGATCAGCCCCCAAAGGCTGCCCCAGAGGACCAGACATGCAATGCGTGGCGAGAGGCGCGTCATCGGTATTCTCCACTCCAGGACAAACGCCTCCTCAGGAGTACCTGCGCGTCATCGGGCCGGCAACTCGTACAGGCTGATGCTCAGCGGGGGCACGCTCAATTCGCTGGAAATGGCGCTGAGCGGTCTTTCCTCGATCGTTACCCGGGGCGGCTGGCCGGGCTCGTTGTAAGCCCTGGGGTCGGAATGAGCGATCACCCACAGCCGCCCTGCGCCGGTGAGTTGAGCGTTCTTCAGGTCCAGCTGGATGGTATATCCGCTCGACGTTGGATTGACGATGGCGACGGTCAGCGCGATGTGGTCTTCCGTCCAGGCAGCAACCACGTCCAGGGGATCTGCGTTTGTACTGCTCACAGCCACCGGCAGGCTCCCGAAGTGGTGGCGATAGAGTTCCCACACCAGACCGGTCGCTTCTATGGCGGCGTCGGTCTCGGTCGTCTTGACCTGTCCGTGGACGTTGATAGGATGGGTATTCGCCATAAAGATGATGTCGCTCTGGCGGAACATCTCGTGCAACCCCGCAGCGACGCCCAGCGCATCGCGGAAAAAGTAGCGCGGCCCGGCCTCGCCATAAATCTGGGGCCGATCTTCCCAGGAGTAGTTCCACTCGTCCAGCACCAGGCGGATATCCTTACCTTTGAGCGATTCCAGTTGCTCACGATGATTGCGAAGGTTCTCTGCGTTTATCCGCACCGATCTGGCGATCATCTGCGAGTGTTCTACCAGGTCATTGGAGGA
>JBDOIE010000140.1:0-14422 GCA_041082245.1 Chloroflexia bacterium
GCAGGGGCTCTGCCCCGGCCCTCAACCCCCTACCCCCGCCCAGCTCGCTCTTCAGTGGCAGGAAAGCAGTGCCTCGCAGCTTCCGGCCTGCTCGCACGGATACCGCCCGCCGCAGGGCATCAGCTCCCTGAGGGTAA
The DNA here is from genome assembly GCA_041082245.1 of Chloroflexia bacterium. Lineage (GTDB taxonomy): Bacteria > Chloroflexota > Chloroflexia > DTKN01 > DTKN01 > DAOTVY01. The sequence goes on from JBDOIE010000140.1 coordinate 138, forward strand.
CCACAAATGCCTTCGGCTACGAACACTTCCGTGCCAGGCTGGGCAGATCCGGCCGGCCGATGTACGGCAGGTTCAGAGGCTTCCGTACGGCTTCTGCCGCACGCCCTTCAGCTCTGCTCCAGGGCCTCGTCCGCCCGTCCGTCGCGCAGAGCCGCTTCCCAGACCTGGTCTACGGTATCGACGAAAACGAACTGCAGGTCCTGGCGCAGCTCGGGCGGCACCTCTTCCTCCAGGTCTGCACGGTTGCGCGAGGGCAGGATGACCGTGCGGATCCCGGCTCGGCGCGCGGCCAGTACCTTCTCCTTGATGCCTCCCACCGGAAGCACCCGACCGCGCAGGGTGATCTCCCCGGTCATCGCGACATCGTCGCGCACCGGCCGGCCGGTAAAGAGGGACGCGAGCGCGGTCGCGATCGCCACCCCGGCCGAGGGGCCGTCTTTCGGCTGCGCGCCCTCCGGGATGTGGACGTGTACGTCCACACGGTCGTAGAAATCGGCCGGCAGGCCCAGCCGCTCCGCCTGTGAGCGCACGTAACTGAGCGCCGCCTGCGCAGATTCGCGCATGACCTCGCCCAGCTGGCCGGTGAGGATCAGGTGCTTGTTCCCCGGCATCTTGGTCGCTTCGATAAAGATGATCTCCCCGCCCATCGGGGTCACCGCGAGGCCGGTCGCTACACCTGGCACCTCGGTACGCTCGGCTACCTCCGCGTAGTACCGACGCGGGCCCAGGTATTGCCGCACCCGGTCCGCATCCACCACGATCGGGCCCGGCTTGCCCGCCGCGATCTCGCGTGCGACTTTACGGCACAGGCTGCCGATCTCCCGCTCCAGGTTGCGCACCCCGGCCTCGCGGGTATACTCGCGGCTGATCAGCCGAATCGCCTCGTCCTCGATGCGGATGTCGTTTTCCGTCAGGGCGTGCTCCTCCATCTGTCGGGGCACGAGGTACCGCCGCGCGATGTGGAACTTTTCCTCCTCGCTGTACCCCGCCAGGCGGATGATCTCCATCCGGTCCAGAAGAGGCGGAGAGATCGTCTCCGCGACGTTGGCCGTGGTGATGAAAAAGACCTTCGAGAGGTCAAAGGGGACATCCAGGTAATGATCCCGGAACTCCCGGTTCTGCTCCGGATCGAGCACCTCGAGCAGCGCCGAGGCCGGATCACCGCGAAAGTCTGCACCCACCTTGTCGATCTCGTCCATCATAAAGACAGGGTTGTTCGATCCCACCCGCCGGATGGCCTGGATGATCGTGCCCGGCATCGCGCCGATGTAGGTGCGGCGGTGGCCCCGGATCTCGGCCTCGTCGTGCACCCCACCGAGCGAGATGCGGATGAACTTGCGCCCCATCGCGCGGGCAATCGAGCGGCCCAGCGAGGTCTTGCCTACCCCGGGCGGGCCGATGAAGCAAAGGATCGCCCCCTTGCCCCGCTGAGCCTCGGCCTCTTTCCCGGCCTCCGTCCGCTGCAACCGCAACTGACGCACGGCCAGGAACTCCAGGATACGCTCCTTGACCTTCTCCAGGTCATAGTGATCCTCGTCCAGCACCTGGCGCGCATACTCGATGTCCAAGATATCCTCTGTGCTCTTGGACCAGGGGAGCGAGGCCAGCCATTCCAGGTAGGTGCGGATGACCCCGTACTCGGCCGCGGCAGGAGGCATATCGGCCAGTCGCCGCAGCTCGCGTTCCGCCTGCTCCTTGGCCTCGGGCGGCAGGTTTGCTTCCTCCAGCGCCTTGCGCAGGCGCTCGATCTCGATCTGGGTTTCGTCCGCCTCGCCAAGCTCCTGGCGGATCGCCTTCAGCTGCTCCCGCAGGAAATACTCCCGCTGCGCTTTGTCGATCCCGGTCTGGACCTGCGACTGGATCTTCTTTCCGAGTTCCAGCACTTCGGTCTCGCGCGTCAGCACGGTAACCAGCCGGCGGAGCTTGGCCTTGACGCTATCCTCCTCCAGGATCGCCTGCCGCTCCTCGAGCTCCATCCGGATGCTGGCCGCAAGCACGTACGCCAGCTGGCGCGGATCCTCGACGTTCATGATGAGCGCTTGGAGCTCCTCGGAGATCTGCGGGACCAGCGAGGCGAGTTTCTGGAACAGCTCCGTCAGGTTCCGCATGAGCGCCTCGACCTCGATGTCCTCCTCTACCGTCTCCGGCGCTCGCTCTACCCGGGCACGGAGGTAGGGATCCACGGAGACATACTCCAGGATGCGAATACGCTCAAGCCCTTGCACGGCCAGCCTCAGCGACCCATCCGGGAGCTTCAGCAGTTTGTGCACCAGGGACATCGTGCCCACACGGTAGAGCTGCTGTTCCGGGGAAAACTCCCCACTTTCCGTCTCCACGCGTGGCCTTACCGTAACCAACCCGATCAGTCGCGACCCCAGCACGGCATCGTCGACCAGTTTCACCGCGCGGGGTTCGGTCACCGCCAAGGGAAAGACGGTGCGCGGAAAGATCACCACGTTTTGCAGCGGGAGGATCGGAAGCTCCGGGGGAACCTGAGGCCCGGCCGTACCGGATCCGCCCTCCCCACGGGGCTCGGGATCCGGAAGGCCGCCCTGGCCCTCCCCAGGGACCAAAAGAAGCGGGCGAATATCATCCATCCAGCCATCCATGGCCATTTAGGCCTCCTTGTCGCAATCCTGCAGCTTCGCAGGCTCAGTCTCCCTCGACCGTGATTTCGACGCGCCGGACTTCTTCTCCCGGCCGCGCGCGACGGGGCAGGACGATGCGCAGGAACCCGTCATCGTAAGTTGCCCGGACCGCGTCCTCCTGCACCGGCCACGGGAGGAAAATCTGCACGCAGAAGGGACCGTAGTTGACCCCCATCTGGTGGTAAGAAAGCTGTTCCGCCGGTCGGTCGTCCGGGCGGTAGCCGGAGACGGTCAGGGTGCGCTCGTCCAGGATGACGTCGATCTCCTTCTCCCGCATGCCGGCCAGCTCCATCTTTACCACCAGCCCTTCCTGGGTCTCGTAGACATCCGTGGGGGGTCGCCAGGTCTCCTGGGGGCAGTAGATGCCTCCCGTGTGGCGCCCCCACATGTCGCTGAAAAGGCGCTCCATCTCGCGCTGGACGAACTCCAGGTCCTGAAAGACGACCCTGCGAATGATCCGCATGGTGACCTCCGCGGCACCCCGGTCGTGCGGCGGCGCCTATCGAGCGAACCGTGCAGCCTGGACATCGGCGAAAAACAGCAAGCCTGCTTCCCTTGACACGGCTATTCTAGCAGCGGGGCCTTTGCCTGTCAATCGCGCGATTGACAAAGTGGGCGCTTGTGGCTATGATGACGGCGCGCGTCGAGGACACAGGGAAACGAGGAGACCGTGAAGCTCGGAGCTCGTGCTACCGAAACACCCTTGCCAGCCTACCGCCGTGGCCTATTGGGCCACCTGCGGAGGCGCTGGCAGGTTTATCTCGGGTTGCTGATCAGCGCCTTCTTCCTGTACCGTATCCTTTCCCAGATGCAGGCCCAGCTCGGCGCGCTGTGGCAGGAACTCCGTGGGGCCCACTACCTTTGGATCGTGCCGGGAGTCGCTGTCTACTTCCTGGGGGTATGGGCTCGCACTTGGCGCTGGCACTATATGCTGCGGCCCGTACAGCGCGTGCCGTTACACCGGCTTTTTCCCATCGTCTGCATCGGCTATATGGGAAACAACATCTATCCCGCGCGCGCGGGGGAAGTGCTGCGCGCTTACGTGCTCCGGCGCGAGCACGCCGTGAGCATCAGCGCTTCGCTGGCTACGATCGTTGCGGAGCGCATCTTCGACGGGATCGTGATGCTCCTGTTCGTCTTTGTGGGGCTACCGTTCGTGCCCGCCATCCCTCCGGAGTGGCGGCGCGTCGTGGTGGTCTTTACCCTGGTGTTCTTCGGCGCATTGTTTGCCTTCTTCCTGATCGCGGCTTCCCCACATCGCACGCAGCGGGTGTATGCATGGCTGATCGAGCGGCTCATCCCTCGACGGTTCCGGGCGCCCGTGCAGGGGGTTGCGGACCGGTTCCTCGAAGGGCTTCGTTGCCTACGTAGCCCGCGCGACCTCGGGATGATCTTTATGACCTCGGTCGTGGTGTGGCTTGCGGAAACGGTCAAGTACTGGTTCGTGATGCACGGGTTCCCCTTCTCCGTGCCGTTCTACGTGCTTATGCTGATGAACGGGGTGGTGAACCTGATGACCACGCTTCCGGCGAGCCCGGGCTACATCGGCACCTTCGACTGGCCGGGGATCGAGGTACTCGTGAGCTATCTGGGGGAAGGGAGCCGAGGTGTCGCTACCGCCTATACTTTCGTGTTGCACGTGGCCCTCTGGTTCCCGATTACTGCCCTCGGCGCCTTCTACATGCTCCGGCGCGGGCTCTCGTGGGGTACGGTGCAGCGCGAACTGACGGAAAGCAGCCCGGAAAAGGAGGAGGCGTGAAGGTCGCGATCGTCGGCGCCGGCTACACGGGACTGGCCGCGGGGTACGAACTGGCCCGCTCCGGCCATCCGGTCGAGATCTTCGAGGCGGCAGCAGAGGTCGGCGGCCAGGCAAGGACTTTCCCTATCGGGGGGACGCGGCTCGAGGCCTTTTACCACCACCTTTTTCTAAGCGATCGAGAGATCCTGGCGCTCGCGGAAGAGCTGGGACTTGCCGGACGCATCGCCTGGATTCCCTCGAAGGTGGGAGTGCTTTACGGTGGGCGGATCTACCCCTTCAGCACCCCGCTGGACCTGCTCCGTTTCGGGCCGCTTGCGCCCTGGAACCGGCTGCGGCTGGGGCTGGTGATCCTTTACCTCCAGCACACGCGCAACTGGCGCGCTTTCGAGCGCACCACGGCCGATGCGTGGATCCCCCGCTGGGCCGGCCGCCAGGCCTACGAGGTGCTGTGGCGGGCGCTGCTCTCGGGCAAGTTCGGGGACGCGTACGAACAGGTTTCGATGGCCTGGTTCTGGGGCAAGGTCTACCTGCGCGGGGGCTCGCGCAAAGGGCTGGGGGCGGAGCGCCTCGGGTACCCTGAAGGGAGCTTTCAGGTGCTGACCGATGCTCTGGTCGAGTCGATCCGCCGCCAGGGTGGGGTCCTCCACACGGCCACGCCTGTGCGCCGCATCCTCCCGGAGGAAGGACGGGCGCGCTACCTGCTGCTGGAGGGCGGGACGCAGGCCGGCCCCTTCGACGCGATCGTCGCGACCGTTCCTTCCCCGGCCTTTCTGGAGATGGTACCCGAACTCCCGGAGCCCTACGTTCGGCTGGTTGCCGGGATTCGCTACCAGGTAGCCCTCTGCCTGGTGCTGCAGCTCCGCCGGCCGCTGAGTCCCATCTACTGGTTGAACATCAGCGACCCGGAGAGCCCTTTCGTAGGGGCGATCGAGCACACGAACTACATCCCTCCCGAGGTGTACGGCGGCCGACACATCCTCTACCTCACGAATTACCTCGCCCCCGGCCACCCCTACCTGGGGTGCTCGAAGGAGGAGCTGCTCGCGCACTACCTCCCCGGGATCCGGCGCATCAACCCGGCTTTCACACCGGACTGGGTGGAGGAGCTTTGGCTCTTCCAGGACCCCGGAGCCCAACCGGTAGTTACCCCCCACTACTCGCAGCGTATCCCGTCCCACCGTACACCGATCCCCGGACTCTACCTGGCCAACACGACGCAGATCTACCCGGAGGACCGCGGTACGAACTACAGCGTGCGGCTGGGGCGCAAGATCGCGCGCGAAGTGATGGCCGGTGGGTAGACAACTTCTTGAAACAGGAGGCTCGTAATGCTTCGGACCTGGCTCACCATCCTCAGCACCGGGAACATCCCTCCGGGCCGGCCAATGGACGCGGTATCCCGCTGGCTCCTGGCCACAAGGGCAGAGGTGCTCTCGATGACGATCACCTCAGGGATGATCGGGGGACTCCTTGCCCAGCCAAAAGAACCCCGGCAATGGCTCCTGTGGCTCGCCTGCGTGGTGGGGATCACCCTGGCGCACGCGAGCAACAACATGCTGAACGACTACTTCGACTACAAGGCCGGCCTCGATACGCCGGACTATGCCCGCGTGCAGTATGCCCCGCATCCGATCGTCGGAGGCCTGATGAGCGAACGCACGCTGCTTGCCGGCGCGGGCGTGCTCCTGGGGATCGACGCCCTTCTCGCCGCCGTGCTGACCTGGCTGCGCGGCTGGCCGGTATTGCTCTTTGCTGGGCTGGGGCTTTTCATCAGCATCTTCTACACCGCAGAACCGATCCGCCTGAAGCGCGTCGGGTTGGGAGAACTCGCGGTGTTCCTCGTGTGGGGCCCGCTGATGACCGGCGGCACCTACTACGTCGTCGCCGGCCGGATCCCCTGGTGGGTGTGGCTTGCCTCCCTACCGTACTCTTTTATCGTGACCACGGTGCTCCTCGGCAAGCACATCGACAAGCGGGAGATGGACGCCGTCCGGGGAGTACGCACACTCCCGGTGCTGCTGGGGGAAAGGGGTGCCCGGAAACTCACACAGGGGTTGATGGTGCTGTTCTATCCTCTGATTGCAGCACTCGTGCTGGTCCCGGCGCCCGATACGCCCTGGGGGCGGGCGCTGCCTGTGTGGACGCTGCTCACGCTCTTCTCGATCCCTCGCCTTCTTCGCATCCTGCGCGCGTATAACGCCCCGAAGCCGGCCGAACCGCCCCCGCGCTACCCGATCTGGCCACTCTGGTTTGTAGCCTGGGCGTTCTTGCTCACGCGCTCTACCGGCCTTTACTACATCTTGGGGCTCATTCTGGGATGGATCTTCCCCCTGCGATGGTAGGCGCGGCCGCAGGGGAGCGTTGGACGCCCTTCGAGAGCCGCCCATACCGTGGACATGGGGCCGATGGAGCCGGCCTGCAACGAGGATCGCGCTGCACGAGCCCGGATGGTCACCCTGGATTGTTTCGCCGGAGCAAAGTGAGCGAGACCGGAACTGGTTTGGGAAAGCAGGCGCCGCAGGTGTGAGAGCGAGCTCTGCACGCTGCTTTGGGGAAAAATAGAGGGCGGGGGCTACAAATCCCCCGCCCTCCTGGTGTCCTGACGTGTCCGGAGAGGCGCCCCACATCCACAGGACAGCGCTTACTTCGTGATCCGCCAGTTCTCGATGTCGATGCCGCCGAGGGCGGGGAAGTGGCGCTGCAGGTAGGGCTTGGTCACATTGACGGTCGTGTAGAAGTAGATCGGAGCGATGGCCGCAATCTCGTAGACCAGCAGGTGCTCGGCCCGCTTGTACATCTCGGCGCGCTTCGCCTGGTCAGGCTCCCTGCCGGCCGCGATCGTCAGGTCGTTGAACTCGGTGACGAACTGGCCGACCTGCGGATCGTCCAGGCGCAGGCGCGGGTTGTTGCTCCCCTTGGTCGGGTTAAAGACCTCGTGCACCCAGTTGTTCTGGTCCGGGTAGTCCGCGCACCAGCCCAGTCGCCAGATGTGGGGCATCTCCTCCACCGGGGTCTTCGGGCTGATCGTCTTCAGGTAGACCTTCCACTCCTGGTTCTCGACGTTCACCTCGACCCCGAGGGTCTCCTTCCACATCTGCTGGATCGCCTGGGCGATGCGGGCATGCCCTTCGGAGGTGTTGTACATCAGGGTGACCTGCGGGAAGCCGGCGCCACCGGCAAAACCAGCCTCCGCCAGCTCCGCTTTCGCCTTCTCCGGATCGGAGTAGATACCCACGTTCGGATCAAAGGCCGCGTTCCCGAAGATGCCCGGGCAGGCGAAGGCGTTCGCCGGCTGCTGGCCGCCCTTCAGCACGTTGTCGATCAGGCCCTGGCGGTCGATCGCGTACGAGAAGGCGCGCCGCACGTGCACATCGTCCATCGGGTCCTTATCGGTGGTGAAGCCGTAGTAGTAGGTGCACGGGTACGGGGCAATGACAAGCTCCTTGCTCAGCACCGGGTCGCTCTTGACGCGGTCCAGATCGTCCAGCGGCACACCGGTGCTGTCCAGCTCGCCGTTCTCGTACATCGCAAACGCCGTCGAGGCCTCGGTGATCATGACAAAGTCCACGACGTCGATCTGAACCTGGTCGGCCTTGTAGTAGTACGGGTTCTTGATCAACGTCATATGGCTGTCGTGCGTCCACTCTTTCAGGGCGTAGGCAGCGTTGGTCATAATGTTACCCGGCTCGGTCCACTCCGCCCCGAACTCCTCGATGGCTTCCTTGGGCTGCGGCCGGCAGACCCACATCCCCGCGATCGCCGGGAAGAAGCCCGCGGGGTACTCCAGCGTGAACTGCACGGTGTAGTCGTCCAGCGCTTTCACGCCCAGGTCCTCGATGTTGTAGGTGTTGGTGGGCACTTCGGTCGTGTTGATCGCCTCGGCGTTCTTGATGATGTAGGTCACGTAGGCATAGTCGGAGGCGGTCTCGGGCATCACCGTGCGGCGCACACCGTACTCGACGTCATAGGCGGTGACAGGGCGGATCTTCTCGAAGGTGTCGGTGGCCGGGTCGTAGCGCACCCAGTAGACGTCGTTGCGCATATGGAAGGTGTAGACCAGCCCGTCTGGAGAGACGTCCCAGGAGGTGGCCAGCTCGGGGATCACCTCCGCCGTCTCGGGATCGTAGGCGGTCAGGCCCAGGAAGAGCTGCTCGTCCACGTCCACCGAGGTGGTATCCGTCGCCAGGGCCGGGTCGAGCGTCGGGGGCTCGGTGCCCAGGTTCAGGCGCAAGACAACCGGCTGAGGAACCGGGGTCGCCGTGGGCGGAGGCGGGGGTGTAGTGGGTTCCGGCGGCTTGGTCGCCGGTGCCACGGTCGTCGGAGTGGGCCCGCAAGCGGCCAGGAGCGGAACAACCATCGCTGCGACCATCACCACACCGATGATCGCGAGCCACTTCTTCGTATTCATTCTCTGACCCTCCTTACTCGAGGTTTGCCTGCTACTGCCGGAGTCTTTGCCCGTGGAATACGTGGGGATGCATCACCTCCTTGGCCGGACAACCGTAGGACTGCTGGCGGATCCGCCAGTTCAAGCGGATTATAGCAGAACGAAAAGGGCCTGTCAACTTGCGCGTTTGCTCGGCACTGTGCTAGAATGGCCTTTGGCCCACGAGGATACCTCCCCGAGGTGTCCGTACGAGGGACTCTTGCGCAGTTTTTGGAGGAACAAATGTCCATCGTCTATTACACCCCTGCCCGCGCCACGCGCTGGGAGTACCGTGCCAGCCTTGTGGGCCGGCTCGAAGTGCTGCTGGACCGACTGGAGCTTGCGAAGCGGTTTCAACCCGGGGAATATGTCGCGATCAAGACGCACTTTGGCTCGGAGGGGGCCCACCGCATCGTCCGCCCGATCTTCCTTCGCAAGGTTGTGGAAGCGGTGCGGAAGGCAGGCGCCAAGCCGTTCGTCACGGATACGGTGCGTATTGCCGGCTGGGACTACCTCGAGGTAGCCAATCAGGAAGGGTTGAACCCCCAGTCCCTGGGCTGTCCTGTGATCCTTGCCGACGGACTGTTCGGCCACGACAGCATCGTCGTGCCGGCCGGGCCGATCCTGGGCTCGATCCGTGTCGCTTCAGCCATCTACGATGCCCCCGCCATGGTCGTCGTCTCGCACTGCAAAGGGCACATCCAGGCCGGCTACGGCGGGGCGATCAAGAACCTCGCGATGGGGTGCGTCGCCGGCCGTGACCGTAGCGGGGACTGGAAGCAGGCGCGCGGCCACATCCACGCCGCCGAACCCGAATCGAAGGTCGTCCGCGATGCCCAGCTGTGCACCCTCTGCCTGGACTGCCTGCACGTCTGCCCTACCGGAGCCATCGTCTTCGAAGGAGACGATCTTGTCCTGCTCGATGAGCGCTGCTGGCGGTGCGGACGCTGTGCCCGGGTGTGCCGCCAGGGGGCCATCGTCCTGGAGAGCCGCGGCGAAAACGAGTTCCAGCAGGCGCTCGCGGAGGCGGCTCAGGCCGTGCTGCGTACCTTCGAACCCGGGAAGGTCGTTTTCCTCAACTTTGCCCTGGAGGTGCAACCGGAATGCGACTGCATGCCGGCCGCCGATACCCCGGTCGTGCAGGACCAGGGCATCTTTGCCTCCGACGATATCGTCGCCGTGGAACAGGCCACCCTGGACGCGATCAACCGTGCCGTGCCCCTGCCTCAGTCGCTCGCGGCCGACCGGGGCGTCCAGCCTGGCGAGCGGGTGCTTGCCGGTGCCCTGGGCGTCGACGGTCAGCTCCATATCGACGCCGCTGCCGCCCTAGGCATGGGAAGCCGGGAATACGAACTCGTCGAAATCCGCGAAGGCTGAGCACGGAGGGAAATGTGACGACGAACGTCCTTGCAGGCATCCGCGCCCTGGTGCTGGATATCGACGGCGTCCTCTACCACGCAGGAGAACCGATCCCGGGCGGCCCCGAGGCGCTCCAGGAGATCCGCCGGCGGGGCTACCTCCTGCGCTTCCTGACCAATATCACCCGCCGCTCCCGCGCGACCGTTGCTGAGCGGCTGGGGAAAATGGGGTATGCAGTCGCTACGGAAGAGGTGCTCACCGCTTCCTATCTCACAGCCTCCTACCTTCGGCTCCTCGGCCGGCCCCGCTGCTGGGTGCTGCTCGACGGGGACGGGCTGAGCGAGTTCGCGGGCGTAGAACAGTCAGAGGAAGACCCGGATTATGTCGTGCTCGGAGACCTGGCGGAGTCGTTCTCCTACGACCTCCTCAATCGGGTGCTCCGTGCTCTGTGGCGCGGGGCCGGCTTTATCGCGATGCAGGCCGATCCGTACGACCTGGGACGCGATGGCCCCACGGTGAACGTGGGCGGCTGGCTGGCGCTCCTCGAACGGGCAAGCGGCCGGTGCGCGACCCTCATCGGAAAACCCTCTCCCATCGCTTTCCAGATGGCGCTTCAGGAACTGGGGGTCGAATCCGAAGCAGCCGCGGTGGTCGGCGACCGGGTCGAATCCGATATCGCAGGGGGAAAGAACGCCGGGATGCGCACGATCCTCGTGCGCACCGGCCACTTTCGGCCCCAGGACCTCGAAGGGCCTGTCCAACCGGACCTCGTGATCGCATCGCTCGCCGAACTGCCGCGCTACCTCCCGTGACACGGCCCGGGGCAAAGGAACATGGCACAGACCAGGGATCGTAGCTTCACCTTCCTGCTCCTGGGGCGTCCGCTGGAGCTGGCTGTCCAGCCGGGCCTTCCCGGCAGCCGCGGGGTGGAACCGGGGCGCTGCCTCCTCGTCGAGGCGATCGAGATACACCCGGGTGAGCACGTGCTCGAACTGGCCTGCGGCTATGGCCTCGCCGGGATCGCCGCGGCCCTGCTGGCCCCCGAGGCGCACGTTACCCTGTTGGATGACGACGTGGCTGCGGTTGCCTGTACCTGCGAGAACGTGCGCCGCAACCGGCTCGCGAACGCGACCGTGGAGTTGAGCCCTGGCTATACGGACCTTCCTGCCGGCACATACGACGTTGTCCTCCTCCATGCCCCTGCTTACCGTGGCAACGCATTCGTGCGACACCTGATCGCGGTTGCGCACACGGTCCTCCGCCCGGGCGGGCGCTTCTACCTGGCCGGCGGGATGCGCGAGGGCCTGCCGACGTTTCGCCGCGAGGTCGAGCGCCTCTTCGGAGCGGTCGAAGAAGCCAGCCGCAGCGCCGGTTACCGGGTGCTGCTCGCCTGCAAGGGGGCCAATACGGCCACTTCTCCCCCGGACGTGGAAACCGCGACTTTCTCTGTCGCCTTTGGCGGAACTACCTTCACCTTCGTGAGCCGGCCGGGAGTCTTTTCCCACGGGGAGGTGGATCCGGCAAGCCGGCTGTTGCTCGAGGTCGCTTCCGTCCATCCGGGCGATCGCATCCTGGATCTGGGGTGTGGTTACGGCATTCTGGGGATCGTCGCCGCCCAACAGGCCCCCGAGGGGTATGCCGTCATGGTCGATCGCAATCTTCTGGCGGTGGAACTCGCACGGGAGAATGCCCGCCTCAATGCCGTTACGAACGTCGAAGTGCTCCTGAGCGATGGGGTAGAAGCGGTGGCAGACAGGCGCTTCGACCTGATCCTGTGCAACCCGCCGTTCCACGCAGGCCGGCCGGCCGACCGCCTGGCCGGGGAAGTGCTCCTGGTCCAGGGGGCGTCGGTCCTCGCCCCCGGGGGCCGCTTCTACGTCGTGGCCAACGAGTTCCTGCCGTACGAGCGCGTGCTGCGTGACGCGCTGGGCGAGGTGGAAGAGGTCGCCCGTCGGGACGGTTTCAAGGTGCTCCTCGGCCGCGCGAAAGGGGCGGCACGAACCCTTCCGCGTCGCATCCGAAAACGCCCGTAAATGTACCCCCATATCGGGGCAGCAGCTGGGTTTCGCCCCCGAAAAGCGTTGCGCTGACGGCAGGGAAGAGCGCCTGCTGCTTATGCTTCTCCCGTTGGCCTCCGGTACCCCGGCCGCGCGGACGTGGCAGCAGGGAAACGCGGCCGGAGTCGTTGCCCCCCAAGGGGTCCGGGTGTAGCAAGCGCCGCGTCTCGCCGGTGGGCAACAGGGTGACGGAGTACCATCTGGCCACACGCCAGACGTACGGGCGAGAGGTCACCGAACTCCCGGGGAACCGCCTCACCAGGCAATGCTGAAGCGCGAGAGGTCACCCCGATACGGCTCCCACTGCACCTCTACCCCTTCCACCTCGGCGAGGGAGGGGCCCCGCTGACACCAGGCGATGAGCGCCTGAAGGGCCTCTTCCTCTCCCTCGGCCAGCACCTCCACCCGCCCGTCGGGCAGGTTACGTACCCACCCGTTGAGGCCGAGGCGCTGCGCCTGCTGGCGGGTGTAGTAGCGGAAATTCACCCCCTGCACATAACCGCGGATCCAGAGGTGTACGCGTCGGAGGGCCATCGCATCCTCCTCAGGGATCGTTGCAGCTTTCATTATACCTGCCGGGCCCCTGCGCGCAAGTTGACGTGCAGCTGACTTTGCCTATAATGACACCGTCTGACCGTTGGGAGGACCCGGGTGTGCGACCTTGCTTCTCGTGCCCTGCTCATCCACCGGCGCCTGGTGGCCCGCTACGGCGAGCGGCCGGTGCGCGCGCGCCTCGATCCGGTAGCGGAGCTCGTTTCCACCATCCTTTCCCAGAACACAAGCGACCGGAACCGCGATCGCGCCTTCGCACGGCTGCGCGAACGCTTCCCTACGTGGGAAGCCGTACGGGACGCACCCCCCCAGGAAGTCGAGGAGGCAATTCGCCCGGCGGGGCTCGCGGCCCTGAAGACCCCTCGCATCCAGGCGGCGTTGCGCCGGATCACTGCCGAACAGGGACGCCTCAACCTGGACTTTCTTGCTGCCATGCCCCTGGAAGAGGCCCGTGCCTGGCTGATGTCGCTCGAAGGTGTGGGTCCAAAGACTGCCGCGATCGTGCTGCTCTTCGGCTTCGGCCGGCCGGCCTTTCCCGTCGACACGCACATCCACCGGGTGAGCCGGCGTCTCGGGTTGATCGCCCCCGACACGACCCGGGAAGGAGCGCACCGGCAGCTTGAGGCCCTGTTGCCGCCCGAAATCTACGCGACCTTTCACCTGAACCTGATCGCTCACGGGCGGGAGACGTGCCACCCGCGTCGCCCGGCGTGCGGCGCGTGTGTCCTTGTGGACCTGTGCCCTTCCCGGCAGCGCGAGGAGGAAGCGTGACCACGCAACTCTGGCTTGTCCGCCACGGCGATGCCCTCCATCACCACACCGGGCAACTCCCGTGGCCGGACGCTCCCTTGAGCGAGGAGGGGCAACGACAGGCCCGGGCGCTTGCCGCGCGTTTCCGCCGGATGGAAGGGATCGACGGGGTCTTTTCCAGCCCGCACCGACGCGCCTGGGAGACGGCGCTCCCGATCGCGGAAGCGCTCTGGCTCCCGCTCGTGGCGGACGAGGCGCTGGGCGAGATGGACTTTGGGGAAGCCGGTGGTCTGACGATGGAGGAGTTCCGCGACCTGTGGCCAGACCTTTACCCCGTGTGGGAAGATCGCACTCGACTCGATTTCCGCTGGCCCGGCGGAGAGTCGCGCGCCGAGTTTGCGGAGCGCGCCGTGCGGGCGATGGAGGCCCTTGCTGCCGCCCACGACGGCCGGCGCATCGTGGTCGTTTCCCACACCGGCATCCTCTGCGGGTACCTGGCACACCTTTTCCTCGGGAGCGCCCGCCGATGGCGCGAATTCCTGCTGCGGCCGGCTTCGGTCACCTGTGTCCAGGTCGATGCCGACGGGCCGCGCCTCCTGCTGCGGGACGACGTCTCGCACCTCGAATCCGGAGGTCCCGATGGGTGAACGCATCCGCACCTTCGTCGCCGTAGAACTTCCGCCGGCCGTGCAGCATGGCCTGGCCCGGGTGCAGGAGCAGCTGAAGCGCAGCCG
>JBDOIE010000148.1:0-2469 GCA_041082245.1 Chloroflexia bacterium
GGTGTGGCCGCTAGTGCCCATTATAGCCACTTTCCCGCACTTGTGCAAGCGAAAAAGCCCCAGTTTCCAACGAACTGTCCCACGGTAGGGAGCCGAGCACCGAGGCTTTCCTTCGAAGGGTGGGTAGGCAAGGGCAGTGCCCCTGCCTACCCACCCCGCACCAGGAGTTTCCGTCCCGGGCCAGCCAGCAGGGGCTTTCGCGAAGCCCAGAGGAGCGCTACGGTCGTGGGCCTCGAATGGCCACGGGCTTGTACGCGCGGCACAAGTCCGTTCTTACTTTGTTGGAAACTGGGGAAAAAGGGCCGGCCTGTTGCCGCGTTGCAACAGGCCGGCTGAGATGATGGTTTCCCCCCGAGGATCGGGCGGCGCCTGCAGTCCGCTCTTTCAAGGTGTGTAGTGTTTGTAGATCACTGGCAAGTAGATGCGATACCTGCAATCCAGCGAAATCAGCTGCTCAACAGTCGACGACCCGCAGCTGTTCGTAGCGGTAAGGACCACGGTGTACAGCCCGCTTGCGGCGTAGGTGTGGACCGGGTTTTCCTCCGTGCTGGTAGCACCATCGCCGAAGGCCCACTCGTACTCTGTGGCGTAGAGACTGTCATTGAAGAAGGAGACCGTACAGCGAACCGCTGCATAGTGGAAGGCCGCCTGCGGCAGTGGTCCGGTTACCGTTGTCTCAGCCGAGAAAGGTACACAGGCCGTATCGAGGCATACCGTTCCCTCGTTGTGGATCGTTTGCGGGCAAGACGCGGTCACGGTTACATCGAACGTCACGGTTACGACGTTTTGCTCTGTCGAGAAGGTCGTGGCCGTGAACCGGTCGCCCGGAGTCCAGTAGACCGTGTTCAGGTCGGGATCGTACCAGGCGATCCCCTGGGTCGCCGTAAGGTGGCCAGCGAACTCGACGCCCGCGGGCAGCGGATCGGACATCAGAAGAGCAGGGTTGAGGTCCGCTGCAGTGATCACGATCGTGTAGGAGATCACCTCCCCCTGATCGGCCTCCACGGGTGCGGTCTTGGTCGCTCCGAACAGCGGAACGACGGGACAGCTCACTGTCAAGCGTTCATGAAGCGCACTCGCGTTAAAGCCGCCCGTAGAGCCGCCCACGACGTGGAACATGCCAAGCTGGGTATCTCCCTCGACGCGGTAGACCCCGTAAAGCGGCGCGGGCCCATAGTGCCACAACATGTCGCTTTGGCTGAAGTACATGGACTGCTGCCAGAGCTGGAAGGCCGCGTTCGCCCCATTGGCCACCCAGAGCTGGTAGTCCCCCTGCTCCACCACCCAGGAATCGGCCGTCCCCCATACGCCCTCCAGCATCGGCCCCAGGTCGGCGTTGGGGGGATTGAAGGTGCCCGCGCCGATGTCGTAGCACTGGGTATCGGGGAATACTACGCTCGCCGAATCGACCCCACCGCCCACGCAGACGGCGCCCTGCGTGCCGATCCAGGGGACGAACCAGGAGGCATGGAAGTCAAAGCCGGCCGGGTGATGGGTAAAGTTCCCCAGGTTTTGCACGGTGTTCGTTGCCGGATCGTACCGGTAGAGCGTGGTGACGTTCCCGCCTCCAGGCGTAGTCGCGCCGCCAGAGATGTAGCAGACGTTCGTCGTTCCATCCACCTCGAGCATCGAGAGCACATCGTGCGCCCAGAGGCCGTTGGTGGGAAAACCGGAAGGAACAGGCGGCGTATCCCAGGAGTTCGTGGCAATGTTGTAGCGATGGAGCACCCCTGCGAGGCTTACCGTGTCTGGGAACAGGACCACCACCGGCTCACCTGAGGCATTGAGGCCCAGGCAGCCGTCCACCGGATACTGGATCACCGGGCTGGGCTCGCTTGTCCCGATGGTCCAGGAGTCGGCCACCGGGTCGTAGATGCCCACGGATCCGTTGGCGCCGTACCCCCCGACGACATAGGTCTTGCCCTGCCAGTGGACCACGACGTCGTCCATCGTCACGAAGGGGACCTGAGCCCGAGGCTCCCAAACGCCCGGCACCCGGACGCACGTTTCCGCGCTCGCGGTATCCGTGTAGCCCGTTGTCGCCCCTTCGACGAGGATGTCGAGCGTATCGCAGTCGCCCGGCGACTGTCCGAGCGGGATGGTCACGGTGATGAGGAGAGGCGCGGACCCACCCTGGGGGATCGGGCCGACGCTGCTGGGCCCGTCTACCGGCCAGAGGCTCCAGCCGTAGGCCACGTTGAACGTCTCCTCGACACCGGTGTAGTTCATCACCGTAAACGGATGGCGGACTGGCTCACCCGGGCAACCTGCAGCTGTATGTGACTCCGGCACGACGACGACCCCGGTCGGGAGGCCGATCTTGAAGGCGGTGCCATCGGGGCAGGAGTTCGCCTGGCGGCAGGCGTACTGCAGCCCGTGGTCGCCAGGGACGTTCGCCCCCTGGATCCCCTCCACCGAGTTGCTGCAGTTCTCCGCTCCACCGTCGTTGTACTGGAAGATGATGTCCCC
>JBDOIE010000163.1:0-16615 GCA_041082245.1 Chloroflexia bacterium
GCAACAGGGGCTTGTGGACCGGGAGAAGTTGCTGGACATCCAGGGCCGTTCCCGGAAGCCCCAGATGGCCCTGGCGCAGAAGTACGGCCTGCAGAAGTATCCCAGCCCGGCCGGCGGATGCCGGCTGACGGACCCCGGCTTTGCCCGGAGGGCGCGCGATCTAATCGTGCATCACCCCGATTTCACGCGCAACGATTTCGAGCTGCTCAAGGTGGGACGGCATTTCCGCCTGTCGCCGCAGACGCGGGTGGTTTCGGGCCGTACCGAAGCGGAGAACCGGCGCATCGTGGAACTGGCCCGCGAGGGGGATCTGCTCTTCGAGGTCAAGGGAACCGGCAGCCCGGTGACGCTCCTGCGGGGGCCGGCCGATGCGACTGCGATCGCCCTGGCGGCAGCGATCACCGCCCGCTACGCGGATGCCCGTGCGCCGTCGGTGCGCGTCCACTACGGCGCGGCCTATCCAGCCCTTTCGGAGACGATCGTCGTCGAGCCCGCGCGGGAAGAAGTGCTGGCCCCTTTGCGCATCTGAGGGGAGGCTTCTGTGACCGGGCTTTCCGTACCGCTGCTGCGGGCAGACCTCCACGTCCACACGGACACTTCGCCCGATAGCCTCCTTTCCCCCCGGCGGCTGATCGCGCTCTGCCTGCGCCGGGGGATCCGGTGCCTTGCGGTTACAGACCACAACCGCCTCCAGGGGGCGTGGGAGGTGGCCCGGGCGGCGCCGGACGGCCTTCGGGTGATCGTGGGCGAAGAGGTGGGCACGGCCGAAGGGGAAGTGCTGGGTTTGTTCCTCACGGCCGAGGTTCCCGCAGGTCTGGGGGCGCTGGAAACCGCAGCGCGCATCCGGGCGCAGGGAGGGCTGGTCGGAGTTCCCCATCCGCGCGACCGCTTCCGGCGCGTGCTTCCGCCGGGGACGGTGTGGGCGCTGCACGAGGCGGGGCTGCTCGATTTCCTGGAAGGGCGCAACGGGCGTGTGCTCGTCGCCCGGGACAACGAGCGGGCCGAGGCGCTGGGTCACACCCTCGGCCGGCCGCTCAGCGCGGGGTCCGACGCCCACTGCGGGCTGGAGCTCGGCTGCTGTGGCGTGTTGCTCCCCCCCTTCGACGGGCCGGAAAGCTTTCTCCGCGCGCTGGAGCGGGGGACCTTTTGGGGAAAGCCCAGCCCTGCGTGGGTGCACCTGAGCAGCATGCTGGCCCGGCTCCGCCACCGACAAGCAAGCGGATGCGCTGCCCCCGAGGGCTAGGCCTTCCCTCGAACGGGTTACCTCCGGGCCCGTCTTACCCCTGCGGGCCCCTTCCTGGGAACCAGGCGCACGAGTCGCTCGTGGTCGGGGCCGTGCAGGACCACAGGTCCTTCTCCCGCCCGCGCACGGAATATCCCGTGCTTGCTGCCGCTGTCTGTGTCGCGAGGCCTCTTTGCACCCATGCGCACCGGCGTGGGATCGCCGCGAAAGAGGCTTTCTTCCGCTTCCACAGCCCGCCTGCCGCTGGACAAGCCCGCACCGAACGCCCGCTGCGTGGTGGTTCGCTCACCTTACCACCTGTCCGCCCCGGCTCCGGGATGCCTTGCCCCCACACGCCTGCGACAACCGCCGATCCAGGATGCACCTTTGCTTCGCTCGTATTCAGGCCGCTGCCCCGCGACCCTGCGCCTGTCGCACAGCCGATCGCGCCTCGCTGCGTGTACCGCCCCCTTTGCCCCGTAGCAGGGCGACTGTGCGCCGTTGCATCCGGCACCTGTGCACGTGCTCGCGCGTAACGAAGGGCCGGATCGCCTGGCGCCTGAACTGCCTCCAGCGCCGTCCGCCCACGGTCATCGGGGGGACGCGCTTTGTGTCCATGGTCTCGCCCGTTGCGGCATGGCTATCCTGTTTTCGAGCGGAGGATCTGGGCGTTGAGGTATCGAGATCCCAACCGCGTCGCGGAGGCCACGCGAGCGGCTCGCCGCGCGCGCCGCTACCCTTCGATACGCCCGGCTCCGCCGGGCTACTCAGGGCACCGCTCGACCGGCGAAGCTGGCTGGCGCCTCCGGCGGTCGGGTAAGCCGCGCGCCGGGAGCGAGGGCCCGCTCCGCCCCCACATCGAGATCCCCAGAGGCTGTTCGCTTCGGGTGAGGATCGCCCGACGCTCCTGCCCTCTCGTGGCAAGCCCTGCCGTTGGTGGAACGCGGATCCTCTGGCGCCCTGGAGCGTTGCCTACCCGGTTCTGGCAGCCGGACGAGGCGTTCCGGCCGGAATTTCTGCCTCGGAGAACCTTCTGCGTGCGTCCGGTTCCGGCTGACTTTTTCAAAAAATTGCCCGCTTTCGCACTGTATCTTGACAGGAGGATACAACTGTGGTACGCTTTTTTCGGAGGGAGCGATGGATGGGCTGGTACGGCTTTGGGAGCGGATCCCGCGGGGCTATCGCTGGGCCTGCGGGGTTATCTTGCTTGTGCTCGCCTTGGTAGCGTACCGGAGCCGGCCGGACGGCCGCTTGCACCTCCACTTCCTCCCGGTAGGCCAGGGAAACGGCATCCTCCTGGTCACACCCTGTGGCCACACGGTACTGATCGACGGGGGCCCGGACGGCAAGGCACTGCTTACCGCGCTGGGCCGTCGGTTGCCCTTCTGGCAGCGCGAGCTCGATCTGGTCATCCTCACCGAGACCACCCCCGCGCAGATGGCGGGACCTGTGGCGGCACTGGAGCGCTACCGGGCGCTTGCGGCCGGCCGGCCCGGCCGCGCCCGCCCTGGCCCTGGGTGGGAGCGCTGGCAGGAGCTCCTGGCCCGGCAGGGGGTGGAGGCGCTACCCCTCGGCCGTGGTGCCCGGGTCGTACTGGACGACGGCGTGTTGCTCGAGGTGCTCTTTCCGGGGCCGCAACCGCTGGAGGGCACCGAGCCCGGGTCGCGCGACGACTCCCTGGTGTTGCGCCTCTCGTACGGCGCCTTCCGGGTGCTCATCGCGGGCGCGGCCGGGCCGGCCGCTCAAGGGCGCCTCCTTGCACTCGAGCCCGACCTCGGCAGCACGGTGTTGCTCGTGCCCCGCCAGGGCACATTCCGCGCCCTGGACGCCCGTTTCCTGGGAGCGGTACACCCGGTGCTGGCCATCGTCTCCGCGGGCGCGGGGTACCACGAAGGACCGGACGCCCGCACGCTCGACCAGCTCCGTACCGCGGGCATCCCCTGCTATCGCACCGACCGGGAGGGGTCGATCGAACTGTGGAGCGACGGATCGCGTCTGGGCATCCGCAGCGACCGCCGCGGCTGGCAAACCTTCGAGCTAGCAGCTGGTCCCTAGGGCCCATCACGAACGACGGAGCAGGTCGCGGAGCGAGAAGGGGCTCGCTTTGCTCACGGGCATTTCTCCAAGGAGGGCTTCTACGCATTCCCGCAATACCACGGTATGGCGGTCGACGTCCGCTTCGGTGTGATGGGGAGAGAGCAGGGCCATGTTGTGGAAGGGCGTGAGCAGGATGCCCCGGTTGAGCACCGCAAGGTGCAGGTACGCCTCCAGCTCCCGATCCACCGCAGCTGCCGCCTGGCCGCCGTTCCGGGGCGGCAGCGGGCTGAAGCGGTACTCGACACGGCACCCCAGGCGTGTGACGTGCCAGGGCAGGTCGTAGGCGTCGATCACCGCCTGGACCCCCCGGGCAAAGCGCTCTGCGAGCGGGATCGCGTGCGCGTAGAACGCCTCCGTGAGCACCTGTTCCAGCGTAGCGCGCACGGCGGCCAGGGAGAGCGCGTTTCCCGCAAGCGTTCCCCCGATGCCTCCAGCTCCTGCATCCATGGCCGCGGCCTGCGCCTGGATGCGGGCCGCGACCTCCTCGGACAGCCCGTAGGCGCCAGCGGGGATCCCCCCCGCGATCGCTTTGCCGAGCGTGACGATGTCCGGCCGCAGCCCGTGGGCTCCGGTGTACCCGCCGGGGCCTACGCAAAGCGTGTGCGTCTCGTCGAGGATCAGCAGCGTCCCCGCGCGCCAGGTGATCTCCCGAAGCGCCTGGTGAAAGCCGGGTTCGGGAAGGACAATCCCGACGTTCGTCATCGCCGGCTCTGCGAGGACGCAGGCCACATCGCCCGGCGCCAGCGCTTCCTCGAGCGCCTCCGGGTCGTTGAATTCGACCACGCGGGTCGTGAGCGCTGGATCCACCGGCGGCCCGATGTTGCCCCGGCGCGAACGTGGCACTCCGTCCTCCAGCACGATGAAGCTCTCGTCGACCGTGCCGTGGTAGCAGCGGTTGAACACCAGGATACGCGGTCGCCCGGTGATTTGCCGCGCCAGCCGGATGGCGAAGCGGTTGGCGTCGGTAGCGCTCAGCGTGAACTGCCAGTACGGAAGCCCGAAGCGCCGGGCCAGTTCTTCGCCCACCCAGAGCGCGTCCTCCGTGGGGAGCATAAAAGTGATCCCGCGGCCAGCCTGTTCCCGGACAGCCTGCACCGTGGGCAAGGGGGCATGCCCTGTCATCGCTCCGGTGTCGCCCAGGCAAAAGTCGATGTACTCGTGGCCGTCCACGTCGCGCAGTCGCGCGCCTTGAGCCTCGTCCGCAAAGAGGGGAAACGGTGTTGCCCAGCAGACCATCCAGTTCATGGGCACGCCATCGAGGAGGGAGCGTCTGGCGCGTTCGAACAGTTCGCGCGAACGGGGGTTGGCCGCGGCGTAGAGGCGCCGTTCTTCGGCGAGGAGATCCCGCAACCGGGTCCGATCGATCGTCCGCATTGCGAAATCCTTTCGCCAACGCGACCCGGGCGGCAATTCTCTCCCGGGCCTATTCCTTTTTCCCTGTTTCTTTCTCCTGCTGGGGCACCTCGCCTTGCTTCGCCTTCCGCTCCTCGGGCCGCCGCAGTTGGATCCCCAGCCCGTTGACCAGGATCATCGCCAGCTCGTCACCGGTCCCGTATGCATACACGGGGAACCCTTGAGGCACAAAGGGCGGGGTTGCGTCCTGTCCTCGCACGAGCAGGAGACCGCGCCCCAGCGCTTGCCCCAGCGCCATCGCAAAGAGCGCGCCCGGGTCCCACTCGCTCAGGTCCACGACCAGGCGAGGAGACTGCTGGACGGCGGCGCACAGGTCGCACAGCCCGTCGATCTCGCGCAGCGGCCCCAGGAAAAAGACCCCCTGCAGCCCGCCCTGCTTCAGGATGGTCTCCACGAGGCCCCGGTACGCCTCGGCCGGCCGCAGGGAAGGGGGAGGGAGAACAAGCACCCAGTCTTGCATCACCTTGGGGGAGCGCAGGCATCTTTCCACCCCGGCGCGGAAACAGGCCGGCATCATGCGCACCGTTTCCGGTTCGCTTGGTTCCTCCTCGACCTCCGGCTCCATCTTCCGGGGGGTAAACTGTTCACAGGTGCGGCACCGCTCCAGCCCTTCCAGCCTTTCCCGGAAGAAATGGCACGCGGTAAAGACGCGGGGGCCTTCCTCGCCCCCCATCTTGCGGGCCAGTTCCGTGCCGATGTCCAGGTAGGTGCAGACCCCTGCCTCGAGCCACCCGGGGACCGGGCAGGCATTACAGGCACCTGGCCAGACCTCGCGGTCGAATTCGTCCGTGGCGCGTGTGCAGAATGTGCGGCCCCGGTCGACCCGCCGGAACCAGCAGGGGCGCGTGCGCGGCGCCTGTTCCATCGCATCCTCCTTGGGAAAGGGCGGGGATCAGAGCGGGCGGGGCGGGCTCTTTGGCTCTTCCCGCAACGTCCGGTGGGCCAGAAGGTTCCTCAGCCAGATGCGGAACGGG
Source organism: Chloroflexia bacterium (assembly GCA_041082245.1). GTDB lineage: Bacteria > Chloroflexota > Chloroflexia > DTKN01 > DTKN01 > DAOTVY01. The sequence goes on from JBDOIE010000163.1 coordinate 5,707, forward strand.
GAAGGCGCCTCCGGTGCGGCCTTTCGCCGTGCCTCCATGCAAACGCCACCCAGGCGATGGAGTGCGCTCAGCTGGACACCCACTGCCAGCAGCCAGAGGACGATACGCGTCTGGCCCACAAGCAATCCCAGTGCCAGAACAACCAGGCGCACGAGCCGCGTAAAGAAACCGGGGTGGGTGGCAAATCCTTCCGCCTCGGCCCGGGCGCGGGCATAGCTGAAGATCAACGAGCCCACCAGGAACAGGTAGAGAAGGACGATGTCCAGCCAGGCATTTCGCTGGAGGAGGTAGATGAGCAGTCCGAGTCCGATCAACCCTTCCGAGTACCGGTCGAGCGTGGAATCCAGGAATGCCCCGAGCGAGGTCTCCCGCCCCGTGATGCGTGCCAGTGCTCCGTCGGCCACATCGAAGCAGGCAGCGAGCAGCATCAGGGCAGCGGCCCAGTAGAGGAAACCTCGGGCGAGCAGCACAGCCACCGCCACATTCAGCACCGCCCCGGCCACCGTGATCGCGGAAGGCGAAACTGGCACCCGGGCCAGGGTATGCGCCGTCAATCGCTCGGCCAACCTTCTACCTGCCTCTTCCAGCTCTGCGATGCGCATCGCGTCCCTCTCGTAAAGCCTGCTCAAGGTTCCCCCATAAGGTCATTATAGCGCAGGAGATAGGGCGGCGCAACCGCTAGTCCACGGTCAGCGTCTTGCTCAGGTTGCGCGGGAAATCGGGGTCGTAGCCCCGGGCGATGCTCAGGCGATAGGCGAGCAATTGCAGCGGAAGCACGGAAAGGATCGGATTCACCAGCGGGTGCGCGTGGGGCAGCACGATCAGGTCGTGGGTATTCGCACGCAGCCGCTCGTCCTCTTCCCCGATGGCGATCGCTCGGCCGCCCCGGCATACGGTCTCGTTGATCCCGCTCACAAGCAGCGGAACATCCTCCGGCCCCACAACAAAGAGCACCGCGTACCCCTCGTCTACCGCCGAGAGCGGCCCGTGCTTGAACTCGGTCGAGAGCATTCCTTCGCAGTGCGCATAAGTGACCTCTTTCATCTTGAGTGCGCCTTCCAGGGCGATCGGGTAGGTCAACCCGTAGCCCAGGCAATAGAGGTCGTCGCGGGAGACGAGCAGCGGTTCGAGCAGCGCTACCTGGGGCTCGATCGCCTCCAGCGTCTGCTCGATCTGCCCCGGGAGTTCGCTCAAGAAATCGGTAGGGCGCTTTCCCATCCGCAGCGCCAGGTAGAGGAATGCGAGCGCCTGGTTGGTGAAGGTCTTGGTCGCGGGGACGCTGATCTCGTATCCGCAGGCCAGCGGCAGGTAACAGTCGCTCTCGTGGCGCAGGGTGGAGCCAAGCACGTTCACCAGTGCCAGCACGCCGGCCCCGCCCCGGCGGGCGGTTTCCAGCGCGTTCAGCACATCCTTGGTTTCTCCGCTCTGGCTCACCAGGAGCACGACGTCGTCCGGGCCGACCGTCGGCCCGTACTGGGCGATGAACTGGGGGGCGAGCACCGCGATGGCCGCACGGCCGGCCACACGGCCGAGATAGACCGAGCCCAGAAGGCACGCATGGTAACTCGTGCCGCACCCCACCAGGTACAGGTGGCGCGCCCCGGCCATCCGCTCCACCATCGGCTCGACATACGGGGACGCTTCGAGCAGATGCAACAGCTCGCGCGTCACCCGCGGCTGTTCGTGGATCTCCTTAAGCATAAAGTGGGGATAACCGCCCTTGGTCGCCGATTCCAGGCTCTCGGTGACGACCATCGGCTCCCGTTCCACGATGCTCCCGTCCTCCACCCGACGCAGCTCCACCCCGTCGGCACGCAGGATGACGATCTCGCCGTCCTGGACGCGGATCACCCGTCGGGTCAGCGAGAGGATGGACGGCAGGTCGGACGAAACGCAGGTCGCCCCCTCGGCGAGCCCCACAACGAGGCCTGACCCCTTTTTCAGCGCATACAGGGCATCCTCGCCGACCCGTCCGATCACGAAGGCATAGTCGCCCTGGAGGTCCTGGTACGCCCGGCGGATCGCCTCGACCATCGGGAAGCCACGATCCAGGTAGCGCTCTACCGCGTGCACGCACGATTCGCCGTCGTTCGTCGAGCGGACGACCATCCCTTCGGCCATGAATTGCCGCCGGAGTTCCACGTTGTTCACCACGTTGCCGTTGTGGGCTCCTACGAGGTCGCCGTCCGAGTCCAGATGGGGTTGGGCGTTCACCTTGGACGGCGCACCGAAGGTCGCCCACCGCAGCTGCAGGATGCCCCGCCGTCCGACCATTTCCCCAAAGTTCAACCGCGCGGCCACTTCATCCACCCGGCCGACGTCCTTGCGCAGATCGATCGTGCCGTCGTCGCGCAGCGTGGCGCAGCCGACCGAGTCATACCCGCGGTACGAAAGTCGGCGGCCGGCCTCGATCAGGATCGGGCCCAGGAGCTGCTCTTGCTCTGTCACGATGCCGAAAATGCCACACATAGTTCCCCTTTCAAGAAAACCTGCGCGGAAGCCGGCTCTCGCCAGCCCGCTTCCGCGCGGTGTCTTTACCCCTCTGCCATCCGCCGCAGGGTTGCCTCGTCGATCATCGGGATGCCCAGTTCCTGGGCACGCCGGTACTTCGTCCCGCCGGGCGACTCCCCCACCACCAGGTAATTGGTCTTGCGGGAAACGCTCTCGCTCACCTGGCCCCCGTGGGCCTGGATATAGGCCGCGATCTCCTCGCGCGGCCGGCTGAGGGTACCGGTGATCACGAAGGTGAGGCCGGCAAGCGTCTGAGGGCCAGTGGGAACAGCCGCCGGGGCTTCGCTCATCCGCACCCCGGCCGCGCGGAGTTTCTCGAGCAACGCGCGGTTACGCGGGTCCGAAAACCACTCCACCACCGCGGCCGCGGTGTACGGGCCGATCCCCTCGATGGAAAGCAGCTCCTCTTCGGTCGCCCTGGCGAGCGCATCGATGGAGGGGAAGTGCTGCACGAGCAGCTCGGCCACCGTCCCGCCCACGTGGCGGATGCCCAGCGCTTGCACAAGACGCGCGAGGGGACGGTCTTTCGATGCCTCGATGGCCCGGATGAGATTGTCCGCCGCCTTGTCCGCAAAACCTTCCAGGCGCAATAGATCCTCCCGGCGCAGGGTGTAGAGGTCGGCCACATCGTGCAGCAGCCCTTCCCGCACCAGGAGGTCGGCCTGCTGGCGTCCGAGGCCGGTGATGTCCATGCAGTTCCGCGACGCGTAATACTCCACGCGCCGCACGAGCTGCGCGGGGCAGGCCGGGTTCAGGCAGTAGACGGCTACCTCTCCTTCGGGGCGCACCACCGGACCGCCACAGGAGGGGCAAGTCTCGGGCCAGGTGAAGGGACGTTCGCTCCCGTCCCGTACGTCGGGAATCGGCCCGACCACATACGGGATGACGTCGCCGGAACGCTTGATCAACACACGGTCGCCGATGCGGATGTCCTTTTCCTGGATGTAGTCAAAGTTGTGCAGGGTCGCCTTGCGGATGGTCGCCCCGGCCAGCTCCACCGGCTCAAGCACAGCATACGGGGTGAGCACTCCTGTGCGGCCAACGTTGATGCCGATATCTATGAGCCGCGTCGTCGCCTCGCGCGCCGGGAACTTGAAGGCGATCGCGCCTCGCGGCGCCTTGCCCACCACGCCCAGTTCTTCCTGCACCCGCAGGTCATCGATCTTGATGACCAGCCCGTCGGCCTCGAACGGCAGCGTATCGCGGCGGGGGATCCACGAGAGGCAGTACTCCACCATCTCTTCGAAATCGTCAAAACGTGCGCGCTCGCGCACCACGGGGAACCCCACGCGATGGAGGTACTCCAGCGTCTCCCACTGCGAGCGCGGCACTTCCCCTTCGGCGGCCACGATGGCGTAGCACCAGAGACGCAGCGGGCGCGAGGCCACGATACTGGGATCGAGCTGTCGCAGGGTACCTGCGGCGGCGTTGCGCGGGTTCGCGAAGATCTTTTCTCCGGCCTCGGCAAGCCGGCGGTTCATCTCCTCAAACGCCCGGATCGGAATGTAGGCCTCGCCGCGCACGACGAGGTAGGGTGGGACCGGTTCCCCGTCTCCTACGGGGATGCGCAATGGCAACCCCCGTACCGTGCGCAGGTTGGCGGTAATGTCCTCGCCCACCTCGCCGTTTCCTCGCGTCGCCCCCAGGACGAACCTACCGTCGCGGTAGTGGAGTACCACGGTCAGGCCGTCGATCTTGGGCTCGACGGTGTAGGAAAGGCGTGTCCCCGGGGGAAGCAACCGCTGGATACGGTCCCTCCAGGCGCGCAGGTCTTCGGGACCGAACGCGTTTTCCAGGCTAAGGATCGGTGCTGGATGGACCACCCGCTCGAAGCGGTCCAGCGGCTCTCCGCCGACCTTCCGCGTGGGCGAATCGGGGGAAGCGAACTCCGGATAGGCCCGCTCCAACTCCACGAGTTCCCGGTACAGGCGATCGTACTCGGCGTCGCTGATCACCGGAGAGTCCAGGACATAGTAGCGGTAATTGTGGAACTCGATCTCGCGCCGCAGCTCCTCGATCCGTCGGCGGATGGCTTCCCGGTCTTCCATCGCTGCCCCCTCCGATTCTTTAAGAGATCCAGACCATCAGCTGGCCTTTTACCTTCCAGGAGCCTCTTTCCTTCTCCAGAAGATAAAAGAACCCGGCACCGGCCAGGTAGTGGCTCATTGTGCCCATATAGACCAGCGCTTGTGTTCGCTCCCGGTTGAACCCCACCCGAGAAAGTGCGGTCAGGCCATGAGCTTTCGGGAAGCGCGCGTAGAAAGCGTCCCACCCCCCTTGCTCAAAGATCGCTTTCGATTCGCTCTCGGTGAGGAACACCACCTCCATCGGCAGGTCGAGGAATTCTTGCAGCAGGCTGGTGTTCGCATTCTGCGCCCGGTAGTTTGCAAGCGTCTCTTCTTGAAGCTGTGGGAGCTCTTCCCTCAGCCTGTCCCAGTCGGGGTCGAACGATCTGCTTTCCGCCTGCAGGACGAGTAGCCCGGGATCTTTGCCGAATTCCTGCTTCACGACCGCTGCGATGACCGCGTTCTCGTCCGCACGCAGCGCACCGTTCGGAGGCGTGGTGCACGAAGACAACAGCAGTAAGAGCATCGTCAGAGAGAACCACGCACGCAAGGGCACCTCCATTGGCCGTTGTTTTAGCGGCCGCGCACTCCCACGATGAAGAGGATGACACCCAACACGGCGAGTCCCAGGCCTCCGAGGCCCGCTGCTGGCGAGCTGGCCGGGAGGCTAAAGAAAGGCAGCCAGGGCAGGTAGCGTACGGTGATCGTATCCCCCACACTCGGCAGCGTGGTGACGTCGAGCACGTTGGATCGCGTTTCCGTTCCCACCATGGCCCTGCCATCAGGGGTGACAAAACGGTATTCGATTTCGTACTCGTACTCGCTGTTATCTACGGACCGCACCGCCGTCACCTCGGCAGTCACCCGCTGCCCGGCAACCCCGACCAGGGCGGTCACAGCGCCGATCCCGAGGAGCAACAGGCCCACCAGGACCCAGCTGAAGCGGGGCCGCCGCCGGGGGCGTGTCGGTACTTGGACAACCGGTGGTACGTGCGCCTGCGGCGGGGAGTAGGGAACAGTCGGTTGAGCAGGCACCGTAACCGCGCCGGCCTGAGGAACCGGGGCTCCGCACGAGGCGCAGAACCGGGCGCCGGGCTGGAGCGGAGCGCCACACTGGGTGCAAGCGGGGTGCAGTAGCCATACCTTTTCCTCCTCAATTGATCCACTCTGGCAAGGGCCATTATACCACACCCGGCCGGGCGAGAGCCTCGATACGGAGGCGACGACCCCCTGACCCAATGAGGGGCCTGCGCGGCCGCTGAAGGCGCTGGCCGGTGGGGCGCTCCTGTAGCCGCTACGGGGCACCCTCTGAATCTCGATGCATCGGCGTCCTGCTCCTTCCGTTGGAAAACAGGAAAAGGAGGCCGACGTAGCAGCCCGAATCGCGAAAGGAGAGCCGTTGGCGGAGGATCGCCAACCGGTCGCGCGCTTCTTGCTCGCGGTACCATCCCGTGGGAACTGTGACCCGGAAACCATTAAGACGGCCTCAAGACGACCGCCAGGGGTTACTGGTTGCTGGTGCACCCGCTGTCGGCGCAGGCTGCGGCCGTCTGCGGCCGGGTTCCTTCGGGAGAGTCCGCGAGTGGGAGGCGTCATCGCGAAGGTCCCGACCTGCCGGTGCAAACGGCGCGCGCGATTCGACCACGGTCGATTTGCCTTCTTACCAGAGGCAGGTCCGCGTTTCGCCCCGTTGCCGCGCTGTCCGCAAAGATTCGGCGCCGGGGGACCGCCCATGCGCAGCGCCCTTTTGACCAGAAGATGGGCTTCTGGTACGATGGAACTGCACCCGGGTTCCGCTTCATCGTTGGGATGCCTGGGAGGACGCTATGCGTCTTTTACCCCGCAGACTGAGGCTTTCTGTGCGGGGCCTGGTTCAGGCGGCGTTCGCTGCCCTCTTTGCCCTTTCGCTCGCCCGTGCAGCTACGGCGGGCCTTGGGATGCGGCTCGACCCCGTGGCCGGCCTTTCGGCGATGCTGGCCGCACGGCGGTTCCTCCTGTCCTTCTGGCCGGCGCTCGGAATGGTCGTGCTTGCGCTTGTTGCTGGTCGTGCCTGGTGCAGCTGGCTGTGCCCCCTGGGCACATTGCTCGAATGGACGGGCCCGCCTCGGATCCGGCATCCTCTGCCACGCTTCTGGAACTGGCCGAAGTACGCGCTACTTGCTGCGCTGCTCGTCGCGGCGTGCCTCCGTTTCCCTTACCTTGTGCTGCTCGATCCGCTGGCGCTCCTCACGCGCTCAGCCGGCGTTCTGCTGCTTGCGAGCGTGCACACCCCATCGGCAACCGACCTGACGCCGCTCTTCTTCCTGGGCCTTGTCCTGCTCCTGAACCGCGTCTCCCCGCGTTTCTGGTGCCGGGCGTTCTGTCCGCTTGGGGCCGCGCTGGCGCTGCTCGCGCACCTGGCTTTATTCCGACGCCGCGTGCGTGATACCTGCAACGATTGCGGCGCATGCTCGCGGCCTTGTCCGATAGGCGTTGCTTCCAGGAACGCGCACCCCTCCGAATGCCTGGTCTGCCTGCGCTGCGCATCGCTCTGCCCGAGCCGGGCGGTCCACTGGACCAAGGCCGGACGTGCCCCAGTAACCTTCGATCCATCGCGCCGCGCCTTCCTTGCGGCGCTGGGCGCAGGGACACTGGCCGGGATCTTGGCCCCGCTTGCGCGCCTCGTGACTCCGGAAAAACCTCGTTGGCTCCGGCCTCCCGGAGCAAAGGAGGCGCAGCTGCTGGCACAGTGCCTGCGCTGTGGGGCGTGTATCGCGATCTGTCCGACCGGCGTGCTTCGGCCGCTCCTTGCAGGGCCCCATGCACTCTGGACGCCGGAGTTCGTCCCGCGTCGCGGCTACTGCCGCTACACCTGCAACGCCTGCGGGCAGGCCTGTCCCACCGGGGCGATCCCTCCTTTGCCGCTGGCCGAAAAGCAGCGTGCGGTCATTGGGCTTGCGCAGGTGGACCCCACCCGTTGCCTCACCTGGACGGAGAACCGCGCTTGTACCGTGTGCCACGACACTTGCCCGGTACCCGGGGGCGCGATCCGTCTGGTTGCAGAGGATGCGCGGACCCCGGCCGGTGAGCGCATCCGGGTCAGACGCCCCCAAGTGCAGGAAGAACGGTGCAACGGTTGCGGGATCTGCGAGTACAACTGTCCGGTCGAAGGGGAAGCGGCCATCCGAGTGCGGCCCGTGTAAGCCTACTCCCAGATTCCCGGGATCGGGGTCCCGCAGAAGCGGCAGCGCCCTTGCTCGAGCTCCACGGCATAGACCGCGAACTGGATGCGTTCGATCACGACTTTTCCGCAGGAGGGGCAATAGGTGCTGTTGCGCGGGTGGCCGGGGAGGTTGCCGATATAGACGTAGCGCAGTCCCTCCTCCAGAGCGACCTGCGCTGCCTGCTCCAGGGCCTCCACGGGGGTTGGGGGCAACCTCTGGAAGCGGTAAGAAGGGAAGAAGCGCAGGAAGTGGAGCGGGGTATCCGCTCCCAGGGTGGAGGCGATCCAGCGGCACATCCGGCGGGTCTCCGCGGGGCGGTCGTTGTATCGGGGGACCAGAAGGTGGACGATTTCCAGGTGGGTCCCGCTGTGGGCGATCTCCTCGAGTGCGCGCAGGACGGGGGCGAGTTCCCCATCGCACACTTCCCGGTAGAAAGCCTCGCTGAAGCCCTTGAGGTCCACCACGATGGCGTCTAGGCGTGCAAGCAACGCACGCAGCGCTTCGCGCTCCAGGCTCCCGTTCGTGTGGCAGAGCGTGCGCAGGCCGGCTGCCCGGGCCTCCTCGAGGATATCGAGCATATAGTCGTAGAAGACGATCGGGTCGTTGTAGGTGAAGGAAACGGCGCGGCAACCGGCTTCCAAGGCCCGTGCCACGACCTGCGCCGGGGTGGCCTCGAACGTTTCCACTTCCCAGAGGGTGCGTTGGGAAAACTCCCAGTTCTGGCAATACTTGCAGCGGAGGTTGCAGGAAGGGGTTCCGGTGCAGAAGATGCGGGTTCCCGGGAGCACGTGGAAAGCAGGCTCCTTTTCGATCGGGTCGGCCTGGAGGGCGCAGGGCCGGGAGTGCACCAGGCTGAAAGCACGGCCGCCGATGTTTTTCACATTGCGGCAAGCTCCGAGCCGGCCCGGCAGGAGGACGCAGGTGCGGAAGCATACCTGACACTGCACAGCGCCTTCCGCAAGTCGCCGGTAGAAGCGCAGCTCGTGGGACGCAGGGGGCGATGTCGGTGCAATATGGGGGAAGGACTCTGGTTGCCGCTCGCATCCGGCGAGCGCACGCCATCCCAGGCCGGCCATCCCCAGGGCCATACCGCGGCGCAAGAGGACTTTCAGGAACTCCCGCCGCGTGAGATCGGACATCCGGCCTCCTGCCCTGAGCGGGCGTTACCCGAGCCCATGTTCCCGGCGTACCGCGGCGATGACTCCGTCGAGCGCAGGATCTCCTGCGGACCGTTCGCCGCCGGGAGGCGGGCCCAGGGGGTCCTCGACCTCTGCGGGGGTGTGTCCTTGCCACACGCGGAAGCAGGCGAGAACGCTGTAGGCAAGCGCCTGGGGATGGTAGCCTCCCTCCAACGCGAGCACCAGGCGGCCGGGACAGAAGGCTTCAGCGACTTCCCGTACGCACGCAGCCAGGTGGGCAAAGCCGCGCACGGTGAGGTGCATCGTGGCGAGCGGGTCGGCCCAGTGCCCATCGAACCCGGCCGAGACAAGTACAAGCTGGGGTTGGAAGCGCTGGGCAGCCGGGAGGAGGACCTGCTCGAAAGCGCGCCGGTAGCCGGCATCGCCGGTGCCCGCCGGGAGCGGAACGTTGACCATACAACCGGCTCCCGCTCCGGCGCCCTTCTCCCGCACGGAGCCGCTCCCCGGGTAGAGCGGGTACTGGTGGGTAGAAAAGTAGAGCACGTGGCCATCGTGGTAAAAGGCCTCCTGGGTGCCGTTGCCGTGGTGTACATCCCAGTCGACGATCAGCACGCGCTCGAGCCCGTGCTCGTCCAGCGCCAGGCGGGCGGCGACAGCGACGTTGTTGAAAAGGCAAAAGCCCATACCCCAGCTGGGGGTAGCGTGGTGGCCCGGCGGGCGCACGAGTGCCAGCGCCCCTTGAAGGCCTCCGTCCAGGACTGCTTCCATCGCCTGCACGACCCCTCCTGCGGCGAGCAGGGCGACGCGGTAGGAGGCGGGGGTAAGGTAAGTGTCCAGATCGAGGTACCGGGGCCCGAGGGAAGCCAGCTCGCGCACGCGCTGGATATAGGCGGGGTCGTGCAGGCGCCCCAGCCGTTCCTCGGAAAGCGGCTGGGGAGCGATCTGTTCCGCCTCGCCCCAGGCCCCGCTCGAACGCAGCAGATCCACGATCGCGCGCAGGCGGCCCGCGTTCTCCGGGTGGCTGGGGTCGTCGTGCTCCAGGTACTCGGGCGAGTAGATCAGGGCAACGGCCATATTCTCCTCCCGGGGCCAGGGGTGCGCGCGAGGGCGCGCATCAGGCTGGCCGGTTCCCGCGCACGAGGGTCAAGAACTCGTTGCGGGTCTCTGGTTGGGACAGGAACGTACCGCGGTGCGCCGAGGTGACGATGAGGGAGCCGGGCTTTTTGACCCCGCGCATGATCATACAGAGGTGTGTTGCCTCCAGGATGACGCCGACTCCGGCCGGCCGGAGCGTTTCCTCGATCGCGTCGGCAAGTTGAGCGGTCAAGCGCTCCTGGAGTTGCGGCCGGCGGGCAAGCGTCTCGAGCGCCCGCGCGATCTTGCTGATGCCAACCATGCGCTGATGAGGGATGTATCCCACATGGGCCACGCCGTAGAAGGGGAGGAAATGGTGCTCGCACATCGAATAAAAGGGGATATCCCGCAGGACAACCATCCCTTGGTAGGTTTCTTCGAAGCCACCGCGCAGGAACTCCCGGGGGTCCTGGTACAGCCCCGCGAACAGTTCCGCGTACATCTCGGCAATGCGGCGGGGAGTATCCACGAGCCCCTCGCGGGCCGGATCCTCTCCGATGGCCTCGAGGATCGTACGGACCGCCTGCTCAATTCGCACCTGATCGATCATCTGCGCCTCCTCCGTCCGGCGCCTCGATTATAGCGGAATCGAGGCCAGGCTGCAAAGCCCGCTTGGGCGGTTCGGGAACACACCCAAGCCGGCGGTTGGCCGGCCAACGAGCGGGGTTTGAAAGGATGTAGGCGCGGACCGCGTTCAGCTCACGTTCATCGCGGATGATGCGTTCGTAATAGTTGCGCTTCCAGACGGGGATACCGGTGGTACCACGCAGTTCGTTAATCCGACGGGCCGAGAATGTTTTGAATTGCCGAACGATTTCCGGCAATCCATGCCGTTTCATAGAACCTAGAGGCGGCG
>JBDOIE010000174.1:0-8290 GCA_041082245.1 Chloroflexia bacterium
TCTACGCCAACGAGACAAGCGGCAAGAACTGGCTCCACGTGCGGACCGTGGGCACTGTCAGCAACCGTACCGGCATCGGCGCTCGTGTGTGGGTAAATGCAGCGGGCACGGTCCAGGTGCGCGAGGTGAGCGGCGGGTCCGGGTACCACTGCCAGGACAGCCTGCCGGTGGAGTTTGGCCTCGGAAACTATGCCGGCACAGTGTCCCTCACCGTGCGCTGGCCGAGCGGAATCCAGCAGACGCTCCCCTGTGTTCCGGTCAACCGGCTGGTGACGGTGGTCGAGGGCCCCTCCTCGCAGTGCTACCGGCTTTACTTGCCGCTGGTATTCTCCGGCAGGGCTCCAGGTAGCCCCTAAACCTGGCGGGCGCAGGAAACCATCTGTCGAATGCTTGAAAAGGTGCGTTTGCCCAGTGCTGCGATTCCGATGCGCGAAGTGGCGAGCAGGGCGATGCGCTCCCGAATCGGCCGCTACTGGATTGCGCTGCTGTGCATTAGCGCCCTTGTGCGCCTCGGCGCCGCCCTTTACCTGGGGAATTCGGTAGAGGTCCTCCCCGGGACCTATGACCAGATCACCTACGATACCCTTGCCCGCCGAGTGCTTGCCGGCTACGGATTCACGTTCCCCCGCGAATGGTGGCCGTTTACCCGGCCGAACGAACCAACGGCGCACTTTTCTTTCGCCTATGTGCTTTTCCTCGCCGGCACCTACGCCCTCTTCGGCCCCCATCCCCTGGCCGCCCGGATCATCCAGGCCCTCATCGGCGGGATCCTCTTGCCCTGGCTCCTCTATCGCCTGGGGAAACGGCTCTTCGGTGAGCCGGCCGGCCTGGCCGCCGCGGCGATCGGCGCCTTCTACGCCTATTTCATCTACTACGCCGCGGCCCTGATGACCGAGACTTTCTTCATCCTGTGCGTCCTGGGCAGCCTGGAACGGACTCTGGAGCTCGCGGAGAACCCATCCTGGCGAACTGCGCTCCTCCTGGGACTGGTCCTCGGCCTGGGTGTCCTCCTGCGCCAGACCCTCCTGCTGTTCGTGCCCTTCCTCCTGCTCTGGGTTCTGTGGACCGCCCGTCGGCGCATCCGCTGGCCGCACATCGTCCTGCCCCTCCTCGTGATCGCTTTGCTGATCCTTCCCTGGACGGTGCGCAACTACCTGGCCTTCGGGCGCTTCGTCCTCCTGAATACCAACTCCGGCTTTGCCTTCTTCTGGGCCAACCACCCGATCTACGGCACCCGTTTTATCCCCGTCCTTCCGCCGGACGGCCCCTCCTACCAGGACCTCATCCCGCCCGAACTCCGCACGCTCGACGAGGCCGCGCTCGATGCGGCCCTGATGCGCCGGGGGCTGGGCTTCATCCTCGAGGACCCCGGACGGTACCTCCTTCTTTCCCTGAGCCGTATCCCCGAGTACTTCAAGTTCTGGCCCTCGCCCGAATCCGGACTCGTCAGCAACATCTCCCGCGTGGGTTCCTTCGGGATCTGCTTGCCCTTCATGCTCTACGGCCTCTACCTTCCCCTCCGCCATATTTCGCAACGCCGAGCGATCCACGATCAACGATCCACGTTCCACGTTCAACGATTAACGATCAACGATCAACGATCAACGCTTCTCTATTTGTTCATCGCCGTCTACACCGCGATCCACCTCCTTTCCTGGGCCCTGATCCGCTACCGCCTCCCCGTAGATGCCGCTCTGATCCCGTTCGCAGGGCTTGCCGTAGTCGACCTCGGGAACCGCCTGCGCCCGGGAGGCCGGTGACGATGAACCTGCTGTTCCTCACCCCCTATGTTCCCACCCCGATCCGCACGCGGCCGTACAACCTCCTCAAGGCCCTGGCACGTCGCGGACACCGCATCACGCTCCTGTGTATCGCGGAGGGGGAAGGATGGATCGCCCGCAGGCCCTCGTCCTCCGAAAGCCGCGCCCTCGAGGAGTTGCGCGCCCTGGGGATCTCGACACACGCGGTCTTGCGGCCGCGCCTCCTTTCGCTGGTCCAGTGCATATGCGCATTGCCCACTTCCATCCCGCTGCAAGCGGTGTACTGCGACTCTCGCACCCTGACGACACGAGCCCACGAAATCGTACGCTCCTGCGCGCACGGCGCGCGCCTGGATGTGGTGCATATCGAGCACCTGCGCGCCGCACGCTACGGCTTGCGCTTGCGGCAAACTGTCCCCCCCGGAACACCGATCGTCTGGGACAGCGTCGACTGCATCACCCATCTCTTCCAGCAGAGCACTTCCCGCAGCCGCAACTGGTTCGGCCGGGTGGTCACCGCATTCGACCTGGAACGCACCCGCCGGTATGAGACGCTGCTCCTCAGCCGCTTCGAGCGCGTCCTCGTGACCTCTTCTGTCGACGCCCACGCTTTCGCCCGGCTGGCCGGGGGAAGCGCACCTGCGGTGACCGTCCTTCCCAACGGGGTCGATCTGGAGCGTTTCTCGCCGGGCGAACTGCCGCGCCGGTCGGGAGAAGTCGTCTTCAGCGGCAAGATGTCCTACCACGCGAACATCAGTGCGGCCCTGTATCTGGCGAAGGACATCATGCCCCGCGTGTGGGAGCAACTCCCCGAGGCCCACCTCACGATCGCCGGAAGCTGGCCCCCTCCGGCTATCCGTGCGCTCGCGGGGCCCCGGGTCGAGGTGACCGGGGAGGTGCAAGACCTCGCCTTCTACCTGCGCCGCGCTACGGTCGCCGTCGCCCCGATGCCCTACGGCGCAGGCATCCAGAACAAGGTGCTGGAGGCGATGGCGTGCGCGACCCCGGTTGTCGCCACTCCCCAGGCAGTGTCCGCTCTGCGGGCCCGCCCGGGAGAAGAGGTCCTGGTAGGAGACTCGGCGCCGGAACTTGCCGACCTGCTGGTGCGGATTCTGACCGATCCGCATCTTGCGGCACGCATCGGCCGAGCCGGCCGTGCGTATGTGGAAAGGAACCACAACTGGGCAGCCATCGCGGCCGCGCTGGAAAGCGTCTACGCGGACGCCATCCAGTGCGCGCTTCAGACCGCTGGCCGCCCCGCGACCGTCGGGAGCAAGAAGGGATTCCGGGAGAAAGAAGGGATGCACCATGAGTACGACCTTGCATGAGACCCAACGGGAACGCACCGTAGCCGCCCTCCGCCTTGGGGAACGCACCGGGCTCATCATCGCACTTCTGGCCACGGACACCCTCGTGTTGAGCCTGAGCTTTTTCCTCGCTTACCTGTTGCGTTTCCAGAACCCGCTTTGGCCGTACCTGCGTATCCCGTCTCCTGCCCACTACCGCCAGATGGCTTTGGTCGCTGTCCCGGTCTGGCTTGCGGTGCTGGCCCTGTACCGCCTGTACGATCCCGAAGAGATCCTGGGAGGCACTCAGGAATACGTCCAGATCATCAACGCCTGTACCACCGCTACCGTTGGCCTCGTCCTGTACGGGTTCGTCCTGCGCGGCGATGGCCCGGAGGTCTCCCGCGGCTTCCTGGCCGTCCTGTGGCCGCTATCCATCGCGCTGATGGGCAGCGGCCGTTTCCTTCTGCGGCGCGTGGTCTATGCCGCCCGAAGGCGCGGTCACCTGCTCCGTCCGGCGATCGTCGTCGGGGCCAACGCGGAAGGACTGGCGATCGCGCGGCAGTTGCAGGAATGCCCCGCGGCCTCGGGCGTGCGCGTGATCGGCCTGGTCGACGAAAACCCCGGAGCGTGCACCGCTTCTGCGCCGTTGCCGCTACTCGGTGCGGTGGAGGACCTTCCCGCCCTCATTGCGCGCTACAGGGTCCGGGAACTGATCGTCGCGGGCACTGCCCTCTCGCGTCCGCGCCTCCTGGAGCTGTTTCAGCGCTTCAGCAACGGCTCCCCGCAGGTCACCGTCCGCATGTCCTCTGGGCTCTTCGAGGTGCTCACCACCGGGCTGCGTGCGCGCAAGATCGGCTTCGTGCCTCTGGTCACCCTGGAGCGGTTGCGCATCACCGGCATCGATGCCTTCCTGAAGCGCACCCTCGATCTCGTGGGAAGCGTGGCATGCCTGATCCTCTTCGGCCCCCTGATGCTCGCGATCGCCATCGCCGTAAAGGCCAGCTCGCCCGGCCCCGTTCTCTACCGCCGTCGCGTCCTGGGGCAGGAAGGCCGGCCGTTCGATGCACTCAAGTTCCGGACGATGTTCGTGAACGGAGACGAAATCCTCGCTGCCCAACCGGCCCTGCTGGAGGAGCTCCGGCGCTCGGGCAAACTGAAGCAGGATCCCCGCGTGACGCCGCTGGGAAAGTGCCTCCGACGCTATAGCCTGGACGAGCTGCCCCAGCTGTGGAACGTTTTGCGGGGCCAGATGAGCCTGGTAGGCCCGCGGATGATCACCGCCGAGGAACTCGCGCAGTACGGCCGCTGGCAACAGAACCTCCTGACCGTCAAGCCCGGTCTGACCGGCCTCTGGCAGATCTCCGGACGTTCGGATGTCCCCTATGAGGAACGGGTGCGCCTGGATATGCACTACATCCGCAACTACACGATCTGGTTCGACCTGCAGATCCTCTTCCAGACGATACCGGTCGTATTGCGGGGGCGGGGGGCCTATTAGACGATGATCATTACCCAAACACCCCTTCGCGTCAGCCTCTTCGGCGGCGGAACGGACTTTCCGGAATTCTACCGCCGGGAAGGGGGCTGCGTGCTCTCCATGGCGATCGACAAGTATGTGTTCGCCATCATCAAAGCGCGCTTCGATGCGCTGATCCGCGTGGGCTATACGCGCACCGAGATCGCCGAGTCGGTCGACCAGGTGCAGCACGACCTGGTGCGCGAGGCATTGCGCCTGACCGGGATCTCGAAGGGCGTGGAGATCGCCACGATGGCGGATGTCCCCGCCCAGGGAACGGGCCTGGGCTCCTCGGGGGCGGTCACGGTGGGCCTGCTGAACGCGATGTATGCCTACCTGAACAACGTCCGGCCGGCCGCAGAACTGGCTGCCCAGGCGTGCACGATCGAACTCGAACGGCTCGGGCGGCCGGTCGGGCGCCAGGACCAGTATATCGCGGCTTTCGGCGGCTTGCGCTTCCTGCGCTTCCACCCGGACGACCAGGTCGAAGTCCTTTCGCCTACCATTCCCGAAAAAACGCGGCGCAACCTGGAAGAAAACCTGCTGCTGTTCTACACGGGCAAGACTAGGGACGCCGGCAGCATCCTTGCCGAGCAGCGCGAGAACATCCCGAGGCGGCTCGCCGAACTGCGGGAGATCAAAGCCCTGGCCGAAGAAGCGGTGCGGCTCCTGCAGGCCGGCCAGGTCCACGAGATCGGCCGACTCCTCCACGTCGGCTGGGAGCTCAAGAAGCGCCTGGCTTCCGCGGTGAGCAACGGCGAGATCGAAGGGATGTACCAGACCGCGCTTCGGGCCGGGGCGCTCGGGGGCAAGCTGTGCGGAGCCGGTGGCGGGGGGTTCCTCCTGCTCTACTGTCCCCGGGAGCGGCAGGAGGAACTCCGCCGTGCCCTGGCCGATTACCGGGAATTGCCTTTCCGCCTGGAGAACGATGGCAGCAAAGTCGTGCTCAACATCCGCCGCTGAGGAGGATCTGCGCGCCTTCCTGCGTGCCGTGCTGCGCCGTCGCTTCCAGGTGGATGACGCACCGCTCCACCCGGAACAACTCCCCCCCACGATCGCCGAGCTGGCCCAGCGGGAGGGGGTCGCGCCGCTCCTCTACATCCTCCTGCGCGGAAGCGATTTGCCTCCTGCCGTAGAGCATGCGCTCCGTTCTGCCTATTATGCTTCTGCCGCCCGGAATCTGTTGCTCTTTCGGTTGCTGGAGGATGTGCTCCGGGCGCTGCACGGGACGGGTGTACCCGTCATTCTGCTGAAAGGGGCAGCGCTTGCGCCGGCCGTGTACGGCAACATCGCGCTGCGCCCGATGGACGATCTCGACCTGCTCGTCCCGCAGGCCTCTCTGGAGACGACGATTCGCGCCCTTTCCGCACTCGGTTACGCCCCCTCCCAACCCGAGGTGCGTCCCGGTATCCTACTCTCTTTCGAAAACGAACTGGTGCTCCGGCAGCACGGTGCGGGCACGCCGCTGGAAGTGCACTGGAGCCTGTTCGACTCGCCCTATTATCAGCAAAAACTCGACCTCCAGTGGTTCTGGGAAAGCGCGCTGCGCCTGCGCTTTGAGGATGTGCCCGTTCAGGTCCTGGGGCCGGAAGCCCAGCTCCTCTACCTGGCCGGACACCTCTTTCTGCAGCACGGCGGGACCAGTGGCCGGCTTCTGTGGCTGCACGATCTTGCCGAGGTGCTGTACGCCTACCGGGACAGATTGGACTGGAACACTGTCCTGGAGAAGGCTGCGGCATACGACCTGATCTCGCCGCTGCAATCCCTGCTGCCCTATGTGGCACGGGAATGGGGTGCCCCGGTCCCCGAGGATGTCCTGGCGCGGCTCCGGGAGCAGACCCCTTCACGCGCCGAAAGGCGTACGATTGGCCGCTTGCGGGGTGCTGTAACACCCGGGCGCCGCCTCTGGAGCGACTTTTGCGCGCAGAACTCGTGGCGCGCACGGATGCGCTTCCTGTGGGTCCACCTGTTTCCCAGCCCCGACTATATGCGGAGCCGGTATCCCGCCTTCCACGGCCCGTGGATGCCGTTTGGTTACCTGTACCGCTGGTACCGTGGCATCGCAGGGTTGCTGCCGCGTCCGACGTTAGGCGAACGCTGATCCCGGGGGAAGCGGTCAAGGCGCCGGTGACACGGTGGATCTTCTGCGGATGATCGCGACGCGTTCAAAGGCCTGGAAACTGTACGCATTGCTCGACGTGGCGCGGACTGGGGCCGGCACAAGGGGATAGGTTCAGGAGGAGAGCCGCAAAGTCGGGGGGTTTCCGCTGAAAACAGGAAAAAATCCCGCGTTGCGCCCGGTCCTGGCCGGGCGCAACGGCTTTTTCACAGCCTGCGCAGAGCGGGGCATAGGGTCCCGGCGAACCCGTTACGCCTCTGAGCAGCGCTTCATTGGGCTTATCCCAAGCCGATCTTCTCCCTGACCCGCTCCACGGCCTCCCCTGCGAGCCGCACGGCTTCCGCCGCTGCCGCGCGCGTGTAGACCTCCGAGGGAATGCCGTCCGGAAGGCCGTTCGGGTAGCGTGTGGGAACGTAGTAGCCGTCCAGAATGCTCCAGGAGCGCGCATATTCCTGGAATTCGGGGGCATAGCCGGCCGCGGCGACACACAGCCGCTGCACCGAATGGCCCAGCACGACCTCCTCTCCCTGGGCATAGAGGAAAGCCTTCAGGGCCTTCTCCGCAACCTGCTGCGCAAGGAAGCAGGCCAGGTGGTACGCTCCCTGCTCCACCAGATGACGTGCCCAGCGGAGGTCCTCCATCGCCTGCCGCAGCCAGCGCCGGCCTTCCTCAAGCGGGTCTTTTCTCATAGAGCACCTTGCCCTTCTCAAGTGCCTTGCGTAGGAAACTGCCCTGTACGGCGCGCACGAACTCCTCGGGGGTGTAAACGAGCAGGTCCAGGTCCACACCGGCCTGGAGGTAACGGTAGAGGCACGCCGTGCGTGTGACAAAGTCGAGCTCAGAGTCCATGACCACGAGCAAGTCCAGATCGGTTAGCAGATCCGCCCGCCCCTGGGCATAAGAGCCGAACAGCACCACACGGTGCACTTCGGGCAGACGGGCCAGGGCCGCTACGATCCGGTCCAGCGCCTCGGCCAGCGCCTGCCGGTACGCCTGCCGCTTTGCCGCAAGGAGTGCCGCATCCATCCCAATCCACCTTTCCCTGTTCTCCATTCTACCACCCTATCCCGCCGTCGGCAACCGCTTTCTTTGACAGGAACTGCTTCCGCGTGTACAATGCAAAAGACTGTGTCTGCGGAGGCAACGGGATGCTGGGGCGACGCCCGGTTTTTCCCTTCACCGCCCTGGTCGGCCAGGAGCGGATGAAGCGAGCTCTGATCCTCAACGCCATCAACCCGCGCATCGGGGGACTCCTGATCCGCGGCCAAAAGGGTACCGCAAAATCGACCGCCGTGCGGGCGCTTGCGGAGCTGCTCCCGGAGATCGAGACGGTCGCCGATTGTCCCTTCAGTTGCCCACCCGATAGCCCGGAGCAGATGTGCGACCGCTGTCGCGCTCGCTGGGAAGCCGGCGAAACGTTGCCTCGCCTCACCCGGCGGATGCGCGTCGTCGAACTGCCCATGAACGCATCCGAAGATCGGCTCGTGGGCTCCTTCGACCTAGAACAGGCAATCGCCGAGGGCGTCCGCCGCTTCGAGCCGGGGCTGCTGGCCGAGGCGAACCGCGGCTTCCTCTACGTGGACGAGGTGAACCTGCTCGACGACCA
>JBDOIE010000181.1:0-1172 GCA_041082245.1 Chloroflexia bacterium
GGACGCCGGCAACACGGTCGTGGTGATCGAGCACAACCTGGACGTGATCAAGACGGCGGACTGGATCATCGACCTGGGGCCGGGCGGCGGGGACGCCGGCGGGTACCTTGTCGCCGAAGGCCCCCCGGAGGAGGTGGCCCGGGTCGAGTCGAGCTTTACCGGCCAATTCCTCGCCCGCTTGCTGGGCGAGCACGCGACCGCAGTGGCAATCGCACACGGGTGAGACCAGGGCACCTGTCCAGCGCTGCCCGCGCGCGGAAGGACGGACCGAACGAAGTGTACGGGTAACACCGGGCACTGCAGCCGGCGGTGTGCATCCGATGGAAATCAGACTGATCGACAACCGGGTCCTGAAACTGCTCCACGCCATCGAGCCCGCCATCGCGCAGGCCGAGGATTGCCGTATTGCGGTGGCCTATCTCTCCTTAGGAGGGCTCGAGCTCCTGCGCCCCGCCGTCCAGAAGTGCCTGGACCAAGGCGGATGCGTCGAGTTCCTCGTCGGGTTAGACCTTTCAGCTACCGATTCGGCCGCACTCCGCGCTCTGTACCAGATGTCGCAGGCCAATGCGAATCTTTCCTGTTATTGTCTGGGACAGCTCAAGCCGCAAGCGATCTACCACCCGAAGTTGTACCTGGCCCGAGGGAGCGGTACAGCACACCTCGTCATCGGCTCCTCTAATCTCACGGAAGGGGGTCTTCTGGAAAACGTAGAGGTGAACGCCTGGATTCAGGCCGATGTACGCGACGAAGTGATCTCGGACGCGTACGAGGTGTACAACGCGCTGAAATTCCATCCCAAGCGCATCGCGCCGGACGAGGAGTTCCTGGCCCTCTACGAAGATCTGTGTTCCCTGCGGAGAAGGAGGGAAGGAACAATCGCCCGAGACCGCGAGTTCCGGGACCTGAATCGGAGGTTCCGGGAAAAAGCCGCGTCCCTGCGCCGGCCCCAACCCACCGTGCACGACCTCTTCGGCTGGCAGAGGCTGGTGTTCACGAGCCTGCCGGAAGGTATCTTCCGGACGCGCGACATCTACGAGTTCGAGCAAGAGTTTGCCTCGCACTATCCTGAGAACAAGCATGTCCGTGCCAAAATCAGACAGGTGCTGCAGCAGCTCAGGGACCTGGGTCTGATTCGCCATGTAGCACGGGAGACCTGGTACAAGGAGGCGCGA
>JBDOIE010000190.1:0-3592 GCA_041082245.1 Chloroflexia bacterium
CAGGCACCCGGCGCAGCTGCATGGCGAAAGAACCGGCTTCCCCCGTTTCGCCGGAAGCGGGCTCGGCGATGGCGCTGAACGTGCCCAGCCCTCCCAGGGCAAAGCAGAAGGCCAGGCCGAACAGCAGCGCATAGTTTTCGGGGAAAGTCCAGCGGCTCCCTTCCGAAAGCACCGTCCGCACCACCCAGCTCACGCCCAGGAGCGTCACCGCGCCGCCGCCGAAGAGGCGCAACCCGAAGAAGGTGCCACGCCGCTCAGGGGGAACGGTCTTGGCCACCACTTCCTGGAAGGGGATGCCGGCCACCCCGGCACCCAGGTTGTAGAGGGTGTAGCAGGCGAAAAAGGCCGCAAGCACCCAGGCCGGGGGAAACCGGCCGGCAAGCGCCACAGCGGCGGAAAAACCGGCAAAGAAGACTACCCGCAGGATCGCCGTCCAACGGTACAGGGGAAGTTTGCGCGGCCAGCTCTGCAGGCGCGCGCCCACGAGGAGCTGCGGCAAAAGCCAGCCCCCCTGCTCGATCGTGGGCAGGATGCCCACGAGGAGGTTGCCCCCGCCCAGCGCGCGGATGAGCCCGGGGAGCACGAGCCCCGTGGATATCAGGCTGCTGGCGATGTTGAAGAGGATGCCGTTCAGCACCCCCAGGGCAAAGTTGCGCCGGGATACCACGCGGAGGCGGCTCCGGTGTTCCGGTGCCGCCTCCGGGGCTTCCGGCGGGGAAAACGTCCGTTCCACGGTGGGGTTGTCTCCTGGCCGCCGGGTAGCGAAGGCTTTGCCTTCGCCTACCCGGCGAAATGCTCCTCCTCCAGCTGACGCGGCGTGGCCCGGTCCCCGTAGCGCTCGCGCGCACGGAGGAGCCGTTCGCGCTGCTCGGCGAGCACCTGGAAGAGCACGGCCGGCGTATCCCGGACCTGCTCGCGGTAGATGCGCTCGATGCGCGCGATCTTGGCCAGGTTCTCCGGGATGCGGAGGGAGAACTGTTCCACATAGGCCTCGTACGGGTAGTCGCGCCCCAGCACTTCGCGGAAGAGCGCCCGCAGGTCTTCGTAGCGCGGGATCCATCCCGTAGGGGTGCGGATCGCCCCCACCTCCCCGTGCACGCGCCGCTCCATCCACTTGTACCAGACCTTCTTGTCCGTCTTCTCGTTGAGCCAGCGCCCCTGCGGGTCGCGCAGGAAATAGTTCACGCCGAAGATCAGCGGCGGTCGGGCGAGGGAAGCGCCGAAATCGAGGTTGTTCTGGATGTAGCGGCCGATCGGGATGGAGAGAAAGTCGCGGTTGGACATCGGGTTGAACTCGCGCACCCCCTCCTGCCCGAGCGTGGCCGCGGTCGTTTCCGATTCCAGGGAAGCGCCTTTCGTGATGATCCCGTGTACCCAATCGAACGACTGCTCCACGGGCACCGAGGTATCCGAGTCGCGCCCGCCGTAGACGATCGCCCCGAGCACGACCCCCTCGGGGTCGTCGCGCCGGGGGTCCATGTTCTCCAGCAGGCGCATATCGAGGGTAAAGCGCGCGTTCGGGTGGGAGCAGGGGATCTCTTTCCCCTCCGCGTCCTTCTTGCCGATCCACCACGGCCCGGAGTGGTTCTCCCCGCGCGGAGGCACCTCGCCGTCCTTGCCGATCCAGTGCACGGACAGTTCCGGGGTGACGAGCACGTTGGAGAAGATGATCTCCCCGGGGCTGTGGAGCGTGCGCCAGAGGATCGGGTCATCCACGGAGTTGATCCCCTGGATGATGCCAAAGATCCCCTTCTCCACGTTGACCGCGCGCACCTCGCCGTCCACGCGGCGAAGGTAAGCGATGTCATCGCCGACGATCGTCTCGCCGTCGAGCATGGCGGTGGAGGTCTTGCCGCAGAGGGAGGGAAAAGCGCCAGCGAAATAGGTGACACGGCCGGCCGGCCCGTGGACGCCCATGAGGAGCATATGCTCCGTCAGCCACCCTTCCTGCGAGGCGTGGTAGATCGCCAGGCGCATCGCCAGTTTCTTCAGACCGAGAGTATTCCCGCCGTACTGGGTGTTCACGCTATAGACGGTGTCGCCCTCCAGGTCGATAAAGACACGCCGCAGGTGCAGGTTCTTGCTCGTCTTGCGTTCGTCCAGTTCCCCCTGGGAATGCACGAACCGGAAAAAGCGTACCTCCGGACCGGCGCGCAGGAACTCGGCATACCCCGGACGGTAAAGGAGCGTTTCGCTATGGGCCACGTAGGAAGAGTCGGTCAACTGGACGCAGGGGATGGAAAAGGCGGAACCGGTCGGCCCCAGGCAGAAGAAACAGACGTAGAGCTCGTGGCCCCGCATGATCCCCGAGAGCACCCGGTGGACGTCTTCCAGGCCGTCGTTCCGCTCGCGCGTGTCGATGCCGCCTCCCAGGTCCATGCCTTCGGGCACAAGGATGCGCGTATTCTTGCGGTCGCGCGCCATGTCGTAGTAGTTGTCGAAATGGATCGTATGGCCGGGGATGGCGAGCGGGCGCTCTTCCCCGTCGCGCAGCGCGGCGCGGCGGATGTAGGCGATGTCCTGCGGGGAATCGTCGCACACAAACACACGGGACGGCTCGCAATGGCGGATGTAGCGGGCAACGAACTCGTGGAGCCGGGGATTGACGATGCGCGCGAGCTTCTCGTACTGCTCCGGCGGGAGCACCTTTCTCAGGAAATCCAGGGCCTCCATGCTCATCCAGACCTCCTTGTCGGGCGAGCCCTCCTCCGAAAGGGAAAAAGCCGGCGCCTCTTCGGGCGACACGGCGTCCGCGCGGTAGGGAGAAGGGCGTCTGTGTACCCAAACACAGCGTCGTCGCTGTTCTGTGACAATTATAACACACGGCCACGGGGACCGTCAAAAAGCAAAGCCGCTGGGCTCCCGGGCGGCCAGCCGAAGCTGAAGGGGCGCGTGTCGAAACCCAGGAGACCGGCCGCTACCTGCTTCCGGTGCCTTCGGAGTCTCTATACCGCGGCTGTCCGGCCTTGGGGCCTTCGGCTTCGATACGGACGCTTCGCGCGCTGGTCGACCGGCGAGGCTCCGCCAACGCGGCCGAAAGGGCCAGCCGCAAGGCCCCCCTCATGCGGGCTTTCCAGCGACCCAATGGCCAGTACAGTAGGGCAACTCCTGTGGAGTTGCCCGATTTCCCCCGCGCCGACAGACCAGAGCGTGTCCTGTGCTCCCGCATCGAGGCCTCGAACACGCGGGCCGGCCTCGCCGGTCAGGTAGCAGCGCGCGCAGCCAGCCGCGTACCGAAACCCAGTAGCCGCGCGGCAAATCCGGCGGGTCGGGCGAAACACCTCTAGCGGGGCGCTCGGGATCTCGATCCATCGACCTCCAGCTTCTCCGTCGGAAAACGGGAAAGCCCTGTGGTGTCATCGGCCTTGCTTGCCGCCGGGCGAGCCGGATGGTACAATCATTGAAAAGCACCCTGGAGGTACGGGTATGGAACGTGGCGATGCCCAAGAGCCAGTTGTCCCCTTTCGGGCGGGGTTTGTGGCCCTGGTGGGCCGGCCCAACACCGGCAAGTCCACCCTGCTGAACGCCTACCTTGGGCAGAAAGTAGCCATCGTGAGCCCGAAGCCGCAGACGACGCGCACCATCATCCGCG
>JBDOIE010000196.1:0-17326 GCA_041082245.1 Chloroflexia bacterium
GCATTTGTGGTTACCCTCAGGGAGCTGATGCCCTGCGGCGGGCGGTATCCGTGCGAGCAGGCCGGAAGCTGCGAGGCACTGCTTTCCTGCCACTGAAGAGCGAGCTGGGCGGGGGTAGGGGGTTGAGGGCCGGGGCAGAGCCCCTGCAGCCCCCCAACGCGTGTCCGCGCAGCAACGGTTTCCAACAGAGTGAAAATATGGACCAGGCCCGCGACCATTTCAGGCCCGCGTGGCCGCCATCCTTCGGACTTGCCCCTACCGGCCCAGGTTCGAAGCTCGCGGTGCCGGCTGGGTAGGCAAGCGCATTGCCCGTGCCTAACCAGCCCCTTTCGAACGAAAATCGCTGGGCTCGGCTCACTACCACAGGACAGTTCGTTGGAAACTGGAGAGCGCTCGCTTGTCAGCCCTCTGCTTGTATGGTAGAATGATTCCGAGGATATTCCTGCTCACGAGGAGGTGGGCTATGGGCGAGATGGAAAAGGCAACCTGGCGCACAAAGGTCGGTCTGGCGCAGATGCTCAAGGGCGGGGTGATTATGGACGTCGTCACCCCGGAGCACGCGCGGATCGCGGAGGAGGCCGGGGCGGTGGCGGTGATGGCGCTCGAGCGCGTGCCGGCGGATATCCGCGCGCACGGGGGCGTCGCCCGGATGAGCGATCCGGAGCTGATCCTGCGCATCATGGACGCCGTGAGCATCCCGGTGATGGCCAAGTGCCGCATCGGCCATTTCGTGGAGGCCCAGATCCTCGAGGCGATCGGGGTCGACTATATCGATGAGAGCGAGGTTCTCACCCCCGCCGACGAGGAGCACCATATCGACAAGCACGCCTTCCGCGTGCCCTTTGTCTGCGGGTGCCGGAACCTCGGCGAGGCGCTGCGCCGGATCGCCGAAGGCGCGGCGATGATCCGCACCAAGGGGGAGGCCGGAACGGGGAACGTCGTGGAGGCAGTGCGGCACGCGCGCGCGGTGCTGGGCGAGATCCGCCGTCTGCAGAGCATGGCCCCCGAAGAACTGATGCACGCGGCGAAGGAGATGGGGGCGCCTTACGAACTGGTGGTCGAAGTGGCCCGTACCGGGCGTCTGCCGGTCGTGAACTTTGCCGCCGGCGGCATTGCTACCCCGGCGGATGCCGCGCTGATGATGCAGCTCGGCATGGACGGGGTGTTCGTCGGCTCCGGCATCTTCAAGAGCAGCGACCCCTTCAAGCGGGCCAAGGCGATCGTCGCAGCCGTGACCCACTTCCGCGATCCGGAGATCCTCGCGGAGGTTTCCAAGGGTCTCGGCGAGCCCATGCACGGGATCGAGATCGGGACGATCCCGGCGGAGCAGCGGCTGGCCGTTCGGGGGTGGTAGGGATGCGCATCGGTGTCCTTGCGCTGCAAGGAGACTTTGCCGAACACATCGCGATGCTGCGCCGGATCGGCGTGGAGACCCGCGAGGTGCGCCTCCTGCGCGAGCTGGATGGGCTCGATGGCTTGATCGTGCCCGGTGGCGAGAGCACGACCATCGGCAAGCTTGCGGTGACCTTCGGGCTGGTGGAACCGATCCGCGATTTTGCGGCGTCCGGGAGGCCGATCTGGGGGACGTGCGCCGGGATGATTTTCCTGGCCCGTGAAGCCCTGGACGGCGTGCCCGGCCAGCCGCTCCTGGGCCTGATGGACATCACGGTCGTGCGCAACGGCTTCGGACGGCAGGTGGACAGTTTCGAGGCGGACCTCGAGGTCCCTGCGCTGGGCGAGCCGCCGTTCCGCGGCGTATTCATCCGCGCCCCTTACGTGAAGCGATGGGGCGAGGCGGTCGAGGTGCTGGCGCGCCTGGAAACAGGGGAGGTAGTAGCGGTCCGCCAGGAGAAGCTCCTGGCCACGGCGTTTCACCCGGAACTGACGGACGACGAACGCTTCCATCGCTATTTCCTTGGGCTGGCAGGGTAGGATGATGGGAAATCGGATTCGTCCGGCGACCGCGCTGGACGTCCTGTTCCTCAGCGCGGCCCCGGCGGTGCGGTTGCAGCTGGACCTGGTCCAGCAGTTGCTCCTGCCCCATCATCCGCTCCAGGCGGCTATCGCGGGCTGGTTGCCCTGGGGGGAGCCGTCGTACCTGCTCGTCTGCGATGGCGAAGCGGGGCTCCTGGCCTGTGTTCAGGCGGCCGGACTCTCCACCACCTCCGGCTGGGGGGTCCGGTATCTCGCGGTATGGCGGGACGGCCTCCCTGCCGTGCACCTGCTCTGGAAGGAGCTGCTCCTGGGGCTAGGCGAGGAGGCTGGACGGAGGCATGTCCTGCGGTTGTTCGCCTCTTTGCCGGCCGAGGAGCACCTGACGCCTTTCCAGGAAGCCGGCTTTTACCCGTATGCGGAAGAGATCCTCCTCCGCTGGAGCGTGGACGACGTCGATTCCCTTCAGCCGATGGCCGCACTGCGCCCGGTTCAGGATGCGGACCTGTGGGCCATCCATCAGCTCTACCAGGCACTGACGCCGCCGCGCGTCCAGCAGATGGAAGGACGTACGAGCGATTCGTGGCGGGTGCGCCGTGGGGAAGAGGCCTGGGTCTGGGAAGAGGAGCAGGCGCGCGCTTATCTGCGCCGCCGGCGTGGCCTGCGGGGCACCGTATTGGACCTGTTGCTCGATCCTGCTTGCCGCCGCGAGGCGCAGGCGGTGATCGCCCATGGCCTGGTGGGTGTCCGCGCGCCGGTGTACCTCGTACTGCGTAGCTATCAGGGAGAACTGCTGGAGGTCGCCCGTCGACTGGGGTTTCGCCCGTTTGCCGAACAGGTCCTGCTGGGCAAACCGCTGGCGGTTCCGGCATTGCGGCGCCAGCCGGCCGTAGCCGCGGGGGCGGAACGCCAGTTCGGAGCGGCGCCGACGACACCGATTGCCGGGCGGGCATAGTCCCGCCTGGATGCGGAGGAGATACAGAGCAGTGGCGTACGAAAGGAGACACAGGACCAGCGGATTGCGGGAGCGGAGGGAGTGGGCACCGCGTCCCAAAGGGACAGGGAATGTTGCCTGGTCGATCCCGAGCCAGCGGGTGGAGCTGCCGAACCTCCCGGTGGTACAGAAACAGGTGACGGACGATCTGGATGCGCTGCTTGCGGTGTTGCCGCCGCGCCTGGCCGAACCGCTGCGGCACGACCCGCAGCTTTCCGAGTTGCTGGAGGTCGTGCTGGACATTGGCCGGCCGGCGGAAGCCCGTTTCCCCACCCGGGAGGTCATCCTCAGCCCGGACGAAGTGACGAAGGAAGACCTGGACTATGTGATCGCCCGCCTGAGCCCATTCACCGGCGACAACCGTGCAGGGATCGAACGCACCCTGCACCGGATTTCGGCCATCCGCAGCCGGGACGGCCGCATCATCGGCCTTACCTGCCGGGTGGGGCGCGCCGTCTACGGCACGATCGCTATCATCCAGGACCTGGTGGAGAGCGGGCGGAGTATCCTGCTCCTGGGCCGGCCCGGCGTGGGCAAGACGACCATGCTGCGCGAGGTCGCCCGTGTGCTGGCCGACGACTTCCGCAAGCGGGTGGTCATCGTGGACACCTCGAACGAGATCGGTGGCGATGGTGACATTCCCCACCCGGCCATCGGGCGCGCGCGCCGCATGCAGGTTCCCAGCCCCGAACGCCAGCACGCGGTGATGATCGAGGCGGTGGAAAACCATATGCCGGAGGTCATCGTCATCGACGAGATCGGGACGGAGCTGGAAGCAGCCGCGGCACGCACGATCGCCGAGCGCGGCGTGCAGCTCGTGGCCACCGCGCACGGGAACACCCTCGAGAACCTCATGCTCAACCCCACCCTTTCCGACCTGATCGGGGGGATCCAGCCGGTCACGCTGGGCGATGAAGAGGCCCGCAGGCGTGGCACGCAGAAGACGATCCTGGAGCGCAAGGCGCCCCCGACGTTCGACATCGTGGTGGAGATCCAGAGCTGGGATACGGTCGCCGTGCACCTGAACGTGGCCGAGGTGGTGGATTCGATCCTGCGCGGTTTTCCGCCCCCGGCCCTGATCCGCCACCGCCGGGAAGACGGCCGGATCGAGCAGTGGACAGTGCGGGACTATTTCGGCGGGGGCCTCGAGATGCGCCACGCGGAGCTGCGGCGCCGGGTGGTGCCGGTTCCCGAGCGTGAAGTGGGCGTACGACCGCTTCCGGAACAGGAGGCCGTGCCCCCCGAAGCCGAGCGCCCCGAGGTTCGGCGTACGCCGTTGCGCGTGTACCCCTTTGGCGTGGACCGCAAGCGCCTCACCCGGGCGGCGCGGACGCTGAACGTACCCCTGGAGCTCGTGGACGACCTGGACGAGGCGGACACGGTGATCACCCTGCAGGGCTATTACCGGCAGGCACCGCAGCGCCTGCGGGACGCCGAGGAGGCGGGAATCCCGGTGTACGTGCTGAAGGCGAACACCGTCGTCCAGATGGAGAACGCCCTGAGCATGCTTTTCGAGATGCGGCCGGCCGGCGAGGATGCGATCGCCGAGGCCCTCCAGGAGGCGCAGGCGGCGATCGAACAGGTGCGCAACGGGGAACGCTCCGAGGTGGAGCTTTCGCCTCAGAACGCCTACATCCGGCGCCTTCAGCATCAGATGATCGACCGCTACGGCCTGGCTTCGGAGAGCCGGGGACACGAGCCGCACCGGCGCGTCCGTGTCTTCCGTCAGAACGAAAGGACGTGAGGACAATGCGTTCCGAGATCGCCGAACCGCGCCTGATCGTCGCCGTCGTACAGCGCCGCGATCTCGACGGGTTGAGCGAGGCGCTTCTCGCGGCTGGGTTCTCTTTTACCCACGTCGCGAGTGTCGGCGGCTTTCTGTTGGAAGCAAACGACACCCTGTTCATTGCGGTCGACCGGGCGGCGGTGGACACGGTGTTGAGGATCATCCGGGAGCACTGCCATACCCGCACGCGCTACCTGAGCCCGATTTCCCCCCTGCTGGAAATGGGCGGCCTCTTTCCGCCGGCACCGGTAGAGGTACAGGTCGGCGGAGCCCACGTGTTCGTCCTTCCGGTCGAATCCGCACGGCACCTCGAATGAAGGAGGCCCTAGTCGATGTGGGAACAAGTAAAGGAGTTCATCGCGCCCGCCTTGCCCGTCCTCCGTTGGGTCGGGATCGGCCTTGGTGTTTATCTGCTCCTGCTCCAGTTGAGCCTGGCTGTCTGGACCTATGAGGATATCCGCGCGCGCAGCGAGAACCTCTTCTGGCGGCTCCTGAGCACGCTCCTGGTGCTCGTGACGGGTGTCTTCGGGGTGCTCGTTTACCTGTTGTTGCGGCCCAAGGAGAAGCTGGCCGAGGTGTATGCGCGCTCACTGGAGCGTGCCTACATCATGCAGGATATCGAGGAACGTCCGGTTTGTCCCACCTGCCAGCGCGGCGTGGAGCCGGATTTCATCCTCTGCCCGTATTGCCAGACGCCACTCAAGAAAAAGTGTCCCCACTGCGGGCGGCTGATGGACCTATCCTGGCAGCGTTGCCCCTACTGCGGGGTGTAGGGCACGGCATTTTCTCGGGGTACGGCGACGGCTTGTCCGGCAGCAGGGCAGGCCGCTCCTTTTCTTTTGCGCGCGGAAGTCAGGTTTGCGCACTTGCGCACAATAGGGTACAATACGGCCGACTTCGGGCAGGCGCAGGAGCCCGGGTGGGCTCCGTGGTTAGGTCACAAAGGAGTGAGACCATGGGCAGCATTCCCAGCGATCTGGAAATCGCACAGGCAGCCAAATTGAAGCCGATCGTGGAGATCGCGGCTTCGCTCGGCCTCACCGAGGACGACCTGGACCTGTACGGAAAGTACAAAGCCAAGATCCACCTGGACGTGCTTCAACGCATCTGGGATCGCCCCCAGGGCCACTACATCGACGTGACGGCGATCACCCCCACGCCCCTCGGCGAGGGCAAGACGACGACGACGTGTGGGCTGAGCCAGGCGCTGGGGGCTCACCTGGGCAAGAAGGTTGTCACGGTGATCCGGCAGCCCAGCATGGGGCCGACCTTTGGCATCAAGGGGGGGGCGGCCGGCGGCGGCTACAGCCAGATCGTTCCCATGGAGGACTTTAACCTGCACCTCACCGGGGACATCCACGCGGTCACCGCGGCCCACGATCTGCTCGCGGCGGCCATCGACGCCCGGATGTTCCACGAGGCGCAGCAGCCGGACGACGAGAAATTGTTCAACGCCTTCTGCCCGCGTGACAAGCAGGGGAAGCGCCACTTTTCCCCCACCATGCTCCGCCGCCTGAAGAAGCTGGGGATCGACAAGACCGACCCGGACGAACTCACCCCCGAAGAGAAGCGCCGGATGTTCCGGCTGGACATCGACCCGAATAGCATCACCTGGCCCCGCGTGATCGACATCAGCGACCGGTTCCTGCGCCGCATCCAGATCGGGCTGGGGCCGGAAGAGAAGGGCATGGTGCGCGAGACCGGCTTCGACATCTCGGTGGCGAGCGAGGTGATGGCGATCCTGGCCCTCACCACTGGCCTGGCCGACCTGCGGGAGCGGTTGGGGCGCATCGTCATCGGGACGAACAAGGCCGGTGAGCCGATCACGGCCGAAGATCTGGGGGTGGCCGGCGCGATGACCGTCCTGCTCAAGGACGCGATCATGCCCAACCTGATGCAGACGCTGGAGAATACCCCAGCGATGGTGCACGCCGGGCCCTTTGCGAACATCGCGCACGGCAACTCTTCGATCATCGCGGATCAGATGGCTCTCCGGCTCGTGGGACCCGACGGCTATGTGGTGACGGAATCCGGCTTTGGCGCGGACTGCGGCATGGAAAAGTTCATGAACATCAAGTGCCGCTACAGCGGCCTAACCCCCAGCTGTGTGGTGCTTGTGGCTACTATCCGCGCCCTGAAGATGCATGGCGGGGGGCCGCGCGTGGTGCCCGGCCGGCCGATTCCTCACGAATACACCGAGGAAAACCTGGAACTGGTACGCAAGGGCGTGGGCAACATGCAGGTGCACATCCGCAACGCGCTGCGCTTCGGGGTCCCGGTGGTGGTGGCGATCAACCGCTTCGAGACGGATACCGAGGCGGAGATCGCCATCGTCCGTGAGGCGGCGCTCGAGGCCGGGGCAGAGGACGCGGTCATGTGCGACAACTGGGCCCGTGGGGGTGCCGGGGCGGTGGAGCTGGCCGAAGCGGTGATCAAGGCCTGCGAGAAGCCGAGCAACTTCCGCTTCCTCTATCCGCTGGAGTGGAGCATCAAGGAAAAGATAGAGGCCATCGCGACCCAGGTCTACGGCGCCGACGGGGTCGATTACTCGCCCGAAGCGGAGGCCAAGATCGAGCTATACACCCGACTCGGCTTCGATAAACTGCCCATCTGCATGGCCAAGACCCACCTTTCGCTCAGCCACGACCCGGAGTGGAAAGGGGTGCCGACGGGCTTCCGGCTTCCGGTACGGGACATCCGTGCGAGCGTGGGGGCGGGCTTCCTCTACCCGCTTTGCGGCACCATGCGCACAATGCCCGGCCTGCCCACACGGCCGGCCTTCTACGACGTGGACCTGGATCTGACTACAGGGCGGGTCGTCGGCCTCTTCTAGAACGTTTCCTGAAAACGCGCGGGGCAGGCGAAGGCACTGCCTTCGCCTACCCCGCGCCCTATTGGACGAATCCCCTCACGATCCCCGTCGGGCGGTTGCTTTCATCCGAGTGCGCTTGCCCGGGCGGTGTTGCCTGTTACGAGGTAGGCGGGTGCTCGCGGAATTCCATCTCCGCCTGCAGCGATGCCTGGCTCACATCGGTGCGCCCTGCGCAGTCCACGCTGCGGCTTCCCTCGAACGCGCAGGCTTCGCTGCAGTAGAGCCGATTGCCGCGACGGATGGGTTCTCCTTCGATCTCCTCCTGACAGTACGCACACCGCAACTTCCGCTCGCTCATCGCACCTCCTGGATGCGGCAGCACCCTGCACCGGACCTGCCGTGAGGTCGTGGACGGATCTAGCTCTCCAGTTTCTCGAACATGTCCTTCGTCGCTCCGCACTGCGGGCAGACCCAGTCATCGGGGAGGTCTTCGAAGGCCGTCCCCGGCGGAACGCCCCCATCCGGGTCGCCCACCGCCGGATCGTAGATGTACCCGCATGCCAGGCACTCCCACTTGGCCATGCTGTACCTCCTTGCTTCTGCCTTCCTTAGAAACCGCCACGCCTATGGCCCAAAATGGATCATCTCCTCTCCCATGTGGAAATGCTCCACCTGGTAAGAGGAGGGGAAGCGCTGGATGAACTCGTACTCGCTCTGCAACAGCACCTCGTGCCCACGCTCCATCTGGCTGAGGTAGCGAAGCAGTGTACGGGAAGCGTCTTCCTGGATGCGGCCCGCCAGATCCGCATAGAAGGCCGCGGCAACCCGCTCCGCCTCGATCGCCAGGCGGAAAAGCTCGGGGATGCTCGTCTCCTCCTGCAGCGCTCGTAACACCGTGGGCACAAGGGATCGGGCTGGCAGCACCCGTTCGACCCCCGGGAACTGCCGGTCGTACGCCGCTTCCAGCATGCGACGGTGCTTCTCTTCCTCGCGCTGGAGGAAGGTCAGGCGCTCCCGCAGGTCGAGGTTGGCTACCCGGGCCGCCATGTGTGCGTACAGTTCGGCGGCTTCGATCTCGGAGCGGATGGCGATCCCGAGCAGCTCCAGTGGCGTCAGCTCCTCCGCAGTCTCCACCCGGCTGGCCTCCTTCGGGCTCAGAACATCATCCGTTCTTTCTGTACCCCTTCCGTGAACCGCTCCCGGCGGAAGGGGTTGTCCTGCGGGGGCAGCCGGCCCAGGATCGTCTCGACCACGATCCGTCCGCCTTCGGGTGCTCCCATGATGCCATGGCCGCTGTAGCCGCCGTTGAAGTAGAGGCCAGGGACTTCGGCCAGCGGGCCCAGGATGGGCTTGGCGTCGGGGGTGATCGTGTACTGGCCGGCGGAGGCGTAGACATCCTCCCGCCGAAGCGTGGCGGCGACCTGTTCCCAGAAGGGGCTGAGCCGCGCGCACCCCTCCATCGCGATCGCCGGGTAGTCCCAGTCGGCCGAGACGTGGTCGATCGGTTCCGAAGGCTTTTCCGGTACTGCCTCGCCCCACCCCAGGACAGCGCCTCCCGGCTCGGGGTGCCAGTACGCGCCGGTATCCTCGTCGATCGTCATCGCGCCGTCTGGAGGTACCAGTGCGGAGTGCACGACCGCCTTCTGCCGGCGCTCGATGGTCAGAGGCAGCTCGACCCCGGCCATACGGGCCAGTTTTCCTGAGAAAGGACCCGCAGCGATGACCACGGTACGGGTGTAGATCGGCCCGCGATTCGTTTCGACCGCGGTGATGCCGCTGTTGTCCAGGCGGAAGCCGGTCACCTCGGTCTGAAGGAAGATGCGGGCGTTGCTCCCTTTGGCAAAGCCGTAGGTCGCCTCGTGGGCGGAAATCCAGCCGTCTCGCTGGCGGAAGGTCGCCGCGGTGACCAGAGGGCTCAGGTAGGGGAAACGGCACCGGGCTTCGTCCCCGTCCAGGTATTCGACGTCCGTCAGTCCCCAGGAGTGTTGCCGCTCCACTCGCTTCTGCAGGGCCTCGGGGCCGTTCTCGGCGGCGGTGACGAAGAGGTAGCCCTGCTGGTGGAAAGCGATGTCGTAGCCCGGGATGCCAACCACGTCGGCAAAGTGCTCGAAGATGTCCAGGCTGGCACGCATCATCGCGACGTTCTCGGGCTCGTTGTACTGGCAGCGTACGCCTTCGGCCGAGTTGGCCGTGGTCAGCACGCCCAGTGCTTCCCGCTTTTCCAGCAGTACGGTGTTGAGGCTGGCGCGCGAGGCCCAGAACGCTGTCGCGCAGCCAACGATGCCCCCGCCGATGACCACAACGTCCGCTGTCGTGGGAATGTCGCTGGCTTCCGGGATGACGATTCGACCCATCGGAAATCTCCTTTGCTGTGTGTACGGCTCTGCTTCGAGCGCGCCGCTACATCGGCACAGCGGCGTCCTTGTTCCGCCCCGGCACTGCGAGCGCATTTTACCACGAGCCGCGCACACCGGTCAAATGCCGAAGGACTGAGGTTCGGACAAAGGGGGACCTCTCTTTTGGTAAACGACTCTCCGAGTCTTAGTAACCAACAGGAGGTCCCCATGAGATTCAGAATGCACCAGTCTCTGCAAACCCTCTTCGATCACGAAACCG
The DNA here is from genome assembly GCA_041082245.1 of Chloroflexia bacterium. Taxonomy (GTDB): domain Bacteria; phylum Chloroflexota; class Chloroflexia; order DTKN01; family DTKN01; genus DAOTVY01. The sequence continues at coordinate 10,141 of JBDOIE010000196.1, forward strand.
AGACCAAGGAGGCGGCAGAGATCGGGGAAGCGGTCCTGGCCGCGCGCTCCTTGCGCCTGACCGGGATCGCGGTGAAAATGCGCGGAAGTCCCGATGCTGCCTGCAAACGGATCCAGCGTTTCCTCGAAAGGGTAGACCCGCCCGAGGTGCTCTGGCGCCTCTTTCGGGAGGGAGCGCCTTTCGTGCTGGGGGATGGGACCGGGGTCAAGCGCTCCCAGGCGCAGAAGACAGAATATGTGGGCAGGCTCAAGGACGGGAAGACGAGGGGCTTCTGGCTGTTGCTGCTCGCCACTCCTTACCGTGGGCGAGCCGTTCCTTACGCCTTTCTGACCCGCTCCTCTCGCACGATTGCGGCACGCGACGGTTCCCGCGGCAAGCGATTGTCGGTGCGGCACTCCTATCCTTCCTGGCGATGGTGCAGGGTTATGTCCTAACTCATATCTGAACCTCAGCCGAAGGACTGAGGTCGGGATAGAGCACCGTGTTATGACCGCGCGTCCCCCTGTGGACTCAGGGCCGCGACTCCCTTCACTCCTCTCGCCAGGGGCAGATCCTCCCTGCCGTCGACGCCAGCGAAGGTGCCGGCAAAGGTCGGTGGGCACTTTTCGGGGCGGGGAGACCCGACGCGCCCTAGGCCAGCCGCTCCAGGACCGGGAGGAACTCCTCCGGGCGAGGCAGCTCCCGAATGGGGTAAACGCGCGCGAAACGGACGATCCCCGCCTTGTCCACGATGAACACGGCGCGCTCAGAAAAGCCTTCCGGCCGCAGGATGCCATATCTGCGGGCGACTTCTCCTCCCGGGAAGTCGGCCAGCAGCGGGAACGACTTGACCCCGATTGCCTGGGCCCACGCTTCCTTCGTCGGGAGCGCATCCACACTCAGCCCCAGGATCTGTGTGGCCGTGGCTTCGATCTGCTCGTGCGCAAGTTCCAGGAGCAACATCTGGGCCGAGCAGACCGAAGTGAACGCCAGTGGATGAAAGGCCAGAAGGACGTTCTTCTTGCCCCGGTACTCGCTGAGGGTGACACGGCTTCCCAGGCTTCCTTTCAGGGTAAAGTCGGGAGCCGGGTCCCCGACGCTCAGCAGCTTCTGTTCCCCCATCGCCTCCTCCTTTTCCGGACGGTTGTTACCCGTTCGCGTACCGTTCCTCTCGCCATGGATCGCCGTTGTTGTGATATCCCGCGCGCTCCCAGAAGCCGGGCGTATCCTCCGCAAGTAACTCCACCCCCCAGACCCATTTCGCGCTCTTCCAGAAGTAGCGCGAAGGCACGACCAGCCGCAGCGGCCAGCCGTGCTCCGGCGTCAGCGGTTCCCCGTCGAGCGCCCAGGCGAAAAGGTTCTCTTCCGCCAGGAAAACGTCGAGCGGCAAGTTTGCGGTAAAGCCGTGCGCGGCGTGCACGAGCACATATCGGGCCTCGGGTCGAACCCGCACGTGCCGCATCACCTCTTGCGTGGGTACCCCTTCCCAAGTCGTATCCAGCATGCTCCAGCCCGTTACGCAGTGGATATCGCAGGTGACCTCCCGGGAAGGCAACGCCCGAAAGGCTTCGTACGTCCACGAAACTTCCGCTTCGACCAGGCCAAAAACGCGGAACGTCCAGCGGTCGAGGTCGATCCGTGGCACCGGGCCGTAGTGGAGCACCGGCATGCGGGCCACCAGGCGCTGCCCCGGAGGAATGCGTGGCTCCCTCTGCATCGGGCTTTCCTTCGTCCGATCATCGCTCGGCGGTCGCGCGGCGCTCGCGACCGACGTAGAACCCTACACCGACACCCAGAACGGAGAAGATCAGGCCCAGCACAACCGAAAGGCTCAGGGCTCCCAGCGCTCCTTGATGGGTGCTCAGCCAGATCTCCAGCTGTGTGGGCCAGACAGCCACCGTCGGTGCGATCTGGGCGGAACGCGCCCACACGAAGGCCGCGTAAGCCCACGCGAGGCCCGCAAACAGGCTGAGGAGCGGTACCCACACGGTCCACGGCAAGAACGGTTGCTCGCGGTTTGGCTCGATCCGGGCAAGGACCCGCTCCACGATCCACGATGGAGCGGCCTGCAGCGGCATTGCCTGGAGGGCCGTATCCACCTGGACGATCGCCTCGTGGTAACGCTGGCAGTCTGGGCACTGCCGGAGATGGGCACCCAGCGGCGAATCCGGTGCGATCGGCTCCCCTTCCAGAGTATGCTCCAGGATGGCCTGTCGGATCTCCTCACACATGCTCGGCTCCTTGTCTCAGCAATCCGGCAAGAGCCTGGCGGGCGCGGTGCAGGTACGTCTTGACCGTGCCGACCGGGATGCCCAGCACCCGCGCGATTTCGGCAACCGGTAAACCGTGCTGGTAGAACAGTGTGACCACCAGACGGTACCCGGTCTGCAAGCGCTCAACAGCGCCCCACAGGAGTGCGCGACGCTCGCGCTCCCAGGTCTCGCGGTGCGGATCTCCTTCCGCCGCCGGGAGTGCTTCTGCAGGCACCTCGTCCAGCGAGACCGTGCCATGCTCCCGGCGCAGCTCCCGCAGCCGGTTCAGGCAAGCGTTCGCGGCAATACGGTAGAGCCAGGTCGTAAAGCGCGATTCGCCGCGAAAGGCAGGCAGCGCCTGCCACACGCGCAGGAAGATCTCCTGCGTGATGTCCGCTGCTTCCTCCGGGTCGCGCAATACCCGAAGCGCCAGAGTATAGACGTAATCTTGCTGCTCGCGGACCAGGCAGGCAAACGCCTCCGGGTCGCGCTTCCGGCAGCGCTCCAGAAGGTCTGGTGCGGGCTCTTTCATCTGCCGCCCCGTCGGTCATCGGTCGGACTCCGTGCCGGTGGGGGCCGGAGCCTCCCCTTCCGCCGCTTCTTCCCCGGACCCCTGCTTCAGCCGCTTGCGCGCCGGTGCCCCGGCCAGGTAGATGAGCACCATCCCCAGCCCGACGAAGAAGGGGATCAGGCCTCCCAGGAGCCATGGGCCGAGGCCGATCGTATAGAGGCCCAGAAGGAGGGCGAGGCCACAGCAGGCGGTGATGATCCCCGCCCACAGGATGCCCCGCGGCGTGCGCTGGCTGAGGCGATCCCAGAACGATTCCTCGGGCAGGAAGATACCGTGCTGTGCCAGCCCGATGCGCTCCCGGTAGAGGATGTAGCGCATCGCGACCACGAAAAGCATCAGGGCGGTGAGGAGAAAACAGGGACTGATCAGCACGATTGCGGTCAGCAGGTCCACCGGTTCCTCCTTGGGAGCATCAACACCGACCGCGAGTCCATTCCCATTCTATCAGCAGTGGTCAGGTGGGTCAACTGACCGTGTCCCTGCGCAATCGCACGTCTGCCCAGCGGAAGCGCGGCGGGGCCGGGACGAGCATGCCCTCTTCCACAAACCACCGTATGGTATCCGCAACCGTTTCCGCGATCGGGCGCGGGGTGTAACCGAGCTCGCGGGTCGCTTTATCGTGGCGGATGCAGGAGTTGCTCGCCAGGATCGATACCGATTCCGTGGTAAGCAGGGGACGGGAGCCCCGTGCCCGAGCGTAGGAGCAGGCAAAGGCGGCTACGGCGCGCGCCACGGCTGTGGGCAGGCGCACACGCGGCGCGGGCACGCCCGTGGCCTCCGCGAGGAGCGCAAGCAGCCGCTCCATCGTGACCTGTTCCCCGGAGAGGATGTAGTTGTGGCCGCGCCGGCCGCGCTCGGCCGCGGCGATCAGCCCTTCGGCGACATCGCGCACGTCCACGAAATCGTACGCCCCCGCGATGCACACCGGAAGCCGGCGCTGCGCGAACATCAGGAAAAAGCGCCCCATCTCGGAAGGCTGGTAGTCGTAGGGGCCGATGATCCCAGTAGGGCTGACAATGACTGCGTCCAGCCCGCGCTCCACGCCGTCCAGCACTTCGAGCGCGGCCTGGGCCTTGCTTCGGCCATAGTCCGTGGCGATCCGGCTCGGGTCGAAGGGGAAATGCTCGTCGATCATCGTCCCGTGCGGCGGCTCGACCAGGGCGTGGATGGAGGCGGTGTAGACCAGTCTTCGAACCCCGAGCTCCAGGCACGCTTCCACCACATTGCGCGTTCCCATGACGTTCACGTCGTAGAGGAGGCTGGACCGGCTGGGCTCGATGGTGATCAGGCCGGCCAGGTGGTAGACGATGTCGGCCCCCGCAAAGGCGCGCCGTAACGAGTCGATGTCGCGCACATCGCCTTCGACCCGTTCCACAGCCAGCCCTTCGAGCGGCCGAACGGGATCGACCGGGTAGATCAACGCCCGTACCCGCTCTCCCCGCGCAAGAAGCGCGCGCACCAGGTTGTTTCCGAGGTGCCCTGTCGCACCGGTGACCACATGCAGCATTATCCGCCTCCTCCAGAACGAAATGCCTGATCCGCCTGAGCAGCTCGTTGCAGCAGCAGCGGGCCCAGGCGGTCCACGATCCAGCCGAAAGAAAGCTCGATCCATGGCACGATCCGATACCACCCGGGGACGTACACCACACGGCGGGGCCGGTGCAGGAGGTTCCACACCCTCTCCGCGACCCGTTCGGGCGGCACCGCAAAGCGCTCCGCGGGCATCCGCAGGCCGGCGCACGATGAGCGCTCGAAGAACTCGGTCGCGACCGGCCCCGGCTTGACCAGGCTCACACGCACCCCTGTCCCCTTGAGCTCGCGGTAGAGCGCCGTGGTCCAGCTCTCCAGGAACGACTTGGTGGCACAGTAGAGGGCTACACCCTGGCTCGGGATGTCTCCGGCGATCGAGCCAAGGTTCACGATATGGCCATAGCCACTACGCATCATCTGTGGCAACACGAGAAGGCTCAGGTGGACCGCCGCAGCAGCGTTCACCTCCATCATCTCGTGCGCCCTCGGCCAGGGCATCTCGCACCCGTACCCGTACCAGCCCAGGCCGGCGTTATTCACCAGGATGTCGATCCTTCCCCACAGGCCCACGACTTCCTGCACCAGGCGTTCTCGCTCCGCTTCCTGCGTCAGATCTGCGGGGAACACGCAGGCGGGAACGCCTGCGCGCACGATCTCCTCCGCGAGCGCTTCGAGCCGGCCCGTTCGACGGGCGGCAAGCGCCACCCATACTCCCCCGCGCGCGAGCCGTCGAGCAACGGCCGCGCCGATCCCGCTCGATGCACCTGTGACCAGCGCGATACGTCCTTGCACGATGGCCGTCCTTATCCTTTGGGTGCCGCCGGCCCGGGCTGAGGGCTCAGCGCGACCCTTTCCCGCACACGGTCCGGCCGCGGGGCCCGGAACGGACGCTCCTCGCGCCGCAGCGCCGGATGGCAGAGCCGGCGGTAGACGATGTTCGTGGGGAGAAAACCGAGCGCCGAACGGCCGAGGTAGACACTGGCGCGCGCGATGCGCCGGAGGATGGCTGGATAGCTGTACAAACGGCGGATGAGGCCATCGTAGCCGGCCTGCAGTTCCTGGGCGGTCATCCGTGCGGGGTGGAAGGTCACCCGCGTGACGTCGTAATGGCTCCAGTCAAAATCCCAGATGCGGCCTTCGGCCAGGAGCTTTTCCCGGAGCGCCGTCCCCGGGTAGGGGGTCAGTACGGTCACCTGGGGCACGTCGATCTGCGCCTCTTCGATAAAGGCCCCGGTGTGCTCGAAGACGCTCGCATCGTCGCTGTCGAGCCCAACGACGAAGCACCCGATGACGGCGATGCCGCGCTGGTGCAGCCGGCGCACCGCCTCCTGGTACCCCAGCACCTGGTTCACCTTTTTGTTCATCTCCGCCAGGCCTTCGGGGGTCAGCGACTCGAAGCCGATCAGGAGCGCCCGACAGCCGCTGCGTGCGGCAAGGTCCAGGAGTTCCAGGTCGTGGGCTGCCGTTAGGGAAGCCTGGCCGATCCAGCGGATCTCGAGGGGGATAAGGGCCCGGAACAGCTCGCGCGCGTACTCCCGGTTCCCAACGATGTTGTTATCGGTGAAAAAGAGAGCGCTCGGAAGATGCCCCAGGGAACGTACCTCAGCGACGACCTCTTCGATCGGCCGGTAACGCATCTGCCGGCCGAAGAAGGCGGTCGTGGAGCAGAAGGAGCAGTTGAAGGGACACCCGCGCGAGACCTCCATCTTGGGGACAGGGTAGTAGCGGGATTCCCGAAGGAGATCGCGGCGAGGGATCCCAAGGCCTTGGAGGTCGGGCTTGGGGCCCCGGTAGAAGCGCTCCCACGTTCCGCGTTCGACATCGCGCAATACCTGGGCCCAGATGCCTTCCGCTTCTCCGAGTACGACAATATCGGCATGCTGTGCGGCCTCATCGGGGACGAGCGTCGGGTGGACTCCCCCGAGGACGACCGGCACCCCGCGTGCGCGGAAAGCATCCGCGATCGCATAGGCCCGCGGCGCGTTCGGGGTCAGGGCAGTGATGCCTACAAGGTCGAACGGGCTGTCGAACGGGATACGGGACACGTTCTCGTCGACGATCGACACCTCAACCTCGGGCGGTGTGGCTGCGGCTACGACCGGCAAGGTGAGGCTGCTCATATACACGCGCCCGAACAGGCGAACGCTGGAGGGGTGAGCCGGCTGAACCAGAAGCACTTTCATCTTGACAACTCCACGCATTGCCCCACAGCGATCTGCTGCGGTCACTCCCTTGGACACGGGAAGGGCGTTCGCGGTTTCAAAGGCTCTTTCCTGGTGGCGGCACTTTCAGAGGGAAAGCGGCTCCCCGAGCGAGCAGCGACAAGAGCGAGGTTGGGAAAACCAAACCGGGGAAAACACGGGATCAGGAGCGGGTGCGGGCCGCGCCTACCGCAAGCGGGATGTGCGTGTCTGCCCACCTCGCCGCGTGCGGGAAACACCCAGACCACAGGCGAACCTTACAGGGCTGCTCCTGCGGACTTCCGCCGGTTTGCGTCGTACCGTGCGGCCTGCGCGGCCCGTGCTTCACCCGGCCCCAGCGCAGTATGGAGAAACGACCGGGAGCGGCCCGACGAGCGGACCGCTCCCTTGTGTGGGCAAAGTCCGGCGATGTTCCCGGGTACCTCCGGGGATCACTTGCGCTGTCCGTAGACCTCCGTATACCGCTTGTGCAGACGGGCCACGAGTTCCGGCGGGATCTCCTCCGGCTCGCCGAGCTGCATGGCCAACCACACGGTGCGGGCGACGTCCTCGACCATAACGGCCGCCTTGACGGCCGCTTCGGGCGTCGGGCCAACCGTGAACACGCCGTGCTGCTTCAGGAGAACGGCGGGCGAGGTGCCGATGTGTTCCAC
>JBDOIE010000219.1:0-1038 GCA_041082245.1 Chloroflexia bacterium
GCGCGAGCTCCGAGGTGAACCGGGGCGAGGGGTTGCGCGGGGTGAGGTGCAGCTCCGCCCAGCAGTAGGCGGAGGCGACGTCGATCGCCGCGTACTGCCACACGGCGCCCTTGGCCCCGGAGAGCCTGCCGATGAAGAAGCGGTCCATCTGCACCATCTCCCCAGGTCGGTGAACGTCCAGGTGCCATTCGGGTGCGGGAGCCACGATCCCCTGCTCGACGAAGGGCGAGGTCTGGTTGGCCATGCGGGGCCGGCGCCGCTCCCGGGGCCAGAGGATCTCCGGGCCGAACCGAAGCACCTGGGACCTCCATCGGTAGAACATGGAGGGATGGATCCCCATCGCCCGGCACGCGGCGGCACGTTGCCGAGCTCGGCGGCGAGGGCGAGCGCTCGCAGCCGGAACCGGTAGAGGGCATCATCCAGGAAGGCGGCGCCTCCTTTCCGCTCGACCGTCCCGTCAAGCGGGAGGATGCGTCGCCTTCTCCCTCCGGTGTGGGATGTCCCGAGGTGTCGCTACGCCTCGGGGATAGAGCGCGCTAGGGTCCCCGTAACGGGACCCGCGGCAACCACCCGGTCTGGAAGAGACGGACCCTGAGCTCAGGTGAGCCAGGGGGGCGCGGAGCGGGCCAGGAGGTCGCGATCGATGTCACCGTCGTCGCCCCACCGCACGCACCAGTCGTAGTACCGGTCGAAGACTTCGGCCATCTCCTTCTGCAGCAACGGCCACGGATCCTTGCGCAGATCCTGGAACTCGATCGGCCCCCGCCCCGCGGCGAGCTCTTCCCGCAGGGTCTCGACCCACGGGGCGTCCACCGGTAGATCGAGCTTGGCTAGATCTTCGACGCTTCGCAGCTCGATCGTGGTGAGCTCGATCGCCTCGGCGATCCGTGCGGAGAGCTCGGGCGGGTACAGGGGGCTCGGCCCCGGCACGACCGCCCCGGCCGGGATGTCCTGGATCTTTCCGCCCTCGCAGCTGGTCACGAAGAGCGGCTCGCCCTGGTTGTTCGTCGGGATCGACAGCGCACCTTCTGAGCTGGC
>JBDOIE010000031.1:0-30140 GCA_041082245.1 Chloroflexia bacterium
CCCGGCCTCATAGTGCTTTCATCCGCGCTTTTGCGGACGGCGGAGCGACAATCCCGTAGCGAGCTAGCGCCTCCTCGATCAGCCATTCGACCGCACGCCGGTCCTCGACCGTGAGTACCGCCTCGTGGTGGGCAAGGCTAAGTGCCAGGGGATATCCTGTCGCCTCCGCCCGACCCGGCCGGCACTGGTCGAGCACGATCGCATGCACCGTGTCGACAAGTCCCGCGCGCACCACCCACCGGGGTAGCTCCACCCGGGCGATTTCACCGGTGTTCACGTAGAAAAAGCAGATCTCGGGATCGCTCCTGCGTAGTACAGGGGGCAGTCGCCAGGCGGTGTCGCCGTGGTACACGGGCTGAAAAATGGGCGAGCGGGCTCCCACAGGGAGCATCGCGAACAGCTCGCGGTCCAGTAGCGGGCGCAGCTCCAGACACTCGTCCAGCGGCTGCTCGCAGTCACCGCAGGCGAGCCTGCGCTCCGGCGGGCACACGAGCGCGAGCAGGGTATGTATCACCTCCCGGTATCGGGGCATGCTCGTAAAACTCACCAGCGGGATGCCTGCGTGTTCCAGTTCGACCAGGGCAGCCACGCTTCGGGAAAGGTAATCCTCCCCCAGAGCGTCGTGCCCGGGCCCGGTGCCCCGATGTGCCCAGAGGATCACCGCATCCGTCATCAGGAGAAGAGGCCGGCCCGCAGGGTCAGGAGGCATCCCCTGCGCCACTTCGCACAGGATGCGGAGTTCCTCATAGGCGCGCATCGTGTCCACCACGGGGCCTTCGACGGCTACCGGCTCTCCCACCCCTGGATAGACACGCTCCATCTCTTCCTCGCGGAAGAGGAGCGTTGCCCGGTGGGTCACCTCGAAGGCAGGCGGGTCGAATGCAAGGCCCACCGCGGCGGCGTGCAACAGCGCGTACCGTGCGAACGCTTGAGGATCCGGAGCGATCGCGGAGCCGTCGCTCGCCCAGATGCGGTAGCTGGTCATCGGTGGGGGGGGCGGGTAATGGGTGCGCGTCTCCTCGAGCGGTCGGGCCAGCACCCGTACCGTCGATCGGAGCGCAGCGCCTTCCAGTTCCTCGCGCCCGACCTCCTGGATGCGCGCCTGGGCGCGGGAGACCAGGTCACGGTGTTCCCTCCCCCGCTCCCGTGCGTAGTATCGGCCGAGCTCCTCGGCTTGAGATGCGATTCGGGCTAGATCGAAGGCCATCGCCCTTCTCCTTAAAGCCTATCCGAAATCCCTCGCCGGGTCGGTGAAGGCATTGCCCTGGAGCCTGCCCGAAATCCCTCGCCAGGGAGGCGAAGGCACTGCCTTCGCCTACCCGGATGCGTGCGTCCCCTACGAGTTTTCGTATAGGCCCTTACCCGGCGTCCGTAGGGGCTCGCGGTGTCTTCCCGGCCGCGCGTACGATCGCCGGGACGTGCTCCAACCGCATGGCACAGGCGATCCGGTACCAGTACAGCCCGTCGAGCAGCGTATACCCCGCAGGTTCTTCCCCTTGTGCCGGCCGCACCACAAGCGGCACGGGCAAGGTCCCCGCGCGCCGTGCCTGTTCGCTCCGCTCGGCAAGTTTCTTCGGATTCAGCCGCGCTTTTTCCTGCCACGGCCGGAGATGGATCTCGCTCAGCGGGAGCTCCGTGGTCTCGGGTTCGACCACCGCCAGCACGGTCCGCAGACCGGCGTCCGTAGCGATCGCCAGCCGGGAAAAGCCGGAAACCAGGACAAACTGGTCCCCCTTGGCCCGGACGCGGAGCGGCTGGCCGGGCCAACGGCCCGTCTCGCGTACGCGCGCAACCCGTTCGGCAAAGTTCGGCACGATCTCCGTCCGCCGGGGCCAATCCGCCCGATGGAGCGGAGATTCCAGCACGATCTGCTCGATCGGGATCTCGATCGCTCCCGTTGCCCTGCTTTGCCGGACCACGGACCGATCCTCCTCACCGGTTCATACCAGCACCATTCCCCCGTCTACCCCAAGCACCTGGCCGGTGATAAAACCGGCCTCCTCGGAGCACAGAAAGGCAACTGCCGCGGCCACATCCTCCGGCTGGCCGAACCGGCCCACGGGCGTGCGCGCGAGCGCTTCCTGCTGCACCTTTTCCGGGAGTCCGCTCGTCATGTCCGTCACGATGAAGCCGGGGGCGACCGCGTTGACGGTGATCCCGCGGGAACCGAGCTCCTTGGCCAGGCTGCGCGTGAGGCCGATCAGGCCGGCTTTTGCGGCGGCATAGTTCGCCTGCCCGGGGTTTCCCGCGATCCCCACGACGGAGCTGATATTTACGATCCTCCCCCAGCGCGCTTTCAACATGGGGCGGAGCGCCGCCCTGGAGCAAAGGTATGCCCCTTTCAGGTTCGTCGTAAGCACGGCATCCCAGTCGTTTTCCGAGAGGCGCAGGAGGAGCATGTCGCGCGCGATCCCGGCGTTGTTCACCAGGATGTGGAGCCCGCCGAACGTTTCCACGATGCGCTCGACCATCGCGTCCACTTCGGCGGCCTGACCTACATCGGCGGGCACCGCGAGCGCTTTGCCGCCCCCGGTTTCGATCTCGGTCGCAACCGCCCGCGCCCTCTCTTCGTGCAGGGCGTTCACGGCAACCGCCGCACCCATCCGGGCCAGGCGCAGTGCGATCGCCCTGCCGATACCCCGGCCGGCGCCGGTCACCAGCGCTACCCGCCCGTCCAGCCGCCCGCACATCGCACGCCTCCTTTGCTCTGTCTAGCCTGTGTCCGGTTTTCCCCCGGCCGCTGCCAGCGCCCGACAGGCGCCAAGCCATTCCCAGGCCCAGCGCGCGTCGCGCCATCCGAGCAGGGCAAAGTGCGGCGCAAACCACGCCTCGAGCCGCTGCAGTAGGTCGGGGTCGACCTCGCTGACATCCCGCAGTGGCGATATATACTCGGCCGTGTGTGGCACGGCGAGCACCTTGTGGTCGCCGTCCGCCCGCAGCAGCACGCCGATCGCCCGCACCTGGTAGCGGCATCCGGGAAATGTGGGGCCCCAACCGATCACCATGGCGTCCACAGGCTGCCCGTCGGCAGGGTTGATCGTCCCGGGGATATAGCCGTACTCCATCGGCAACGGCTCGAAGGCCGGGCCGTGTTCTACCCAACCCTGGGATGGGTCCTCCACGCAACGCCGCGTGCTCCCCAGGGGGTTCTCGATGACCACGTCGAGCACATTCGGATACGGTTCGCTCTCGGCCTGGAGCATTGCGGCCCCTTTGAGCGCTGCAGAAGCCTGCACGCGATCGCGGTCAGAGGCTGCCGAGCAGGGCGGCCAGCTGTTCCGCTGTTCCCACACAAGCGACCTCGACCTCTGGCAAGGTGCGCCGGATCAGGCCAGCGAGCACCCGCCCCGGACCGATCTCGAGAAAGTGCCGCACTCCGTGCGCGGCCATCGTCTGCACCCCAGCAGTCCAGCACACCGGTGACACGATCTGCGCTACGAGTTCCCGACGGATCTCCTCCGGTTCCCGGAGCCATCGCGCGTCCGTATTGGCGACGACAGGGACGGACGCGCGCCGGAAGACGGTCCCCTCGATCGCGGGTGCGAGGCCGGCCGCGGCCGCTTCCATCAATGGCGAATGAAAGGCCGCGCTGACCCTGAGCGGGATGACCCGCTGTGCACCTCTTGCCTTGGCTTCCTGCATCGCGGCTTCCAGCGCTTCCGTGGCGCCGCTGAGCACGAGCTGTCCCGGGCAGTTGTCGTTCGCGATGACGAGCGGGCCCAGACGTCCGCAGGCGCGGCAGATCTCCTCAAGAGTCTCCTTTTCCAGCCCGAGCACCGCGGCCATCCCGCCTGCCCGGGCCTCCCCCATCAGCCGCCCGCGCTCGCGCACGAGCCGCAGCGCGTCCGGGAAAGAGAGCGCTCCCGCCGCCACGAGCGCGGTATACTCCCCCAGGCTGTGCCCGGCAACCACGAAAGGGGCCGGAAGGTCGGCCGGCCGCTCGAGAAAGCCCCCCTCGTCCAGGCGGCACCCGAGCGCGAGGAGCACGGCCACGCTGGTGGTCAGAAGCGCCGGTTGCGCGTTCTCGGTGCGGGTGAGCTCGCTTTCCGGTCCTTCGAAGCAGAGCCGGGAAAGGGGAAATCCGAGCAGCGCGTCGGCCTGCTGGTAGAGCTCGGCGGCCGGGGGGAACCGTTTCGCGAGGTCCTGTCCCATCCCCACCGCCTGTGACCCCTGCCCGGGGAAGACCCAGGCCGTAAGCACCCGATCCGTTTGTGCCATCGTGGTAGCCTCCTCGGAAACGTTCACCGGGTGCCGACCGGCAACTGCACCGGCATTACGGCCCGCCCCAGGATAGAGCGGCCGCAGCCCACGTGAGGCCGGCACCGAAAGCCGCGGCCAGGACGATATCCCCGTCCTTCAGCCGCCCCTCTTCTGCCGCCTCGCACAGGGCGATCGGGATCGTCGCGGCGGACATATTGCCGTAGCGAGGCAGGTTCACGTACACCCGCTCCTCCGGGATGCCCAGCCGTTCCCCGACCGCCTGGATGATCCGCAGGTTCGCCTGGTGGGGGATGAACAGCGCGACGTCGTCGATCGTCAGGCCGGCCTTTTCGAGCACTTCCTGCGAGGCCTGACCCATCATCCGCACCGCGAAGCGGAACACCTCATTCCCTTTCATCTGGATGTAGTGCTGGCCGCCGTTTACCGTCTCCGGACTCGGTGGCCGGGCCGAGCCTCCAGCAGGAAGGATCAAGAGGTCCGCGCCTGCCCCGTACGCACCGAGCGTGGAGGCGAGCAAGCCGCGTTCTCGACGTGTGGCGCGAAGGACGACGGCCCCGGCCCCATCGCCGAAGAGGACACAGGTGTTGCGGTCCTGCCAGTTCGTGATCCGTGAAAGCGTTTCGCTCGCTACCACGAGCACGTTCTCGCAGCTCCCGGCCCGGATGAACTGCGTAGCCACCACGAGTGCGTACAGGAATCCGCTGCAGGCCGCTTCCATGTCGAACGCGCCCGCGTGGATGGCCCCAAGGGCATCCTGTACCAGACAGGCCGTGGCGGGAAAAAGATAGTCGGGCGTCGCCGTGGCAACGATGATGAGGTCAAGCGCAAAGGGCGCCAGCTCCGCGCGCTCGAGCGCCTGGCGGGCGGCCTGCACCGCCATGGTCGCGGACGATTCTCCGTCGGCAGCGATCCGCCGCTCGAGGATCCCTGTGCGGGTGCGGATCCACTCGTCGGAGGTGTCGACCATCCGCTCGAGGTCAGCATTCGTCAGCACCCGCTGGGGCAGGTACTTGCCCCAGCCGGCGATGGCCGCATATCGCGCCAACGGTTTCCCTCAGGGAAAGAACGAGAAGACAGGGGACCGGTCATTTCCTCCGGGCGATCCCCGGCGATCCCCCGTCTTCTTTGCTACCACCAGGCGCCTTTGCCGGACCGCTACTTTTCCTTCTCTTTCCGCTTCTCCTCGCGGGTCTTGATGACCTTCCTGCCGTTGTAGGTGCCGCAGGAAGGGCAAACCCGATGGGGGAGTGCGGGTTCTTTGCACTCCGGGCAGATCACCTGCTGGCGCACGGTCAACGCCTGATGGCTCCGGCGGTTGCCGCGTCGATGGTGGGAAACCTTGCGTTTCGGCAATGCACCCATGTCAAAAACCTCACTCCTCGGTCGATTCCAGATTCAGCAACCTGCCCAGTACGGCGAGGCGGTCGTCGACCTCCTCCGAGTGTCCCGGGCAGGGGCCTTCGTTCAGGTTCTGGCCGCAGATCGGGCAGAGCCCCAGACAATCCTCCCGGCACAGCGGACGCATCGGCAGGTTCAGGATCACTTGCTCGCGGATCGCGTCCGTCAGGTCGAGGATGTGTCGGCTGTCGATCACGAATATGGTGTCGTCCTCGGGGAGCGGCAACGGCTCTCCGGTCGCAACGGCCACGCTCGGTTGGAACTCGAGTTCCAGTTCCATGTGTAGCGGTTGCACGTACGGCTCCAGACACCGGCTGCATTCGAGGGTCACTTCCGCATCCAGCGTGCCCTGGAGGAAAATATCTTCCCGCAAGCGGGTGAGCAGGATGTGCCCGTGTAGCCCGCGCACTTCCAGTTCGTCCGCCTGGAAGAGCTCTTCCTCGATCTCGTAGGAACGGGTCGTCCCTACCGGTGCCAGCAGGAGCTGCGCCACATTGAACTTCAGCATCGTGTCCTCCACCGGGGGATACACCCAATCCGCCTGGTGTTTCCCCGACCAGCGCAGCGCATTCTACTACAAAAGGAGCGGCCGTGCAAGTTTGCAGGCCTGCCGGCTTTCTGCTATAATTTCGATGATAACGAAAAGGAGCGAACAAGCCGATGCGATATACGATCGAACGGCTGCCCGAGAGCCGGGTAGCCATTGATGTCGAGCTGGAAGCCGAAGTGGTGGAAAAAGCGCTGGAGCGGGCCAGCCAGCGGCTGTCCCGGAGGCATCCCATCCGCGGTTTCCGGCCGGGGAAGGCCCCGCGCCGCGTTGTAGAGGCGGTGTACGGCCGCGGGGCGCTCTACGAGGAAGCGGCGGACGAGCTGATCGCGCGGGCGTATGCGGAGATCCTGCAGCAGAAGGAATTCGAGCCGGTTGCAGAAGCGACGCTGGACGCGATCAACTACGAGCCTTTCTCCTTCCGCCTGGTGGTTCCGGTGGAGCCGACGGTAACCCTGTGCGACTACCGTTCCCTGCGCTTTCCGCTGGAACCGGAACCGGTGACGGAGGAGCAGATTGACGCCCGGATCGAGGAACTGCGGCTTGCCCAGCTCGTCTGGCGGGAGCCGGAACCGCCGCGGCCGGCCGCCCTTGGGGACCGCTGCCTCGTCGATATGCGGCTGCGCTACGAGGACGGCACGGAGAAGAGTTATGAAGATGTCGATGTGGTGCTGGAAGCCGGCAGTTTCCTTCCGGGCCTGGCCGAGGGGCTCGTCGGGGCGCAGGTCGGCGAGGTACGTGAGATAGAGATCGCGTTTCCCGAAGACGTGGCGAACCAGGCGCTGGCGGGCCATAAGGTCCACGCCACGGTGACGGTGCGAGCGATCCGCGCCCCGGAACTTCCCCCGCTGGACGACGACTGGGCGCGCTCCCTGGGGCGAGAGGAAACCCTGGCCGAACTGCGCGCCCGGATCCGCCGGGAAATGGAAGAGGAAGCGCTCAAGAAGGCCCGTGCCAAGGTCATTGGGCAGATGATAGACGCCATCCAGGAGCAGTCGACAATCGACGTGCCGGAGGTGCTGGTAGAGCGCGAGGCGGAACGGGTCGCTGACGACTTGGCCAGGCTCCTGGTCCGCGCGGGGACTTCGGAACGGTTCCTGAAGGCACAGAGCATGCGCGACAAGGAGCTCCGGGACAAGTATATGGCGCTGGCGCGTAGGCAGCTTCGCAGGACGCTCGTGTTGTCCGAGATCATCCGGGCCGAGCAGCTCGAGGTGACCCCCGAAGAAGTGCAGCAGGAGCTCGCAGCCTTGGCGGATGAAGGCGAGGAAGACGACGAAGAGCGGCTGATGGATGCGCGCGGGCGCGTCCTCATTCGCAAGCTAGAGGAGCGATTGCTCGCCATCGCCCTGGGACAGCCACTTGAAGGTGCAACTTCGGAAGAATTGTCTGGAGCGGGAGAGCGCGAAGCTGCGGGAGCTGCGGAGACGAACGCCGCGCAGTTCACCGCCGGGACAGGGATACCTGCCGAGCCGGCCGCGGAAGTTTGAGGGACGGCTCCGGCAAAAACGCGTTGAGAGAGGTGATGAGCGATGGATTATGTGATTCCAATGGTGATCGAGACGACCAGCCGGGGAGAACGCGGATTTGACATCTTCTCCCGGCTGTTGAAGGAGCGCATCATTTTCCTGGGAACGCCGATCGACGACCAGGTGGCCAACTTGGTCGTCGCCCAGCTGCTCTACCTGGAGCACGAAGACCCGGAGAAGGACATCTACCTCTACATCAACTGCCCGGGCGGGGTGATCACCGCCGGCCTGGCGATCTACGATACCATGCAGTGGGTGCGGCCCGACGTGTCCACAATCTGCATCGGGCTGGCCGCCAGTATGGGGACGATCCTTCTGGCGGGCGGCGCCCCGGGGAAGCGCTACGCGCTGCCCTACTCGACCATCCATATCCACCAGCCGATGGGCGGAGTGACCGGGCAGGCGATCGATATGGAGATCCAGGCGCGCGAGATCATGCGCCTTCGCCGGTTGCTCAACCAGATTCTGGTCAAGCATACCGGCCAGCCGGAGGAACGTATCGCGCAGGATACCGACCGGAACTTTTACATGACCGCGGAGCAGGCCCGCGAATACGGGATCATCGACGAAATCCTCACTCCGCGCAACGACCGGCGCTGAGGACGCGGGCCGATGGAGGACGATTCCAGGGCGGGTCCGATGCATCCGGGAGAGCCGTACCGTTGTTCCTTTTGCGGCAAGGCCCAGGAGGAGGTCGACCGCCTCATCCGGGGCATGGAAGGTGCTTTTATCTGCGACGAGTGTGTCGCCCTCTGTAGCGAGATCATCGCCGAGGAACGGAGCCAGACGCAACCGAGAAGCGGGTTCCGTTTGGGCCGCATCCCGGAACCGAAGCGGATCCGGGAGCTCCTGGACGAGTATGTCGTCGGCCAGGAACGCGCCAAGAAGATCCTTTCCGTCGCGGTCTATAACCATTACAAGCGCGTCGCCGCGGGCGCGCGGGTGGACGAGGTCGAGCTGCAGAAGAGCAACATCCTCCTGATCGGGCCGACCGGATGCGGTAAGACTCTCCTCGCCCAGACGCTGGCGCGCATTCTGGACGTCCCCTTTTCTATCTCCGATGCCACCGCGCTCACCGAGGCCGGATACGTGGGAGAGGACGTCGAGATGATCCTGTTGCGCCTCCTCCAGGCGGCCGATTTTGACCTCGAGCGCGCCCAGTACGGTATCGTCTACATCGACGAGATCGACAAGATTGCCCGCAAGTCCGGAGACAACCCGTCGATTACGCGCGATGTCTCGGGAGAAGGCGTCCAGCAGGGCCTGCTGAAAATCATCGAGGGCGGGATCGTCAACGTGCCGCCCGTCCCTGGACGGAAGCATCCGCAGCAGGAATTCATCCAGATGGATACAACCAATATCCTCTTCATCTGCGGCGGGGCGTTCGTCGGGCTGGACGAGATCATCGCGGAGCGGGTCGGTGGCCGGCACGCCCTCGGTTTTCGCCGCGCGACCTCGCCGGAGGAGCGGGAGGCGGCTTCCAGCGAACTCCTGCGCCAGGTCATCCCGGACGACCTGCTGAAGTTCGGCCTGATCCCCGAATTCATCGGCCGGTTGCCCGTCATCGCTACGCTGGACCCGCTCGACAAGGCGACGCTCGTGCGCATCCTCACCGAGCCGAAGAACGCGCTCGTCAAGCAGTACCAGAAGATGCTCGCGCTGGACAATGTGGAACTTGTCTTCACGTCCGATGCTCTGGAAGCCGCGGCGGAACGCGCGCTCCGGCAAAAGACCGGGGCACGTGGCCTGCGTTCCGCCCTGGAGGACGTGCTGCTGGACGTGATGTACGAGGTCCCCTCGCTGCCCCATGTCCGTCGCTGCATCGTGGACGGCGATGTCATCCGGGGCCTGGCGCGCCCGCGCCTGCTCCCCGCCGAAGAGGAAGCGACCCGGGAAACGGCCTAGAGGGGGGCCATGGAACGGTACCGCATTCTGATTGCCGATGACGACCCCGATGTCGGGCGCTTGCTTCAGGCCAGCCTGGAGAACCCCGAAGACCTCCTGTTCGAGGTGGTGACCGTTGCCAACGGGCTGGAGGCCATCAAGCGCTTCCGCGAGGAACCGTTCCACATGGTCATCCTCGACGTGATGATGCCCTTTCTGGACGGATTTACTGCCTGCCGTACGATCCGCGAAGAGTCCGACGTCCCGATCATCATCCTGACCGCGCGGGACGGCCCCGACGACGTTCTCCACGGTTTCGAACTGGGAGCTGACGACTATGTGACCAAGCCATTCCACATCCGGGAACTCGAGGCCCGTGTGCGGGCGATCCTCCGTCGCGCGGAGGGCGGCCGTTTTCGACCCCGAACCCGTACCGCCCGCGTGGGTGCGCTCGAGGTGGAGCCCCGCAGCCGCCGTGTTACCGTCGGCGAGCAGGAGGTGCAGCTGACACCCATCGAGTTCGATCTGCTCTACTTCCTGGCTTCCCACCCCGGCCAGGTGTTCGATCGGGAAACGCTGTTCCGCGAGGTTTGGGGCCGCGAATACGAGTACGGGCGGGCAACGAACCTCGTCGACGTTTGTGTTCGCCGTATCCGGGAAAAGATCGAGCGGGACCCCTCGCAGCCGGAGTACCTGCGTACCGTGCGCGGCGTGGGGTACAAGGTCGAAGCCGGGTAACCGGCACGGACTCGTCCGTCGCAAGGGGGTCCTGGTGCGCGTCCGCCACCTGAGCCTGCAGGGGTTCAAGACCTTTGCCTCCAAGACGGTCTTTCGCTTTGAGCAAGGGATCACCGCCATCGTCGGCCCCAACGGCTCGGGCAAGAGCAACCTGGCCGATGCCCTGCGCTGGGTGCTCGGAGAACAGAGCTACTCCGCTCTGCGCAGCCGCCGTACCGAGGACGTGATCTTCAGCGGGAGCTCCACACGTGCTCCGGTGGGAATGGCCGAGGTCTCCCTCCTTCTGGACAACTCCGACGGGTACCTCCCGGTCGATTTCCCCGAAGTCGAGATTACCCGCCGTGCCTACCGCTCCGGCCTGAACGAGTACTTCCTGAACCGACGCAAGGTGCGGCTCCAGGACATCGAAGAGGTGCTCGGCGGCCTGAACTCGTCCTACGTCGTCATCCATCAGGGGCTTGTCGACGAGGCGCTTTCCCTCCGGCCGCGGGAGCGCCGTCTCCTTCTGGAGGAGGCGGCCGAGGTACGCCGTTACCACGAACGACGCCAGAAGGCCGAACAGCAGCTCTCCGAAACCGAAGCGAATATGGTGCGCATCGCCGATCTGCGCAACGAGCTCGTGCCGCGCTTGCGGGTGCTCGAGCGGCAGAGCCAGCAGGCGCGCGAGCGGGCGCAGCTGGAAGCAGCCCTGCAGCAGGCCCTGCGGGCCTGGTATCGGCTCCAGTGGGAGGAAGCCTCCTGCGCGCTGGAAAGGGCTGCTCGGGAGGAAAGCGCGGCGCGCGCGGCGGTCGAGGCGGCCCGCAGCGCCTACGCGGGGCAGATGCAGCGGCTCGAGCAGCTCCGGGCGGCCGTACAGGCGTTCTTCCGGGCTCAGGAAGAACGGCGCCAGCGCGAGGCCGCCCTGCGTCAGCAAGAAGCCGAGCTCGCACGCCTCCAGGCGCGGATCGATGGGGAGCGGCGTGCACTGGAACGGCAGCTGCGCGATCTGGCGGCGGAACTGGTGCGGCAGCGACAGGATGCTGCAGCCCACCAGGAGCGCCGTACCCAGCTGGCCGTGGAAAAAGAGGCGCTCGCCCAGCGCCTCGAGGCCTTCTGCCGGGACGTTGAAGTGCGGGAAGCTGCGTACCGCGCCGCCCGGGACGCGCTCGCTTCACACGAGAAGGATCTGCGGGAGCTGCAGGAGCGCGCGGCCGCTGTGACGCGGCACCGGATAGAGATGGCTCGCCGGGCAGAGCTGCTCAGGGCTCGGCTCGAGGCACTCACCGAGGAGAGCACGGAGCGACAGCAGTTCCTTGAGGAGGCCGAGGCCTGCGCGGCAGAGGCGGAGGCGGAGAGGGCGCGGTTGGCCGCTCAACTCGACCGGCTGCGCGAGCGGCGCGATGCTCTCGAGCAGGAACGCGCAGCCCGGATGGACCGCCTGCGCCTTGTACAGGAGGCAGCGCACCAGGCGGCTCAGGTAGCGGCCGAAGCCCGTGTCCGGCGCGACGAAGCGCGGCTGCAGCTGGAGGCGCTCGCGCGGATGGCTTCCCACACGGACGCACAGGCGTTCCTCGAGGGCTGGTGCCGAGAGAAGGGGCTGCCCCCGGTTCGCCCGCTCTTTTCCCGGTTGCACGTGCCGCCGGGCCTGGAAGGTGCCCTGGAGGCAGCGCTCGGCGCCGAACTGTCACCCTTTGCTGCGCTTTCCTCCGACGACGCCTTTGCGGTCCTGAGAGCCCTTCGCGAAACGCAGGCCGGCCGCGTCTGGTTGGTCCCGCCCGGTGCCGTCGCGATATCTTCGACTTCATTTCCCCTTCCCTTGCTGCTCGAACACCTTGCTTTCCCCGAGGAGGACCGCGCAGCCTGGACGGCCCTTCTGGGACACGTGCTTCTCGCGCAGGACCTTCCGAGTGCGTACGAGGTGGCTCGCACACTCCCCCACGGATGGTGCGTGGTCACACCGGACGGCGAGCTCGTGACCGCAGGAGGCGCAATCGCAGGCGGACACCTTCCTTCCCGTCCTTCGGCCTGGGTCCTGGAACGCGAGCGGCGACACCGGGAAAAAGCCCTCGAGGAGGCGGAAGCACAGCTTGCGGCGGCCGAGGCCCAGGCGTCACGCGCGGCGCGCGACACAGCCGAAGGCACGGAAGCGCTTGCCGCGCTGGAGGGGGAACTGCGGACGGTCTCACGGGAACTCGAAGAAGCCGGAGCCCGTGCGGGAGCGCTGGAGCGGGAGAAGGAGCGGCGGAAGGACGAAGCGATCCGGCACCAGGCCCGGCTGGAAGCGTTGCGTATCGAACGGGCGCAGCGCGACGCCGAGCTCCGCCAGCTAGAGGCTTCCCTCGCGCAACTCCAGTCCGAGGAGGCTGCGCTCGACGCGGAGATTGCCGAGCGCACCCGGCGGGTGCACGAAGCGCGCGAGGCTCTTTCTCACGCCCAGGACCAGTTGCGAGAAGCCCAGACTGCCTGTGCCCTCGCGCGGAAGGAGCAGGAGAATCTGCAGGCACGCGAGGAGATGCTGCAACGCGAGATCGGGCGGATCTCCCAACAGGTGGCGACCGGAGAGAAGCTCCGGGAGCAGATCGTCGCGCGGCTGCAGTCGCTGCAGGGTCGGGCCGAGGCCCTGCGGCAGGAGCTTACCCGGCTGGGGGTAGCGCTCGGCGAAGTGGTATGGGCTCCCCTGCCGGATGCGGTGGAGCCGGAAACGCTCGCCCGGGAAGAGGCGGAAGCAGCCCGTTTGCACGAGGCCCTTCTGGAAGCCGAGGCCGCCCTGCAGCGCGCGGAGATGGAGGTACGTCTCCAGCGCGACCGCCTGCGTGAGGTGCTGCGGCGCGGCCTCGCCGAGGTCGGCCCGGAGGCGAGCGCGTACGGCCCCGCTGGGGATGCGCTCCTCGGCGCCCTCCTGGAAGACCCTCCGGAGTGGGCGCGCGTGCCCCTTCCCCAGGGCGTCACCGCGGAAGAACTGGAGCGGCGCGTGGCGCTGTTGCGGGAGGAGATCCGCCGCTGCGGCCCCGTGAATCCGCTGGCAGAAGAAGAGTACCGGCAGACGCAGGAGCGCTACGATTTTCTCGGCCAGCAGCTTCAGGACCTCCAGGACGCGGCGCGCTCGCTGCGGCAGTTGATCGCAGAACTCGACCGGGCGATGGAGGAGCGTTTCCAGGAGACGTTCGCTGCGATCAACCGCGAGTTCCAAGCGTACTTCGCGCGCCTGTTCGGGGGCGGTACCGCGAGCCTGCGTCTGGTGCGGCTGGAAGAGGAAAACGGGGGGCTGGCTAGCCTGGGCGTGGAGATCGTCGCCCGGCCGCCGGGGAAGCGTGCTCATACCCTTTCGCTCCTTTCCGGTGGTGAGCGGGCACTGACTTCGGCGGCGCTGCTCTTCGCCATCCTCAAGGTCAACCCTCGTCCTTTCTGCCTGCTGGACGAGGTAGACGCGATGCTGGATGAGGCGAACGTCGGCCGCTTCCGGGAATGCCTGGAAGAGCTGGCGGCCCACACGCAATTCATCGTGATCACGCACAACCGGGGCACGATCGAAGCGGCCCGGACCCTCTACGGGGTCTCGCTCGCGGAGGACGGTACCTCCAGGGTGCTCTCCTTGCGGCTCGAGGAAATCCCGAGCGCTCCAGAAAAGTAGAGGTGCCGGATGAGCGCTTCCGGACGGCCCTTCCTGATCCTGACCGCCGATGACCTCGGTCGCTGCCGCGCGGTGAACGAGGCGGTCTTTCGCGCGCACCGCGAGGGCGTGCTCACCAGCGCGAGCCTCATGGTCACAGGAGAAGCGAGCGAGGAAGCGGTGGCGCTCGCGCGCGAACATCCCGCGCTGGCTGTAGGATTGCACCTGGTCGTGCTCGCCGGCCGGCCGGCCCTTCCTGCAGAGCAGATCCCCCACCTCGTGGGTCCCGACGGGCTTTTTCCCTCGGACGCCTTCTCCTTCGGACTGCGCTGTTTCCTCAGCCGCACCGCGCAGGCGGAGCTCGCCGCCGAGATCGAAGCCCAGTTCCGGTTGTATGCCGAGATGGGTCTGCCGCTGGACCACGTGGACGGCCACTGCCATATGCACCTCCATCCAACGGTGCTCCGCATCCTGCTTCCGCTGGCGCAGCGCTACGGGGCCCGTGGGTTTCGCCTGCCCCGTGACCATCTCGGTACGGCCCTGGCCTACGATCGAAGCCGTGCCGGCACACACGTTGTCTGGGCAGCCGTGTTCGCGCTCCTTGCGCGTTACACACTGCGGCACCTCCGTGGGTATCGGCTGGTCGTGACCGAGCGGGTGCACGGCCTCTTCCACACCGGCCGTATGACCGAAGGCTACCTTCTGCGGCTGATCGAACGGTTGGATACCGCTTCGGCAGAGATCTACTGTCACCCTTCGACAGAGGGGCTGTCGGAGCCTCTCGGCCCCAACCCGGGAGACCTCGCAGCCCTGCTCAGCCCGCGTGTGCGCGCTTTGCTGGAAGAGCGGGAAATCGTCCTGGGCTCCTATACCGGGCTCGCCGAGAGAAAGGAGGCGCGATGTTCTTCGTGCTTCTCGCCACGCTGAGCGCCCTCTACTGGATCGTCGCCTGGCTGAGTGTGCGATCCTTCTTCCGCCAGCGGCGTTCGTACGCAGCCGAGTTTGCCCCGCCGGTCTCACTGCTCAAGCCGATCCGCGGGCTCGACCCCGGCCTTTATGAGAACCTGGTTTCCTTCTGTCGGCAGGACTATCCCGAGTACGAGATCCTGTGCGGGGTACTGGAAACGGACGATCCCGGGGTCGCCGTGGTGCACCGGCTGCAGCAGGCGTTTCCGGAGCGCCGTATCCGCCTCATCAAGGCAGCCCCGCTCGGATCTAACCGGAAGGCGAGCATCCTGCACGCGCTGGCAGCCGAAGCCCGCTATCCGATCCTGGTGGCGAGCGATAGCGACATGCGGGTCACACCGGACTACCTGCGGCGCACCGTGGCGCCGCTGGCCGATCCGCAGGTGGGGGTGGTCACCTCCCTGTGCCGTGG
Organism: Chloroflexia bacterium; assembly: GCA_041082245.1. Classification (GTDB taxonomy): domain Bacteria; phylum Chloroflexota; class Chloroflexia; order DTKN01; family DTKN01; genus DAOTVY01. The sequence goes on from JBDOIE010000031.1 coordinate 15,285, forward strand.
GAGCCAGCCGGAGAATGCCGGCGCAGTGATGGAGGCGCTCGAACTCGGGGCCTGCTTCGCGCCTCCCGCGCTGATGGGGCTCCATCTGCTGCGGATGGCGTACGGATTCGGCGCCTCGATCGCGCTGCGCCGCGAAGACCTGGAACGAGCCGGGGGGTTTGCCGCGGTCGCCGATTACCTGGCGGACGATTTCCAGATCGCCGCACGGGTGGCGGCCCTGGGCAAGCGCGTCGTGCTCTCCGAGTATCTCGTCGACAATGTCCTCGGTAGCATGCCCTTGCGCGAGGTGTACGAACGGCACGTGCGCTGGCTGCGCTGCGCACGGGTCAGCCGGCCGCGCGAGTACGTCCCGATGGCGATCACGCTGACCCTTCCGCTCGCGCTTCTGGCGCTGTTCTTCACTGCCTTCAGCCCGGTGGGGTGGCTCGTTTTCCTGGGGAGCCTGCTCGTACGCCTGGGCACGACCTGGCTGATCGCCGGCCACACCCAGGATTCGGTCGTCCGGCGACACCTGCTTTGGCTTCCGTTGAGCGACCTATTCCACGCGCTCTACTGGGGCGTAGCCTTGCTTGGACGCCGCGTGACCTGGAGGGGCGACGTCTACCTGGTGCAACGGGACGGCCGTATGGTGCCCCTGGCACCGGACGTCGGGCATTTCCCGGCGAACCCGCGCGCAGGCTAGCACGCTGTCCGCCCTGACACCTTGCGGGGAACCGAGCCTGGTCCCAGCAGCCTTGCCGGGGATTCCGGGCAGCAGCGCTATCCCCCTCTTGTCGTCGCCATTGCCGGTTCGGCGTGCGCAGGGGTTGTTTCCAGGACGTGGACTTGCTCCGGTGGAGCCGCGCCGGTGCCGGGGATCAGGAGCTTACTAAACAGGTACAGGTCGTCTCCCGGGGCGTAGTAGTCGTGCACCACGGCCTCCACCCGGTAGCCGCAGGACGCGTAAAGCCGCCGCGCTGGTTCGTAAGCGGGCGTGCTGGACGTCTCGATCAGCAGCAGTCGTCCGTGGCGCTTGGATACCTCTTCCTCGACCGCACGCAGCAGCGCACGGCCAACGCCGCGGCCCCGGGCGGCGGGGTGAACCGCAAGCCAGTAGAGATCGTATGTTCCCTGGGTGAGCGGGTGGGGTCCATAGCAAGCAAAGCCGAGGACCTCGCTCCCCTCCCTGGCCACCAGAAACCAGTAGCCGCTCTCTTCCCCTTCACGGGATTCCTCCCACAGGCTGCGTACGCAGGCAACTTCTTCTGGAGTGAAAACACCCGCTGCAGCCGCTACGGCCACAATACTGGGCCCATCGGTGTCTTGCGCCGTGTCTATCATACCGTCCTCCTCCAGAGGCCGCCCTGCGGACGACCTCCACGGCGCCATCGCCGGCCGCGCTAGCGGGCCAGGGACAGGATGCGAAGTGCCATGTCCTGATAGGAATAGCCCGCGGCGCGCGCCGCCCGGTAGAACCCGGCATCCGGCGAGATGTCCGGGTTGCAGTTCACCTCGAGGACATACGGGGTGCCTTCGGCATCCACCCGGATGTCCACCCGGGCGTAGCCACGGCAACCGATTGCTTTCCACGCCGCACGCGCAACCTCAGCGATGCGCGTCGCCAGTGGTTCGTCTACGGCTGCCGGGCATCGGACCGGCGTATGGCGATACTCGAACGATTCCACCTCCCATTTGGCGGCGAAAGAGACGAGCCGCCGGAACGGGTCCTGGATGGCGCAAAAGTCCACCTCCGCCAGGGGGAGGAGCTCCGGAGGATCCCCCCACAGGGAGAGGTTGAACTCGCGCCCCGCGACGAACTGCTCGACCAGTGCGGCCTGTCGGTAGCGCTCCAGTACGTACTGCACGCGTTCCCGGAGTGCCGAAAAATCGTGCACCACCGCTTCCGGTCCGATTCCCTGGCTGGCATCTTCAGCGACCGGCTTCACGATGGCGGGGAGCGGCACCCCGTCGAGCATCTCGGGCACCTCACGCCAGAGCCGTGCCGGCGGCGTGGGAACCCCTGCCTCCTGAAGGCGAGCCTTCGCCCGGGCCTTGTGGGTCGAAAGCGCGAGCGCTTCGCCGGTCGATCCGGTGAAGCGGTACCCCATCGCCTCCAGCGCCCAGGCGATCCGTGGTTCCTCGAAGAGCCGGCCGTCGAGCCCCTCGGCCAGGTTGAAAACGACCCACTGCGCCGGCGGATAAGGAGCAAGCGCTTCTTCGACGTCGCCGCGCAGCGGCAGGAGTTCGGTCCGGTAACCGGCTGCCTCCAGCGCCTCAGCGATGGCCTGAGCACACCCGACCACGCCGCGTTCGGCCAGCATGTCGCGTGGCTCTCCCCGGCTGAGCCGCCGGCTGTCATTATACAGCACCACGACCCCGCCTGGCAAATTCAGCCTATGCTCCATGGCGCACTCCTGCGATCGCCGGGACAGGCACTGCCGTGCTGGGCAACCGCACCATGCCGTACCGCTCTGCGGCCAGCAGCAACACTTCCTGGATGAGATGCTCGTAGGGGACGCCTTCTGCCCGGGCGGCCAGCACCAGGTCGCTGTAGGTCGGATTCAACCCGGGGAGGGTGTTGATCTCCAGGAGGTAGGGCCGGCCGTCGGGCCCGAGGCGAAAGTCGACCCGGGCAAGGTCCAGTGCGCCGATCGCCTCGAAGGCGGCTACGGCCAGCCGCTTCATCTCCCGCTCGAGCTCCGGAGCGATAGGTGCCGGGCAGCGGTAGTTGGCTCCCAGGGGCAGCTCGGATTTCACGTGGCTGTCGTACACGCCGCCGGCCTCCGGGATGGGGCTGAGGTCGATCTCCAGGATAGGAAAGACATGGAAGCCGTCGGCATCGTAGAACGGGGAGCGCGGTGGGGCCCCGGGCCGCCGTCGGTTCCCGATCAGGCCCACGGTGAACTCGCGTCCGGGGAGGAACATTTCCGCGAGCGCCGGCTGGCGATAAGTGCGCAGGATCCAGCGGACCTGTCGGCGCAGTTCGGCCGCTGTGTGCACGACCGAGGAGCGGTTGATGCCCTTGCCCGAGCCCTCGAGCAACGGCTTTACGAAGAGGGGAAAGCGCAGCGAGGGATCGATCCGTTCGTCGCCGGTGCGGAAGACCTGGAAGGGAGCCGTGGGCAAGCCATGGTCGCGCCAGATCCGTTTCGCCATGGCTTTGTCCAGCGAGAGCGCGTGGGCGAGCACCTTCGAGCCGGTGTAGGGAATGCCCAGCATCTCCAGGAGTGCCGGGACCTGCGATTCCCGCGCGTCCCCCCGGTGTCCTTCCGCGATGTTGAAGCAGATGTCGACCTTCAACTGCCGGATCGTATCCAGCAGCGTGGTGTCGGCCTCCAGGCGGATCACCCAGTGGCCGGCGGCGCGGAGCGCTTCCGCGATCCCTTCGACGGTCTCCTCGCAATCGTACTCTGCCAGAGCATCCGGAGGAGCCCCGGGTTCTACCGGGGCGTTCCGCTTCAGGTTGTAGAGCAGCGCAACCCGCCATCCGTCCATCGTCTACCTCCGCTCCACCAACGTAGGCAGTGCGATCGTTTCTTCTGTGCGACGGTGCTGTTCTCGCCAGCCCTCGGGGGCAATGGTGCGCTCGTGGCCGGCAAGCAGCCCCGCGACCCCTTGTGCGGAACGTTGGTTCCGGCAATAGGGGCAACGGGCCGGGTCGTGCGGTCGGTATTCCCCGGCGGCGGGCTGCGTGTAGGTGCTGAGAAAGCCCTCGTAGTTGCGCAGGACGACCCGCGTGTCCGACATACTGACGAGGTAGTTCGGCAGGATGGGGACCTTTCCGCCGCCTTCCGGGACATCGATCGTAAACGTCGGGATCGCGAAGCCGGAGGTGTGCCCGCGCAACGCTTCCATGATCTCGATGCCCTTGGTTACGGGAGTGCGAAAGTGGCTCGCCCCGCGCACCAGGTCGCACTGGTACAGGTAGTAGGGCCGCACGCGGTTCCGCACGAGTTTGTGCACCAGCGCCCGGATCACATTGGGGCAATCGTTGATCCCCGCAAGGAGAACGGTCTGGCTCCCCAGGGGGATGCCGGCATCCGCCAGCCGGCTCAGCGCCCTCTCCACTTCGGGGGCGAGCTCGCGCGGATGGTTGAAGTGGATGTTCATCCATAGCGGGTGAAAACGGCGGAGCATCTCCACGAGTCCCTCAGTGATCCGTTGTGGCAAGAAGACCGGGACCCGCGTGCCGATGCGCACCACTTCCACGTGCGGAATCGCACGCAGGCGGGTCAGGAGATCCTCGAGCACTCGGTCGGGCAGCAGGAGCGGATCGCCGCCGGAAAGCAGCACGTCGCGCACTTCGGGGTGGGCGGCGATGTAGGCGATCTGTCGCGCATAATCGGCGCGCCCGAACTGGGCGTGGGCATCTCCGACGATCCGGCTACGGGTACAGAAGCGACAGAAGGACGCACACTGGGTCGTGACCAGCATCAGGACCCGGTCCGGGTAGCGGTGCACCAGGCCGGGTACCGGCGAGTGGGCATCCTCGGCCAGGGAATCGGCCATGTCGGATTCCGTCACGACGAGCTCCTGGGACGTCGGCACCACCTGTCGCCGGATCGGGCAGAGGGGATCCTCGGGGTCCATGAGGCTGGCGAAGTACGGCGTGATGCCCACGCGGAAATGTCCGGGGGTGGATAGCGCCTGTACCTCATCGGGGGTCAGGTGGATCACCCGGGCGAGTTGGTCTGCGCTGGAGAGACGGTTTGCGAGTTGCCAATGCCAGTCGTTCCACTGCGTGAGGGATATCTGCTCCCACGGAGCAGGGGGATGGCGTTGACCAGGGGGTTCTTCGATCTCTTCCTGAAAATCCAATTCTTCGGGCATTTGGGCTTTGTCCTCCTCCTTCTGATTTACCAGCGTCCGTTACACCGCTCGTACCTGCAAGGAACCCAGTCTTCCAGCGGTTCGTCGTAGGCCCAGTCCAGTTCCAGCGGATCCACATTGATCACCTCAAGGTTGGCCTGGCACTGGGGGCAGACGATCCAATCTCCTTCTTGCAAAGGGTCCTCCAGGTCCAGCGTGGTACCACACTCGGGACAAGACGTCGTCACCATGGCACCTCCTTTACCTACAGGAGTGCTCGGCCCGTCCCGCCAACCCTCGTCCACGCCCCCACCGGGCCGAGCACCCTACTTGGTCTGCCACGGGTGTTTTGCGAAATGTATCATAGCGAACACAGCGTTCAAATTGGCTTGCAGAGATCTATGAAGCAGGTGCGATCTGGTTCACAACGCTTTCGTTCTTCGAAGGTGAGGTGGCTGGTCCGGAGCCTTCGCCGAAGCGGTAGCCCACGCCCGCCACGGTGAGGATGTAGCGCGGGTTGCGCGGGTCCGCCTCCACCTTGGCGCGGAGCCGGTTCACCAGCCCGTAGACCAGATCGCGATCCCCCTGTTCGCCGTAGCCCCAGACCCGCTGCACCAGGGCATCCGTCGGGAGGACCTGTCCCCGATGGATCATAAGGGTGTAGAGGAGTCGGAACTCGAGATGGGTCAGACGTCGGCTTCGTCCGCCCACCTCGACCACGCGGGTCGCGGGATCGAGCGTGAGGCCGGCAATGCTGAGCGTGGGCAAGGAAAAGACGGGCACACCGCGCGCGCGGCGCAACAGGGCACGCACCTGGGCGACCAGGAGCCGGCTGCTGTACGGGCGAGTGACCACCAGGTCAGCGCCGGCCTCCAGGAGGTCGTAGTGGGCAGCTTCGGGGATGGGGTCGACGATCACGATCAGCGGGACTTCCGTCTCCGCCCGCACACGCCGCACCTGCGCGAGCGGATCCGGCTTGGGGAGTGCGGCAACGATGAGGTCGGCTGGTCGGCCGCTCCACCCTTGGAGCGCGCGCTCCAGACCGGCCCGGGTCGTGGTGGCCAGGCCAGCGTGCTGGAGCACCAGGGAAAGCAGAGATGTCTCTTCGGGGTCCTCGGAGATCAACAGTGCGTACATCGCTCCTGTTCCTCCCGCTCTCATGCCGGGCGGGCCGGATCGTCGCACGCCGAAGCGTGGCGGCTCCGTCTCTGCGACGGAGGGCAGTTCATCCGTTCCAGTCGGGCAAGCTGTTCCAGCGACGCGAACACGACCACCTTGTCTCCCGCCTCTAGCCGCAGGTCGCTGGCAGGGTGCATGTCCCGTCGATCCCCGCGCTGATGGAAGACGACGGAAAGGTCCAGCTGCTCCTCGACCTCCTGCACGGTGCGGCCGCACAGCTCCCCATCCGGCCGAACGAAGATCTCGCTGAGGTGCAGGAGATCCCCTTCCACCACGACCGAGTGGGTCACGCCCTCGTGGACGGCTGCACTCGCGAATGCCGGAGCCGCGATGGCAGAAGTGCTGAAAGCGGTGCGTATGCCGAGCCCTTTCCCCAACCGCTCCGCCAGTTCGGCGTCGAACATGCGCAACACGATCCGGACATCGGGGTTCAGCGCGCGCACGTTCAGCACGATACGCAGGTTCATCAGGTCGTCGTTGGTCGCGACGATCACCGCACGGGCGTGTTCGACCCCGGCCTCGCGCAGGCGTTCCAACTCCGACGCGTCGCCGACCAGCACCGGAACGCCCATCCCTCGCACGCGCTCCAGAAACGGGGCGTCGGGGTTCCGTTCAACGGCCACGACTTCCTGGTCGAACTCGAGAAGCTGTTTCACCACGCGATAGCCCACGTGCCCAAGGCCGCAGACGACGATATGCCCGCGGTAGGTCGATGCCAGCGCCACGTTCCACTCTCCCGTGGGGTTGTGCCTGTCCAGGAGGAGCAGGCTAAAGCGGATGAGCCCTTCAGCGACCACACTCAGCCCGAGGATGGGGATGAGGAAAAAGAGCACCTGCAAGGGCCCGTGTGGCAGCGGAACAGTGGATTCGAAGAAGAGCAGGGAAAAAGTGGCGTACAGCGCTTCCGGGTAGGTAAGCCGTTCCGCGCCGTACGGGGATCTGTAGGCGAGCCAGAGCAACAGCGACCCGATGGCGACGATACCGGCGAAGAGCGACAGGGAAAGCCGGAAGCGGCGCCACAGGAGGACAACCACACGGCCGTTCGCCAGCAGCTGTCGACGCCAGCGATGGAGGCGCGCAAACATCGGGCACCTCTACTCGATCGGGAAGTGTACGCGAAGTCGCCGCACGGCAGCTTCGCTTTCCTCGGTGGGGACGATGGTCAGAACCACCACGCTGACGTCGTCTCCCGGGCGGCCCTGCTCCAGGGCAACGGCGGTGTCCAGGACGCGGTCGGCGAGCTCCTGGGCCGCCGGCCAACCCCGGGCGAGCTCGTCCTGCAGGAAAGCTTCCAGGTCGAAAGGACGGCCGTGCCGCTGGCCGGCGTGCACCACGCCGTCGCTGGTCACCAGTACGCCAACGTACGAGTCGATCGGTCGCTCGATCACGATCGGCTTGGTGCGCCGATAGATCCCGATGCAGGCAGCCGGTTCGTTGTGTACCTCGATCCCGGCCGTCGTGAAGAGGTAAGCGGGACACTCGTCGTTGCGGGAGAGGACAACGGTGCGGGTCTGGAGATCCACGGAGAGGATGTTCAGGGTGGCCGACACCCGGCCGCCGCGCAGGGTATACAGGTAATCGTGCAGCGTGCGCGCGACGACGCCGTCGCGGGCGCCGTCCTTGATGAGGGCGGCACCGCGGCTCGTGATCAGATTGCTGAGCGTCTTGGCCGCCAGGCCGCTTCCCTGAGCGTCCACCAGGAGAACCGAAAGGCCGCCGTGCGGGCGCTCCACGAGCTCCACGGTATCCCCGCTCTCGCGGCTTGCGAACTTGTGGGTCTTGGCAACGGCGATCTGGACTTCGAGCATAGGAGGCTCTGGTGCTCCCTCCGGCCTAGAACGGAAGCCGCCGGATGATCGTTTGCTCCCGGGCCGGCCCGACGGAGACGATCGCGATCGGTGCACCGGCGACTTCCTCGATGCGCTGCAGGTACGCCTGGGCCTGGGGTGGTAGATCCTCGAAGGCGCGCACATGTCGCGTGGAGCACATCCACCCGGGGAGCTCCTCGTAGACCGGGGTAATCGCTTCCCACAGGAGGAGGCTGCTCGGAACGTCGCGCGTGACCGTCTCGTTCAGCCGATAGCCGGTGCACAGGCGGATCACCGGTTCCTCGTCCAGGACATCGAGCTTGGTGATCGCGAGCGCGTCAACCCCGTTCAGTTCAGTGACATAACGGGCAACGACACCGTCGAACCAGCCACACCGGCGCGGCCGGCCGGTCGTGGTACCGTATTCGTGGCCACGTTCCCGGAGGCGCGCCGCAACCTCTGGTTCGGCCTCGGTGGGGAAGGGACCCAGGCCCACGCGCGTACAATAGGCCTTGTGCACCGCCACCACCTGCTGGATGGCCTTCGGGGGTAAGCCCACCCCCTGTGCTGCCCCGGCCGCCGTGGGGAAAGAGGATGTCACGTAGGGGTATGTGCCAAAATCCAGGTCCAGCATAACGCCCTGCGCCCCCTCGAGCAGGATGTGTTTCCCCTCCTCGTAGGCCCGCCGGATGATCCGGCCGGTATCGGTGATGTGCGGTGCCAGCTGTCGGCCGTAGTCCAGGTATTCCAGGTAGATCTCACGGAGCGAACAGGGCTCCTGGCCATAGACCTCGGTGAGCAGGCGGTTCCGGGTGTTCACAAGGTAGGTCAGGCGGGCGAGGAGCACCTCCTCGTCGAGGAGGTCGACCATACGCACTCCCACGCGCGCGGCTTTGTCTGCGTAAGCTGGCCCGATACCGCGGTGGGTGGTACCGATAGAGCCGGCACCGCGCTGCTCTTCCTCCAGCCGGTCGAGCATCGGGTGCAAAGGGAGGATCACGTGCGCCCGCTCGCTGATGTAAAGCCGGTCGAGCGAAATGCCACGGGCCCGGAGCTCCGCCATCTCCTCGAGCAGCCGCTTGGGGTTCACCACGACCCCGTTGCCCACGATGCAGGTGGCCGTCGGGTTAAAGATGCCGGACGGGACCAGGTGCATGCGGAAGGTCCCTTTGGGGTTCACGACAGTGTGGCCGGCGTTGTCGCCTCCCTGGCAACGGGCGACGACTTGAGCGCGTGCGGTCAGGAGGTCGACAATCTTGCCTTTTCCTTCATCTCCCCATTGTCCCCCGATGATCGCTACAACGGTCATTTTCCACCTCAGATTCGGAGCCCCGAGCTCCGCCAAGTCGCGGCCTGAAGCCAAGTGTATTATACACGAACGTGCGGGAACGTGCGAACGGCAATGGGCAAGGATCAGGTGGCTTTCCGGACAGGCCGGAACCACGGCCGGATCAGTGGAGCAGGCTCTCCACCGCGATGCGGATGTCTTCGAGGTCTGTGAAGGACCGGTACACGGAGGCAAAGCGGATATATGCGACCTGATCGACGTCGCGCAGCTTCTCCATGACGAGTTCGCCGATCGTCTTGCTCGAGATCTCCTCGCTGGCTGTGGAAAAGATAGCGGCTTCCACCTCGTCGACAATGCGCTGGATGGTCTCCGTGGGGATGGGCCGTTTGGTGCACGCCAGGCGAATGCCCGTTTCCATCTTGCGGCGGTCGTACGGCTCGCGCCGGCCATCCTTTTTCACTACCACCAGGCTGATCGGTTCGACCCGCTCGAAGGTCGTGAAACGCCGCCCACATTGCACGCACTGGCGGCGGCGACGGATCGAGTCGTTCTCGGCGATTTCGCGCGTATCCACCACCCGGGATTCGGTGCCGCGGCAGTACGGGCATTTCATGGCCGTCGCTCCATTTCCGGGAGACCCCGCAGAGGCCTACGAGTCCGCGACCGCATTATATCTCCAACGCGGCGTTTCTGCAACAGGGATTGCTTTACCTGCACATGCGGAACTGTGCGCCACGTGGTAAAATGGGGACACCTCGTCCTCGGGGCGGCTGTGTTCCCGGACGATGCATCAAGAGGAGGCGCGGTGAAGCCTTTCCTGGTATCCGTTCGGCGGTACGTGCCGCTGATCGTACTCGTACTCCTGAACCTGGCTGCGGGCACGTTCGTCTCGCTGGACCTGGCACGTCGATTGCGGCCGCCCGACGTGCCCCGCGGGGGAAGCGCGGCGGCCACCCGGCCGGCACGTCCGGTTTCTCCCACCCCTTTCCCCACACGGAACGCACCCCCGGCCGCTACCAGCACGCCGACCCCTCCGCCGCTTTCACCGGACATCCGCGTGGCGGACGGATGTATGTCCTATGGAGCAGCCTGGTACGCTCCGGAAGTGCAGTCTTTTCTGGAAGTGCACGGCAGCGCGCTTGCTACGATGAGGGTGCCGGTAGGCAAAGGGAGCGACTCTTTTGCCCACGCGCTCACCGTGCACTGCCTGCGCTACGGAGTGAACCCGAAGGTCGTGCTTGCGCTGCTCGAAGCAGAAAGCGGCCTGGTGACCCGTGTGCCCGGAAGCGAAGAGGCCTTCCGGTGGGCGTTCGGCTTCCGCGAGGAGGAATGGGCTGGCCTCGAGCGACAGCTCCAGTGGGCCACTTACTTCCTCGCCGAGGGGTTCAAAGGAGCTGGCCGGGACGAGGTACCGCGTCTGACCGACGGAGCGCCAGCTCCGATCCCGCAAGGGGCGAACGCAGCGACCCGTGCCCTGCTCCGCTTGCTGGCCTACACTGCGGACAGCGCTCGCTTTGCTGTGCTTGCCTCGGACGGACCAGGCTCGTTCGTGGAGACCTATCGCGCCCTCTTTGGTGAGGACCCTCGCGTGCCTCCTGCAGGCGACGGAACGGGAGCTGTGGTACCGTTCCTTTCCTATCCCCTTGCGCGGGAAGCGCCGCTCTCCGCCTGTTTCGACCACGAGGCGCCCATCTTCCAGAAGAACGGTTCGGTACTCCTCTATACCGGCGCCTACACGCAGCAGCCTTACGATGGCCACGACGGTTGGGACTATGCTGCGCCGGCGGGAAGCGCCGTGCTTGCCGCCGCCCCGGGCCGTGTGGTATGGGCGGGATGGGTCGACACGCTCTGTCCAACGCCGGCCGGTCTGGTGGTGCTCGACCACGGCAACGGATACCGCACCCTCTACTGGCACCTCCAGACGATCGAGGCTTCCGAAGGCCAGGAAGTTGCCCGAGGGGAACGGTTGGGCAGCGTAGGGAGCACCGGCTGCTCTTCGGGGCCCCACCTGCACCTGACGGTGCAGGAGCAGGGCCGGGATACGGACCCGTTCGGATGGTGCGGCAGCGAGGAGGTTCCCGAGGACCCCTGGGCGCGCGATCCGGCGGGCGTGGAGAGCCACTGGCTCTGGGCCGATCGGCCTGCTCCTTGTGGCGAGACAGCCGACCACGCGGTGCGTGTGGACGATCGGGATGTTGCTTTCGGGCGGAGTCAGGCGATCTGGTACGAGGTGTCGGGCGGGCAGGATGGGCGTGCGTTCTGGACGGTGGCGGTCGGCTCCGAAGAGGAGCGGCTGCACCGGGCAGTGTGGCGGCCGGAGTTGCCCGAAGCTGGGCGCTATGCCCTCTATGCCTATATTCCTTGGTACGACACCGGCCGTCCCGATACAACCGCCGCCCGCTACTTCGTGCGTCACGCCGATGGGGAAAGCGAGGTGGTGGTCGATCAGGGGCACGCCGCCGGGATGTGGGCCTGGCTGGGCGTTTTCCGCTTTGAAGCGGGCAGCGACGGGTACGTGTATCTGGACGAATGGACCCAGGATCCCGGGACCACTGTCTGGTTCGACACGCTCGTCTGGGTACCGGAAAGGTAGCCGTGTGGAAAAAGGCATATGCCCGGAATTGCCTCTTGCTCCTGATGCCGCTCTTTCTGAGCACCTGTGGCGCGCGCCATTGGGCAGCGCTGCAGCCAGTGGAGGACAGCTTTGTCCTCGTTCCGCAAGAACCCCGGTGTACTCCCCGTCCACTTTCTGCTGATTTCGACGCGGACGGACAACAGGAGGCCATCTTCCGGTCAGGGGAGCGGGTCTGGATCGAACGGGAGGGCGAGCGGCTATGGGAAAGCGATCCCGGTTGGCGGGTCGTGGATGTTGCGGTCGGGGATGTCGGGGACGACCTGCGGGTGGAGCTCCTGCTTGCCCTTTGGAAGCCAGGACTGGACCGGGTACCGCGCTCGCAGCCATACGTTGTGGGCTATCGCCACGGACGGTTCGACCTCCTGTGGGGCGGTTCCCCCGTGGAGCAGCCCGTGGTAGAACTCGATTTTGGGGATGTGGACAACGACGGGCGGGGCGAACTGGTGGTGCTCGAAGCGCCCGCGGGGACAGGCCCGGGCTGTCCGGCGCGCTGGATGAGCCTCTGGCGCTGGAACGGGTGGGGGTTCACGCTGCTGTGGCGAAGTGCAGAAGGGCAGTTCCGCGATCTGACGCTTTGTGACGTCGACGGAGACGGAGTTCCGGAAGCCTTCGTGCGGATGGAACGCTAGCTGTCGGTACCTCCTGCGGTGCCTTTTCCCGGCTTCCCTGGACCGCGATTTCCTAAACCGTGCGCCATGTGCGACAGCCTGCTCGGGCCTGTCATCGCAGTTCCTCGGGCGGGGTGTGACGCTCGGCCTCCTTTCTATTGGCAAAGGTACTCCGGGCAGGCCGGTGTGCCCCGTTAGGTGGCAGCAGCGGTCCTTTCGGCCCCTGTAACTGGGCTGTCCCCGGGTGCGCTCCCGTGCCGGGTCAGGAGATTTTCTGCCGGATCCGGCGCTTCAGTGTTAGGCTGGAGCGGAACGAAGGCGCAAAACGCTCCGGGTAAAGGATCGCTCCCCCGGTACGGGGATGCACCCCCATCCGCTGGGGGTAATGGCGGAGGTCGAAGGTTCCGAAGCGGGCGATGTGGACCCGCTCCTGGTTCGCCAGCGCCTCGGCGACGACGTCGATGAAGGCGTCGAGGACACGCCAGACGGTGGTCCTGGGCTCGCGAATACGCTCGGCCACCCGGTCGACGACTTCTTCTTTCCGGATCGTTTTCATCGCGTCACTCCTTCTTCTACGGGCCATCCCGGGCTGGCTGCCCGGATCATCCGGTAGACCTCTTCTGCCTCTTGCGGAGGCAACAGACGCGGTTGATGGTAATCCTCGATCTGTACCGCCTGCAAGCGGATCTGTACCAAACGCTTTCCGTGGAAGACGAGCCGCCAGATGACCCCGCGGCGCGTCTCCAACGACCACATCTGGTCGAAGACAAAATTGCCCGGCGAGTAGAGGATGGGGACATCGTGGTAGCGCTCGAACGCTTGCACCCAGTGCGGATGGTCGCCGAGCACAAGGTCCGCCCCCGCATCGACTGCGCAGTGGGCGAGCTCGCGTTGCCAGGGGGACGGTTCCGCGGTGTATTCCCATCCCCAATGGAAGTACGGGATGACGACGTCCGCCTGTGTCCGCGCACGGGCGATGTCCTCGGCGATCCGTACGGGGTCAGCGGGGGCCGTTCCCGCCCAGGAGTCCCCTGCCCCATAGAGCTCGTAAGATATGGCGTCGTACCCCAGGAAAGCAAAGGTGACCCCGTGGACGTGGAACAGGGCCGGCCGTCGTGCCTCCGCCAGGTCCATGCCAGCGCCAAAGTGTGCGATGCCAGCCGCATCCAGGATGGCAAGGGTATCCGCAAGCCCGGCGGCGCCAAAGTTCATGCTGTGGTTGTTCGCCAGGCTGACCCCGTCGATCCCGGCATAGCGCAGTCCCTCGGCAAACCGGCCGGCGGCGACAAAGAAGAAAGTGGTCGGGTCCTCCGGCGGGGCAATGTCATCGGAGAGGACGCCTTCCAGGTTCGCGATGGTCAGGTCGGCGGAACGGAGCGTCGCAGCGACGTGAGCGAAGGGGCGTGTATAGTCGCCTCCGTAAGCGAGGATGCTCCGTTCGACCATCCGTCCCGGGACGACATCCCCCACGACGGCGATCTCGATCGCTGGCTCGGGAGGATGGATCTGCCGCTCGTCGAGCAAGGCCTTTGCGCGTTCCCCCGCCCCCGACGGGGCATGGGGTGAGACAGCGACAAACAGGGCGCGCACGAGGGGCGCGCCCACCCGGGGTTCGCGCTCGAGGAGCGTGTCGTACCCGTCCACCCGAAGCGCGCGAACCCGGAAGTCCACGGAAGGGACCGGAAGCAGCGCGATTCCACCCGGCGTCTCCTGGAAGACGGCCACAAGCGCATCGACGTCGGGGAGCACGGTGCCGTTCGCCGGGAGGAGGGGCGCCGGCGGATCGTTCGCCACGGCGAGCGGGGCGATCGGCTCATCCCATAGGCAGCCGAGATCCCGCCAGGAAGCCACATCGCCGGCAAAGATGCGCTCGAGGTCCTGGTACGAGACGTCGGTGATCGGCAGCCAGAAGGACACGACCGGCACAAACTGCGTCGTGCTAACGGGAGATGCCGTCCACGCGGAGGGCGGGTCGTACCCCAGGTAAAGGTCGGCACCTTCGACGTCGGGTACGGGGTAGGGGGATGCCGTGGCGGCACACAGGTTCTCCACCGCAAAGCCGCTGCGTGTCAGGTCGGCCGCCAGTGCCAGTGCCAGCCGTGCGGGCGCACGCCCGGCGCCGCAGGCGATGCGGAGCCGTGCGGGGCTCGGCAGGGGCGTCGGTGAGGGCACGAGCTGCTGTTCGGGGCGCACGGTCGCCGGAGGCGGCCCGCAGGCGACGGCCGCGAGGAGTGTGAGCGCCACAAGCGCGAACCAGTGCCATAACGGGCTTCCGACACGCTGGGGTTGTGCACGGCCCAACACCTCGCCCTCCTTCTGCCGATATTATAGCACAGTTTTGCCAAGTTTGCCGGCCGTGTGCCTCTGGCGATCGCTGGAGATCTCGCCTTGCAGGTACGAGTGCATCGTGCGGGCACAGGGTCCTGCCCATCTGTTCCGATTTGCGCAACTGGCGCTCTTGTGTTATACTTCTGCCGCCGTTGTCCGGCGCGCCCGGGGAATTGCCTGGGCGTATCCTTGTGCGATTTGCCGGCAGGTTTTCTCACCCTT
>JBDOIE010000035.1:0-4751 GCA_041082245.1 Chloroflexia bacterium
GGAACGGGGCCCGTGATCTTGGCCCCGGACAGTCCGCCCCATTGACCGCCGTAATAGGGCAGACCTCCGTTGAGCGGCACATAGACCGCGGCGGCGACGATGGTCCCCTCGATCCCTCCGGTGATGGCGGGATTGTTCAGCGTGTCCGTCGGCTGGACGAAGCCAAAGATCGTCCAGGGGAAAGGCTCACCCGCGACCATGAACTCGTTGTCCAGACCGGTGCTGCCCTCCAGCACCCAGGTGTCCCAGCCGCGGCCGCCCTCCAGCGTGGTGGTCTGGATCCAGGTCGTATCGGTGGGCGGGTTCACGGTGACGTCGAAGCGGTTGGGGGAGACGTTGGGGATGACGATATCGCCGTTCGCATCGCTGACGCACTTGCCGCCCGTGCCCGGGATGGGGATCGGGTTGCCGTCCGGATCGTAGATGATGTTGCCATCGGCGTCGCGCTCGTACTCCGTGCAGATCGGGTTGCCAAAAACGTCGGTCGTGATGGGTCCACCCAGATCGGCGACGACCGCGGTAAAGCCGGCCAGCCCATGCTCTCCCGGCGCATCGAACTGGCCGTTGGTCAGGGTATCCTCAAAGACGCGGATGCGGATCGTCGCCGAGGGCAGCGGCAGCGGTTGGACCTCGACCACGACCAGCCCGGGGTCTTCCAGAGGCACTGTAAAGTGGGCGCCATCGATCTTGTAGCCCTCGGCCAGCACCGAGATCAAATAGTTGCCGGGTGGCAGCGGGATGCCGGTTGTCTCGTTGAGGATCGTCTGGTCGCCCTGGGTGACGATGGGCGCATACCCTCGCTGGGCGCGGATGGAGGGCCAGTTACAGGCCGCCGGATAATTGGGGTTGATCACCGTATTTTCGGGGGGATCCAGGTATGGGTAGCAATCCGGGAATCTGGGCTGGGTGGGGTCGCCGACGTTGTCCTCGTTGATGATGAACTGGTAGGTGGTGACCGGATCGCCCCTGACGACACCGCTGAGCGGTTCGCTGCGGGCGGCGATTACCCGGAGATAGAGGGTTGTGGTAGTGGCCACGCTAGCTTCGGCTCTCACGCTGTTGGGGTTCGACGCTATACCGGCCTGCAGGCCCACCAGCGGGCTTGTGGCGGCCACCGCCTCCCCCGTCTTTGCCAGCGCCGGGGACGCCGCGGGGAGCAGCGTTCCCGGCAGGAGCAGCATCGCCAAAACAAGAAGGCTCAGAAGGGTCTTCTGATGCATGGGGCGCTCTCCTTTCTTGCGACCTGCGGGCTTGGGTTCGCTACGATCATCTCATCCGGGCTCCGATTGTTCATCGCTTGCCTCCGTGGCGGATGTTCGGTTCCCTCTCGAGCGCCTGGCGCACGATCTGCCGGATGTCGGAGACATCCAGCGGCTTGTCCAGGCAGCGATAAACCGCCAGACGGGCCGCTTCGGCTTGTATGGCGGCATCCCCATAGGCAGTCATCCAGATCACCGTCGCCCCGGGGCATGTCTCGACGATGGCCTGCGTCAGCTCCTGGCCCGTCATCCCCGGCATCCGCAGGTCGGTGAGAACCAGGTCAAAGGGAGTTTCCCGAACCATCGCCATCGCCGCTTCTCCGCTGTCGGCTTCCACCACTTCGACATCGGGGCCGAGCCTGCTCAGAACATCTGCCAGGATAAAGCGCACGTGTTCCTCGTCGTCGACGATCAGGATGCGCCTGGTTGGGGTCATGTTCTTACCTCGCTAGTCACCTCCACGCCCCGCGGGGTAACCGGGGAAAAAGGTTCTACGGTTGGAATCATAACAAGAGGCGGCGGCTTCAACCGTTGGCAACAGTTGAAACCGCCGCCGGAATGGGTGGAAAAAGGGTTGGAATCGGGTTAGCACACACCCGGGGCACCAGGCCCCTGAGGACAGGCCAGGGATCTCCTGTCTTGCAACGGGGAGACTGGTCGTCGATGGACCGGGATCCCGAGCGCGCCGTATAGAGCCCGGGCGAAGCTGGCCGGCGCTTTCGGCGCTCGAGCAGGGCGCGCAACGCCCGTATCGAGACCCCCGAAAGCGCTGGTACTCTTCGGGTGAGGATACACCGACGTTCCGGCCCTCTGGAACACAGGAAAGCCCTAGGGCCGCGCCTCTGGCGCTAGCCGCCCAATCGGTAGCCGACGCCGCGGACGTTCAGGATATAGCGGGGATGGGCTGGATCCTCTTCCACCTTGCGCCGCAGCCGGTGGACGTACCACTTGATGACTTCACGGGCCTCCCACTGGTTTTCAGCCTCGTACCCCTGGACGACGCGCACCAGTTCGCGGACCGGGACGACCCGCTGCGCATTCTGCATCAGGTGGGCTAACAGGACAAACTCCCGAGGGGTCAGATCGAGCGGCCGGCCGTTCAGAAAAGCCTCGTGTTTAGCCAGGTCCACTACCAGCCCACCGTGCTTCAACACGGTCGACGCGCTTGCTTCGACCGGAGAGCAACGTCCCCGACGGTTTAGCGCCTCCTGGACAGCGCGGCGCACTTCTTCTGCCGTGGCCGGCTTGAGCAGGTAGCCGTCCACCCCTTCGCGGATGGCGGCCAGGGCCGATTCGAGGGAGCCGTGGCCAGTCAGGATGATGACCGCGCTATCGGGCCAGCGCCACTTGACCGCCTCCAGGACCCGCAGCCCGTCCACCCGTCCTCCCAGATGCAGATCCAGGATAACAACCTGGAAGGGTTGTTCTCGCAGGAGATCCAGGGCTTCCTCTCCACTGCCCGCCGCGACGACCTGGTAGCCGGCGAGGCCGAGAGCCTCTTTCAGGAAAAAGGCTACTCCCGGCTCATCGTCCACGACCAGAGCACGCACGGCTTCGTTCATGGGCGTCCTCCCGCAGCCCTGGAAGCATCTCCTTATGCTCGAGCCGTCCCTGCCGGCAGCCAGACGGTGAACGTACTGCCGGCACCCGGCTGGCTCTCCACGGTGATCGTGCCACCGTGCTCCTGGACGATCCGATAGGAGATGAACAAACCCAGGCCAGAGCCTCTGGGCTTGGTGCTGAAGAAAGGTTCGAACAGACGGGGAAGAACATCGGGGGCAACGCCGATGCCGGTGTCCCGGAACTCGATATGGACGCCGACAGGTTGTTTGCTACGAGCGGTACGGATCCGCAAGGGCCCACCCCCGGGCATGGCCTCGATGGCATTGAGGAGCAGGTTCAGGAAGACCTGTTTGATCCGATCCGAGGCCACCATCACCGCGGGCAGGTCGGCGGCCGGCTGCCAATCGACAGCGATGCGACCCTCGCGAAAGAGTTGATCGCAAAGTGCCAGCACTTCTTCGACCAGCCGGTTCACGTCAGCGGGCTGTCTTTCGCCCATCTCCGGCCGGTACAGTTCGCGCATCTGCCCGACGATGCGCCGCAGCCGCTGCACTTCCTCGCGTGCCACCTGAAGGTAACGCCCGACGTCCTTCCCCTCGGCCCGCGCTTCTTCGGCCAGGTCCAAACAGCCGACGATCGACTGCAGAGGGTTATTGATCTCATGAGCGATCGTGGCCGCGAGCCGGCCCATAGCCGCCAGCCGCTCGTTCTGTACCAGGGTTGCCTGCATCTCTTTCTGCGAGGTGATGTCGACCATGATCCCCCGCAACCGCACCGGCCGATCGTTTTCCACCACGACCGTGACGATATCCCGCAGCCAGACGATGCGGCCGTCGGCGGCGAGCATACGGTATTCGAACTCGTGGTCGCGTTTCTCCGCCGTAGCCTGGGCACAAAAGGCGATTGCCCATTCACGGTCCTCCGGATGGAGATGGTCCTGCCAGAAGGTCGGTTCGTTCAGCCAGCGTTCCACCGGGTAGCCCAGCAATCGCTCCGCCTGCTGGCTGACAAAGAGGAAGCGAAAGGTGTCGACATCGAGCTCCCAAACGATGCCGTCGATCGAGTTCACCAACGCCTGATAGTTCTGCTGGCTGGCCTGAAGTTCGGCGGTGCGCCGGGCCACACGCTCTTCGAGTTCGGCCGCATAGCGCTTGACTTCTTCGTGGAGGCGGGCGTGCTGCACGGCCACGGCCAGGGCCGGGGCGAGTTCCTGGAGCAGCTCCCAGGAAACCGGCATCGGGTCGGCCGGACGGTCCAGTCCGATGTTGAGGGCGCCGACCAGTTCCTCTTTTTCCATCAGCGGCACGCTCAGGTAGCCGCGCACTCCCTCCTGCCGCAACTGCTGAAAGGGGGGCGAGAGGTCCTGCACGTCTTGCAAGTCGGTGATGAGATGGGGACGGCCCTGCTGCAGGTCCTCCAGGAACGGCACAGCACTCAACGGCACGGTTGCACCTTCCGACAGGCGGCTTTCACCTTCGCTCCGCACGGCGACGAGCAGGGCGCGCTCCGCCTGCGGCTCCAGGATGGCCAGGCTGGCCCGCCGGCACGGCACGAGCCGCAGGATGTGGTCCAGGACGACGTTGGCGGTCTCGGCAAGCGAATGCGCTCCCAGGATCGCCTGATCGATCTCGTGCTGGATCTGTAACCGGGCGGCGTACTGATCCACGGCAGCACGGGTCTGTTCCCGCTGGGTGACATCCAGCAGCGATAGCACCAGGCCTTGCACAGTACCCGCTTCGTCTTTGACCGGAACGAGCGTCCAGTCCCAGTAGGTGACCCCGTGCTCCGGATGTCCGGGAAACTCGAAAGGCTTGGCCTTGAACTCCACCGGCTGTCCGCTCTTCAGGACGCGCTCGAAAATGGCCTGATTCTCGGCATTGGGGAATAGTTCGAAGTGATTGCGGCCGATCAATTCCTCCCGGGGGTAGC
>JBDOIE010000063.1:0-16765 GCA_041082245.1 Chloroflexia bacterium
CGTCGGCAACGGCACCAGCGCGATCGGATGCCGGGACACCTCGCCGGCCTTCACCACCGTTTCCCGCCCGTACTCCTGGTACCCCGGGGCCCGAACCTTGATCGCCACCCGGTGCGGGCAGGCCTCCCCGGGGATCCGCAGGCGGACCGCCCCACGGTATACGCGCCCGTTCACCTCCACCTCCGCCCCCTCGGGCTCCGGCTCGACCAGGAGTACCCCGGGGAAGGAGAGCGCCACGGTCTCTTCCCCGTGGAAGAGCGCGACCACCCGCGATACCTCCTCTCCCAGCCCGTGGCTGTAGGCGTGGAGCCGGTAGCTTGCCGGGGGGATTTCTGCCCAGTGCACCGTTTCCTCCGGCAGGCACCGCCCTGTCCGCAGCACCTCCCCGCTTCCCAGGGCCTCGAGCCACACCCGGCAGGGCGCGTTGCAGTCTACCCGTAAACCGGGCAGCGCAGGGGTTACTGTGCGGGCATGGACGGGCGCAGGGCTGTACGCCGCTGGTGTCTGTTCTCCGCGCCCCTTCCCTTGCCCGAACGCGAGCCACCCGGCCGCCCCCAGCAGCCCAAGGGACACCAACAGCACCGCGATCGCCGCTACGTACCTGGTCCTCTTCGTCCCCATCGGCCCTGCTCCTTTGCGCGCAAGCATTCTAGCATAGATGAAACCATTTGTCAATAGTCAGCGCAAGATGTTGCCCTATTTCTACCTTCCTTGCCATGCCTGTAACGCAGCCGCGAGAAAGGGCGCGACCACTACAAGGATCAGGGTCGGAAGCAGCAGCGGAACGGTGATCCCCAGCATCTGCAGGGGCAGCACCTTCGCCTGCTCGAGCAGACGGGTGGCCTTGCGTTCGTAGGCTTGCTCCAGATACGACTCCAGCACCGCGGGGATGTCCCCTCCACTTGCCTCCGTCTCCTCGAGTAGCAGGAAAAGGTCTGCAAGCAGCGGATCCCCCAGGTTACGGCCTGCCTCGTGCAGCGCCGGGTACTTGTTTTCTGCCAGCCGGCCGCGCCGCAGCGCCCCGGCGATCTCCGCGCGGAGCGGGTCCCCGGCCGGCCCGATCCCTACCGCGAACTCCAGCGCTTCCAGGAGCTGCCCCCGGGCCTGATACCCCAGCAGAAGATCCCCCAGGAAGTCAGGGAGCACGCGCAGCACGCGCGCTCGTTCGACCTGTGCCCGCTGCAGTTTCTCGAGAGCCTCGATCCGGCCGCGCAGCGAAGCCCAGGCTTCTTGTGGGGTCACCCGGTAGTACGATGCGATGCCGATGCCCCCCGCAAGAAGGATCAGCAGGATCGGCGTGACGTCCATCTCTGCCTCCACTAGTCCCAGCGCACGCGTCGCACCAGGCGGCGGCTTGCCCATACAACCAGTCCCTCGACGAGTGCTGCCCCGACGAGGATGAGCCGGCCGGCCGTGCTGCGAAAGTAAAATTCCACCACCGAAACCTCGCTCCCCAGCAATGACCCCGCGATTGCGGCCACAGCGACAAACGCCGGGATGAGCACCAGCACGACCGTCTGCGACGCCTGCCCGAACCGGCTCTCCACCCGCACCGCGCGCCGTACTCGCTCGTCCTGCTGCATGCGCTTCAGGAGCGTCTGCAACGCCCGCCGCTGCGAAGTCTGGTCCAGCGCATCCCGGTAGATCAGCGCGAGCAGCTCCAGCAACGCGCGCGTATGCTTCTCTACCGCCTCCGCGGCGGCACGCGGGAGCGCGTCTCCCAGGTCGGCCTGTCCGCGCAGGACGAGTTCGAGGAAGCCGAACTCCTCTTTGAGCGGCGGCTCCATCTGTCGGTAGAGCCGCCGGAGCAGCAAGAAGAGGGTTCCCGTGAGGGCTTCCGCCCCCGCAAGCCCGGCCGCAAGTGCCTGCACCAGGCCTTCGACCTGCTCCGCCAGACGCTCCCGCCGGCGGAGAACGGCGCGTTCCGCCACCGCCCATCCGACCAGGAGGGCCGCCAGCGGCGCAAGCATCAGCCCGAGCACACCGAACGCTGCCACCGAGAGCGCCCCTCCCAGCAAGAAGGCGCCACCCGCCCAGATAAGCGCCTTTCCCGCGATGCCCGGCGCGGCCCGTGGGCCGACCAGGGGCACGAGGGCATGCTCCACCCGACCTCGTCCCCAACGCAGGAGGTCGCGCGGCTCCAGGCGCGGCGCAAGCAGCGCCCAGGAGAACAGCACGCCGCCCACAGCAAAGAGCGCCAACCCCGGCCAGTATGCCCCCAGGAGGATCCGGCTCACAGCGTGCCTCCCGTACTCAGTTCCAGGTAGAGGGGCGCTTCCGGGTGGTCGGGCTCGCGACGCAACACCGCGCGCAGCAGCCGAACGGCCCGTTCGTCGCCCCGCTCCAGCTGTTCCAGCGCCATGGCAAAGAGTTCGGATACCGGCAGCACCTCCTCGCGCGCTTCCCACAGCTGCTCCTCGATCTCACGCGCAACCTCTTCCAGGCGTGCCCGCAGGGCGGCCTCGCGCAGCCGCTCCAGCCGCTCCAAGTCGCCGCTGCGGAAGGCCTCCCGCGCTTCCGAAAGGATGCGGCCGGCCGTCTCCGCGCGCGAACGCTCTTCCCGCGCCCGTTCCTCCCGCACCCGCGCGAGCAGCCGCTCGGCCTCCGCGTCTTCCGGAACCAGGGCAAGAAGCGCTTCCAGCTCCTGTTCCGCACGTGCCCATTCCCCGCTGCGCGCCAGCGCTGCCGCCGAGGCCAGCCGGCGTTCCGCTTCCGTACGCCGCTCCGCCTCCAGCCGGTCGGCCGGAGATTCGGATTCGACGTAGGCGGCGCAGAGCGCCTGAACCCGCGCTCCGCTTTCCTGCACGCGCTCCCAGACGATCGCCTCTCCCTCCTCTCCATACTGTACCCGCGCGATAAAGATCGGACGCAGCGACCAGCCGCCTTCGGCGATCTCGACCTCCGAAACCGCCCGCACATAGCGGCGGCCGCTGGGCGCCTGGTCCAGCTGCACCACGATGTGCACCGAGCGCGCGACAGCCTCCCGCAGTTCCTCCGGCGTCGCGCCGGCAAACAGGTCGCTGAAGCGGGAGGAAGCGCTCAGCCGGGCCAGCCGCCGCAGCGCCTCTTCGGGATCGTCGGTGTGGATCGTCGCGCCGCCCCCTTTGACGCCCGCCGAGATGCCGTGCAGGATGGCCGCAGCTTCCGGCCCCTTGATCTCCCCGATCACGAGGCTGATCGTGCCCATCTTGAGCGTCCGGATCGCCACGGCTTCCAGCGAGTTGGGGGAATCCGGGTCGTCCGAGCCTTCGAGCAGCGTGATGAGGGGGTGTACCCCTTCCCGGCGGATCTCCGTCCCTTGCTGTACGACCACGATGTGCGCTTGAGGCGGAAAGTGGACGAGGAGCGCCTCCAGGAAGGCCGTCTTCCCGGCACCGCTGGGCCCCGCGATCAGGAAAAAGGCCCGCGCCCGCGCGAGTCGCTTCAGGTAGGAGGCGATTTCTCCGTCCAGCGTCCCGTACGCCTCGAGCGTCTCCAGCGAGAACGGCTGCGGCGCACGGCGCCGGATCAGGATCTGCGGGATTTCCTCGAAGGGGAGCAACAGGATGCGGGAGCCGTCCGCGAGCTGCACCTGCGCCACCGGCTCCCTGCGACTTACCGCCTTCCCCCCCAATTCGGCCAGGCGGATCGCGAGCCGCCTTACCTCTTCGACCCCACCAGAGTCCACCGCGCGGCGCAGGCGCCGGCCGGCCCGCTCTACGAGCACCGTATGGGGGTCGATCCATTTGATTTCCGTCACCTCCGGATCGGCAAGGAGCGGCTGGAGCGGCCCGAAGCCGGCCACCTCTTCGTACAGGTAGGCTACCAGAGCTTCCCCGCCCCGGGAAAGCAACGCGACCTGCTGCTGCTCGAGCCAACTGCGGATCGCCCGGCGGATCGCCCGCTCGCGCCCCGCCGGCTCGGCCAGCGGGTGGAGCACCTCCGGGGGAACGGCGTCGATCAGGTGAAGCCGCAGCGCAGTAAGCAGCGCCTCAGAGAGGCCCTCCTTCCACTCCCGGCCGCGAGCCTGCAACAGCGCGGGCCCCAGGTAGTCCTGAGGCTGCACGCCGAAGGTGCGTGCGGTGTAGGCGGAGCGGTTCATGGGGCGCCCTCGAGCAAAGCAGCGACCAGCGCCTCCGCCTCCTTGAGGAGGGGAGGTTCCCCCGTGCGGTGGCTCTGCCGGATGGCCGGCACGTACGGGATCGGGAAAAAGGGGAGGTGCGATAACCCAAGGTCCTGGAGTACGCGGCGGATCTCGTCCGGTCGCTCCCCGCTGCGGCGCCCGTCGTTCGCGACCACCACCACCCGCTCCGCTGCACCCAGGCCGGCCAGCGCGACCAGCAACCGTCGGAAGCTTTCCAGCGAAAAGTACTCCAGGTCGGTTACGGCCACGATGCGGTCGGCAAGCTCCTGCACGGCAGTCACCGCGATCGGGTTCTTCTGCAGTTCCGCATCGTTGTCCAGCACGATGTACTCGAACTGGTCCCGCAGCTCGCGCACAACCTCGCGCGCGAGCCGCTCGTCCGGGACAACGATCTGGTCCGGACGCAAGGGCGCCGGAAGGACATAGATCCCGCAGGGAGCCTTCTGGACAAAGTCGGCGATCGGGCGATCCACACTCTCCAGGTAGTCCCAGATCGTCGGGGTGTCCGACGGCAGGCGCAATGCCTGATGGATCAGCGCCTGGGGAAAATCGCAGTCCCAGATCACGACCCGCCCTGGCCGGCGTGCGAGCTGCGCCGCCACGAGCAGTGCAACGGTCGTCTTGCCCACTCCGCCCTTCATCGCGGTCACCGCGATGACCCAGGAGCGCGAAACGGCCCGCTGTGGGAGCCCCAACGCTTTCCCGAGCTCCGCAACGGGCATTTCCCGCGAAACGACAAGCACCCCGGGAAGCTGTATCCCCGCGGTAGCGGGCCCGCTCAGGAGCACCACCCGGCTGTGCGGGAGCCACTGCCGCAGCCGGTGCGAGATCTCCGCTGGCCCCATGCCGTTGGCCACCCGGTCGTCGACAACCACCAGCGACGGCCGCAGCGCGGGGAGCACCTGGGCCGCGGTGTAAAGGTCCGGCAAAGTGCCGGTCGGGAGGAAGCGGAACTGCTCCGCAAGGCGTGCCGGCCAGGAGGGATCCGTGGTCACGAAGGTCACACGCTCACTCATCCGTCCCTCCCGCGCCCTCCAGCACCAGCCGCACGCCGCCGCGGCGAAGCGCTTCCTCGATCCGATCTGCGAGCGCCGGGTCCGCCTCCAGGAGCGCGACATCCGCTTGCCTACCAGCTGGGGCAGAAAGGAGCGAAACGCCGCTTCCGCTGAACAGGTCCAGCACCCGCACATGCTCCGCCAGCGGTGGGACTGCCCCTGCCGTGGCCGTCAGCGGCTGCATAGCGTAGAGGGTCACCCGATCGCCGACCCGGAGCGCCCCGCCCGCCGCCGACAGCGGATCGAGTGGCACCGCCACCGCCAGCCGGCCCGGGGCAACGACGTTGCCGCCAGGGAGGATCCTCCCAGGCGGAGGCGGCTCATCGGCGAGCATACGCAGCAGGATCGGAGTTCCCGCCACAAGCTCCACCCGCGCCACTTTCCCCACGACCTCGGCCACGCTGCGGGCGTACGCCCCCTCCTGCCCTCGCGGGACTTCCGCTGTCTCTAGCATCGCCTCCGACAACACCGCGCCGCACGGGATGTCCACCGCAGCCCGCAGCACCGTAACCCGCTGTGCTTTGCCGCTCAGGTAGAGGTTCCCGCCGAACCAGAGGACGCCCACAAGCATCAGAAGCAAGGCGCTGGCTACGATCAGTCGGTTGGAAAGGGACCGCAAGGCTTGCCTCCTTTCGTTTCGAGCGCAAGAAAAATCGAAACCCCTCGGCGGCCGGCCAATGCCACCGAGGGGAAGCCCACCGCAAACTGGCCGGACTGGGCCGAGATCTCGTACACGCCTCGGCGACCGGCCGGGGCCACAGAGGGGATGCCTGCTGCCTCACGGGAAACATCCGTTCGGGGATACGGGAGTGATCGGACCGGAGATGGGGGTGCAGCGGCAATACCGGGGTAGCGGCCGCCGCACCCAGAGCACGTTACGGAGGCCACCGGTTGCTCCTTGGTCAAAACCGCGCGTATCTATACCACCGAATTGCGCTTTTGTCAAATCACCTCCCGCTTTTTCAGGGCGGACCACGCCCGCTGCAGGCCCCGACCGCAACTCCCGGGACAGGCCGGCGGGATGGCCCACCCGCCGGCCGGCCCACTCCCTTCCCCCGCCGCGCGCCCACTCCCTTTCCCCTGCTCCCTCCCTTATGCCCCCGGCGGCCTCCTGCCTTCTCTCCTTTCTCCCTCGCTACCGGGCGCGCGGCGGTTTCCACTGCAACGCGCGTCCATTCTACCATGCGTCGCACGAAATGTCAAGTGGTGAGTGCAACTTCACCAAGGAAATTTGCCGATGTTCGCGGCTTTCCCCGAGCAACGGCCCCGTGGAATAACGGTCGGCTTGCCGTCGGCCGGGTATCGCCTCTGCGCACGGTCTTGATCCCCGCAGGGGCTACCATGGAACCAGGAATTCCAGGGTCCTTCCTCATCCGGAGGTGTGCCATGAAGGGATGGATACCGCCGCGCCGCGCGCCCGTGCTGCTCCTCTCGACGCTGCTCCTGGCCACGCTCCTCCTCCAGACGGCCGGGACAGCGAGCCTGCCCTCCCTCCCGGACCGCTCTACCCCGCTTGCTCTCGGGTCAACCCCGACGCCCACCCCACCTGGGTCGGCGGAGCTGGTCCGGTGGGGCTTCGGGCCGTCGTTTGCCCGCGTACCCTCGGACCTGCACGTTCCCCTTTACTTGCTCTTCGACCGGCCGGTGGCCCTGGCATACGCCGCGGTGTCCTTTTCGATCTTTCCCCAGCAGGCCGGCCACTGGTCGGCCGTGACGGAGCGCACGCTTTCCTTCACGCCGCTCCCCGGCTGGGAGCCCGGAACGGCCTACCACGTCCTGCTGGGTGGCATCCGTGGGCGGCAGGCTTTCAACTTTTACACGGAACCGCTCGCTAAGGCACGGTTACCTCGTGAGGAAATCTTTGGCCGCGCTCTGGACGAGCCCGTTCGGCTCGATTTCCCGTATCCGCCCGACCGCGCGTCCGTCGAGGCCGCGCTCTCCGTGCAGCCAGCGCTGCCCCTCACGCTGCGCTGGGAAGGACATACTCTCGTGCTATCGCCCACGGTCCGCTGGGCCCTGGACACGGAGTATACCGTCGAGCTCGCCCCCTCTGTCGCGGATGCAAGCGGCTGGCAGCCCCTTCGCCAACCGCTCCGCCTTTCCTTCACCACCCGTCCGGCGGTCGTGGACGTCGCGCCGCGCAATGAGGCGGCCTGGGACGACCTCATCACCATCCTCTTCGACCGACCGGTCGACCGCGCCTCGGTCGAGGCCGCGTTCCGCATCGCCCCGCCCGTGAGCGGCACCTTCGGCTGGAAGGAGAACCGCCTCCTGTTCACCCCGACCGTCGGACTGGAGGAAGGCATCTCCTACCAGGTCCAGCTGGACCCTTTGGCCCGTGCCGCCGACGGAAGCCCTCTCATGCAGCGTCCCCTCGAATGGCGCTTCCACACCCGCATAGAGGGTTCCCCGTCGTTCGGCTACGGGCCGAACGTGCAGGTGCTGGATGCCGCCGGCCGCCGCCGCATCCAGTTCCAGGGCTCCGGCCGGCGCCTCCAGTTCGGGCTCTATCGCCTCCCGTCCGACCGTTTCCTCTCCGCCTACTCCTCGGCCATCAAGGAGGAGGCCCCGATCGACCTGGACGGGCTGGAGCTCCTCCGGACCTGGGAACAGCCTGCATCGGGCGAAATCGCCCTTCCGCCTGACCTCCCGCCCGGCCTCTACGTCCTGACGACCGGGAAAAAAGGCACCGTCGCGGATGCGCTGATCGTCGTCCTCACCCACTACACCCTCGTCCTGAAAGAGGCCGGGAGCGGTGTGGGTTCGCGCGCCGTCTTCCAGGTGCGCGGCGCCGTGCAGACGACCGCCTCCGGTGAACCCCGCACAGGCGCGCTCGTCCGCCTCTACGACCGCTCGGGCCGCCTCTACGGGGAAGCGCGCACGGACGCCCGGGGGCTCTTCGAGGCCACCGTCCACGGGGATACGGCACCCCTGCTTGCCCTCGCCGAGGTGGATGGCGAAGTCACCATGTGCGGCTTCGGGCCGGAGTGGAACCCGCGCGCGGGCTGGTGGGACTGGTGGTGGTGGCAGCCGGGTCCCCCAGCCGGGCGGCACTACCGCGCCTACGTTTACACAGACCGGCCCATCTACCGGCCTGGGCAGACGGTCTATGTCCGGGGGATCGTCCGCAACGACGATGACGCCGTCTACAGCGTCCCACCGGCCGGTACCCCGGTGCTCCTCCGCCTGCGCGACGCCCGCGACAACGTGCTCGCCACCCGGGAACTTGCGACCAGCGAATTCGGCACGGTCCATGAAGCCTTCTTCCTCGCCCCGGGCGGCACCCAGGGCACTTACCATGTGGAGCTCGTCGTGGGCGATGAGGTCACGCGCCAACCGCTGAAGGTGGAGGAGTACCGCAAGCCGGACCTCGAGGTGATCGTCGAGACCGACGACGAACGCTATATCCACGGCGAACCGATCTCCCTCACCGTCTCGGCACGCTACTACTTCGGCATGCCGGCCGCCGGCGCATCCGTCACCCTGCGCCTCTACCGCGGGTACGCCTACGGGTACGGAGATGCGCGGTTCGTGTGGGAGGACACCTACCAGGTGTTCCGGGGCACAACGGATGCTCAGGGCGTCTGGCGGGTGCGCCTCCCGGCGCCGGACCCGTACCGGGAGGCCGACCGGTTCGACCTGGAAGCCACCGTGGAGGACGGAAGCGGCCAGGCGGTGAGCGGGCACGCGGTCGTGTGGGTGCACCAGCGCTGCTACGGCACCGACCTGTTCCTGGAACGCTACACCTACCCGCTTGGGGAGGAAATCCCGGTAGAGGTACGGATGACCGACTACCACGGAGACCCGGTACGCGGCCGGGTGGTCACCGTGGAGCTGAACGGCTGGGGCGGAAACGGTTACCGTGCCCTGGTGGCCGAAGCCCACGGCACAACCGACGCGCAGGGCCGCGCCCGGATAACGGTTCGGCCCCCGCGGGCTGGGTGGTACGAGCTGACGGTCCAGGGCAGCAGCGACGACACCGCCTGGCTCTGGGTGTACGATCCGGCAGAAACGGTCTGGGCCGGTGGGTATGGGGAGGAGAAGGAATTCCTCGTGAGGGTCGAGCGCCCTTCCTACGCGGTAGGTGAGGTAGCGCAGATACTTGTCCATTCCCCCGTAACCGGAACCGCGCTCCTCACACTGGAGCGGGGCCGGGTGCGGCACATGGAACTGGTCCGCCTGACCGGGCCGATCACGGTTCTTCCTCTGCCTGTAGAAGCCGATTTCGCCCCGAACGTCTTTGTCACGGTGCAAATCTACCGGCCGGTCGATCCGGGGCAGTGGAACCCCTGGCTCAGCGTACCGGATGCGGAGCTCCTGATCGGCACAGCGGAGGTCGTCGTCCCGCCGGTCGATCGGCGGCTCCAGGTGCAGATCCTCCCCGAGCGGCTCGAGTACCGGCCGGGCGAGGAGGCTGTGGTTACACTGGAGGTGCGCGACCACACCGGACGACCCGTGCGCGCCGAGCTCTCCCTGGGGGTGGTCGACGAGGCGATCTACGCCCTGGCGGAGGAAGCCGGGCCCGACCCCTTCACGGCCTTTTACGCGCGGCGGGAGAACCTCGTGCACACCTACCATTCGCTCCAGCCCACGCGGGGCTTCGGCGGCGGGGAACACGGCGGAGGGGACGGCGGCTACGGTCGCGCGAATCCGCGCAAGGATTTTCCCGACACCGCTTACTGGAACCCCGGCATCGTCACCGACGCCGGAGGCCGGGCCGTGGTCACCTTCCGGCTGCCCGATACGCTCACCCGCTGGCGGCTCACGGCGCGCGCGGTCACGGTGGAAACGCAGGTGGGAGAAGGGCGGGCAACCTTCACGACCACCCAGCCGCTTGTGGTGCGGCCGGCCCTCCCGCGCTTCCTCGTCCAGGGTGACGCCTTTACCCTTTCGGTCGCGCTCCACAACCGCACGGACGCCCCTGTTGCCCTCCAGACAGGGCTGGATGCTGTGGGGCTGGCGGTTTCCGCTCCCATAACCTACACGGTCGCGCTCGGCCCAGGGGAAACGGTCCGCGTGGCCTGGAACGGCGCTGCGGAGGCGCGCGGTGCGGTCACCGTAACCGCCTATGCCGAGGGCTCGGGGGTCGGTGACGCTGTGCAGTACAGGGTGCCGGTGCTGCCCTTCGCCGTACCCGAGGTGCGCTCGTGGGCTGGGGAGTACGTGGGCGAGGCGGAAGTGCGGGTGCTGGTGCCGGATGCCTGGCTTCCGGAGGCCAGTTCTCTGGAGGTGCGGCTCTCGCCCTCGATCGTGCCAACGCTCCTGGAAGGGCTGGAGTACCTGATCGACTACCCGTTCGGCTGAACGGAACAGACGATGAGCCGTGTGCTCCCGAACGCGATGGTGGCCCGGGCCTTCCGGGAACTGGGGGTGCGGAACGAGCGGCTGGAGTCGGACCTGCCGCGGATGGTGGACATCGGCCGGCAGATGCTCTACGGCTACCAGCATGAGGACGGCGGATGGGGCTGGTGGTACGATGACCCCTCGCACGACTACCAGACGGCTTACATCCTCTATGGCCTCGCGATGACGAAGCAGGCCGGCTTCGAGGTGGACGAAGGCGTCCTGGAGCGGGGTGCGCGGTACCTGGAGCAACACCTGGCAGGGATGGACCCGCGCACCCGCGCCTACGCCCTGTATGCGCTCAGCGCGGCCGGTTTTGGGGATCTCCGGGCCGCTCAGGAGCTCGCTACAAAACAGGGCGCGGCGCTCGACCCGTTCAGCCGGGCGGCGCTGGCGCTCGTGCTCCACGCCCTGGGCGATAGCGGAACAGCGCGCACCCTGCTCGATGAACTGGTTGCGACCGCGGTCGTCTCTGGGGACAGGGCCTACTGGGACACAGGGATCGGGGACGGGGAGTACCGGAGCAAAACGATGGCCTCCTCCGTACGCTCGACCGCGCTCGCGCTCGATGCCCTGGTACAGATCGCCCCGGATCATCCGCTCATCCTCCCGGCCGTGCGCTGGCTGATGGCGCAGCGCCGCGGATATGCCTGGGGCACCACCCAGGAGACCTCGTATGCGCTCCTCGCGCTCGCCGATTACGTGCGGAGCGCAGGCGAGCCGTTCGCGCAGCGCAACTGGCGGGTCGATCTGAACGGTGAGGAGGTAGAAGAAGGGAGCTTCACCTCAGCAGGCCAGAGCGTCCGTATCGCCATTCCGGGGGAGCGCTTGCGCTCCGGGGAAAACGGGCTGCGGCTGCTCCACGGTGGCCCAGGGAGGCTCTACTACACGGTGCTCGCGCGGATTTACGTTCCGGACGAAGTGCTTCGGCCGGCAGGGGACATCCGCGTGTCGCGTATCTACCGGCGCCCCGGCGGGAAGCCGCTGGATGCCCCGCTCCGCGTGGGAGACCTGGTGGAGGTGGCGCTAACCGTGGAGGTGCCGGAAGACGCGTACTATGTGATCCTCTACGACCCGCTCCCCGCCGGGCTGGAGGGGTTGAACGAACGGCTGGCGACCACACGCTATGTCGCGCGTGAAGCATGGGAGGAAGGGCAAACGCCCGCGCTTCCTTACAGCCGCAAGGACGTGCTGGACCGCGCGGTCGTCCTTTTCTTCAACCAGCTGGGGAGGGGAAGCCACACCTTCACCTACCTTGCCCGGGCGACGGTGGCCGGACGTTTCCACGTGCTGCCTGCGGAGGCGTACCGGATGTACGAGCCGGAGGTGTGGGGCCGGTCGGCCGGGGAGACGATCGTCGTGCGGCCGTGAAGGGCAAAAAAGGCGCCCCCTCGGAGATCGAGGGGGCGCCTTTGTATGGGGGTGGGGAAGGCGGGGGCTCAGCCGTTGACCGGTACCCGCACGGGCTCGGGGGCATAGAGCCCGTGGTACTCCGGGGGAAGAAGGGCCGCGATGCGGCGCATGATGCGCTCGGTCAGCTCCTCCATCGTGCGGCGGTCGATCCGCCCGCTCACGCGCTCCACGGGGAGGGGAGAGCCCACGCGGAAGGAAACGGGGCCGCGGGTGGGGAAGAACCGTCCTTCCCGCATAATCAGGTGGGTCCCGGTGACTGCGGTGGGGATCACGGGGACGCCGGTCTGCAGGGCGAGCAGGGCGGCGCCGTGGTGCGCGGGGCCCATGCCGGGGGTGCGGCTGCGGGTACCCTCCGGGTAGACGCAGAAGAGCCGGCCGGCCTGCAGCAGCTGTTTGGCGCGCTCGAGCGCTCGCCGGGCAGCGATCTTGCCGCGGGCGACGGGAACGATTTCCATCGCGCGGAGGAGCCGCCCGAAGACGGGGATGGAGAACAGCTCTTCCTTGGCCATAAACGAGACCGGCCGCTTCAGGACGCCGATGATGACCACGGGATCGATCAGGTTCACGTGGTTGCTCACCAGGAGCGCAGGCCCACGTTCCGGCACGTGTTCCAGCCCCTGTACGTCGAGATCCACATAGATGCGCATGAGGAAGCGGATAATGCCCCGCACCGCGCGATACACCATCATGGCAACCTCCCGCTACTAAGGATCGAAGCGGGACAGGATCAGGGCCACTTCTTCTTCCACCGTCAGGTGATCGTTGTTCAGATAGAGCGCATCCTCCGCCCGGCGGAGCGGCGCGACCTCGCGTCCCCCGTCGATCCGGTCGCGCTGGCGGATGTTCTCGAGCACCGTTTCATAGTCGACCCGGCAACCGCGCTGTTCCAGCTCGCGCTGGCGGCGCCGCGCCCGCTCTTCCGGGGAGGCATCGAGGTAGATCTTCAGGTCGGCATCCGGAAGCACCACGGTGCCGATGTCGCGGCCGACCATCACCACCTCGCCCCGTTCGCCGATGGCGCGCTGCTGGGCTGTGAGGGCCCGCCGCACCCCGGGATAGGCGGAAACAGGAGAGACGCAGGCATCCACCTCGGGCCGACGGATCTCCCAGGTCACATCCGTCCCGTCCACGTAGACGCTACAGGCTCGGCCGTCGGCAACATGGGGACGGGTCACCTCGATGCGGATCGTCTCCGCAAGGGCGGTGATAGCGGCTTCGTCTTCGATCGGGATACCGCGCCGGATCGCCTCCCAGGTGACGGCACGGTACATCACCCCGGTGTCCAGGTACACATATCCCAGAGCCTGCGCCAGCCGTTCCCCCAGGGTGCTCTTCCCTGCGCTGGCCGGCCCGTCGATGGCAATGGTTCGCGGTTTCGGCATCGTTTCTCCCAGGATGCGATGTAGCAGGCGAGATTGTACACCATAACGGGCGGTTGCGCAAGAAGCACGCGCTCGAGGGGCAGGGCTCTCCTGTGTTCCAGCGGAGGGCCGGGACGTCGGTCGATCCCCACTCGGAGCCTGCCTGCCACCAGCGCCTTCGGGGTCTCGATACGGGGGCGAGGACCCGCCTTTTCCCTACACGCGGCCTACCTGACCGGCGAAGGACCCGGCCGGCTTCGCCAGTTGAGTAGCGGCGCGCGCAGCGAGCCGCGTATGGAAGCCCAGAGACCAGCCGGCGCATCCAGCAAGCCGCTCGCACGACCTTGACGCGTCCCGCCCGGGATCTCGAACCATCGACGTCCAGCTTTTCCCTGAAAACAGGAGAGCCCTGGCTCGAGGGGCGCGCCAGGCTTTGCCAGTACCCCAAAAGGGAAGGTCCTGGCCCGCTAAAGCCATATCGGGAGCGAGCGGCATTTCGGAGGGCCAAACCCCGGTCTCCGGGCGCTCTCGCGAGGATCCGGCCTTTCATCAGGGTACCAGGGCACCCAGCGGTGGCCAGAGAATCCCCCTACAGCCGCGTGCGGCGTGAAGGATACCAGGCCCTGCGAGAAAAGGGCTGCCCGTGCATTCCATCGGAGGATAGCGGGGGTGGCGGTTCGGGCTCGGGGTTTTCCGGATCTGGTTCCGGAGCGAGCGATGCCTCGGAACGTACCGCCCGCTCGTAGAGGCGAAGAAAGTGGTCGCGCTGTGCTGCATAGGCGCGCGCGATTGCAACCCCGCTCGGCCAGCGGGACCCGGCGAGATCTTCGAACGACCCGGTCTCTGACATCTTTTGCCTCCTTCCACAACAGCCCTGCAGCAGGTATTGTAGCAGAAGAAGGCATCTTTGTCAAGCGACTTGCATTCAGTATGTGATGGTGATTTCCTCCAGCGAAAGGAGGAACGACCCCGTGAGGCGGTAGCGTAGGCAGGACAGGCCGGCCACTTCGAGCAGCGCGAGGCATCCGCCCCAGGCAAGGAGGGTTCCGGCTTCGTACCAGGAGGTAACGTGCCCCGCACGTCGCAGCAAAAGCCCCAGGAGGAGTGCGTTGAGTATGGCCAGTGCAAGCAGAAGCCCCGCCAGACTGAGCAGCGCGAGGAGGTAAAAGGAGCCCCGCGGATGCCAGAGGGCCAATCCATCCAGCAGTGCTACAGCGAGCAGCACCAGGGGCAGGTCCCGGCCAGCGTGCCTGTCCACCTCTGGTGCATGCTCCCAGAGTCCGAGCTGCAGGATCGGCCAGAAGAACCCGGCCAGCGCCACTCCCTCCAGGCTTCCGGTGACGACGCGCAGGGCGTTATGCGGCGGATAGAGCGGGCCGTGCCCGAGCCACAGCGCAAGGTACGAGTTCAGCCCGTCGATCCCCGCGAGGAGGAGGAAAAGGCCCATCACCACAAGAACCGGCCAGTGGGGCAGGCCGGCCGGCTTTCCTCTGGCCCGGATGGACGACACCACTACCCATGTCAGAAACCCGAGGTACAGCCCTGTGCAGCGCGCGCAGAGCGGCAGCTGCCTGCCATCTACCTGAAAGCTCCGCTCCGCGATGCGATGGCATACACCGGCGCCCCACATCCCAAGGTCTGTATGGAGCAGTTGCGGCAGCACCCAGAATCCAACGAACAATCCCACAAAGGGAAGCAGCCAGCGTCCCTTGCCCCGCTTCATTCACCCTTCTCGCGCGCACACTTGATGCACAGGGTCGTATGGGGGATCACTTCCAGGCGGGCACGATCGATCCGCGCCCCGCAGCTCTGGCAAATGCCGTACGTCCCATCCGCGATGTGGCGCAACGCCTCCCGGATCGACTCGATCTTTTCCCGCATACGCTGGTAGAGGGCGAGGTTGAGTTCCCAGGTGTGGATCGCCGGGTCACCCTCTCCCAGGCTGTAGTCCCCGCGTTCTTCCAGCCGCTTTTCGATCTCGCCCAGTTCCTCGAGCGTCTCCTGGAGCTCGTGTTCCAGACGAGCACGCTCCTCCTGCATTTCGTCCGCGCTGAGCCGGTCTTTCTGGGATGGAACGGCCATCACCTGCCTCCCGTTTCACGACACAGACTCGGGCACCGCCGGCTCGTGTGGCTCCCCGGCCGCAACCGCCTGCTGGTGCCTGCGCCACGCGGCCAGTTCGGATGGCCGCACACGGCGCAGGCTCAACCCCAGTCTCCGCCGAGAGCCGTCGATGCGCACAAGCCGGGCCAGAATGCGCCGACCCACAGCAAGGTCTTCTTCCGGCCAGCCCGCCTGCTGCAGATCGCTTGCCGGGATCAGCCCGTGTAGCCCGTCGTCCAGCAAGACAAAAGCCCCCGCACCCGTGCGGCGGATGATCCGCCCCTCCACGAGCTGGTCCAGTTGGTAACGCTCCATCACGCTCGGCCAAGGGTCGGGAAAGGTGCGCTTCAGGCTGAGCGACACCCGACCCCGGTTCCGGTTCACGCGGAGCACGTAGACGTCGACCTCCTGGCCTTCCTGCACGATCTCGCACGGGTGTTCCACCGGGAACCAGGCCAGTTCCGAACGGTGGATCAGCCCGACCACTCCATCGAGGTCCACGAACGCTCCGTACTCCGTCAACGCCCGCACCCGTCCGCGGTAGACCTGGCCCCGCTGGAGGCGCGCAAGCGCCTGTTCCTGTTCCCACGCCCGGCGGGCGATCCGCCCCTGTTGCTCGGAGAAGATGAGGCGACGGCGCCGCCGGTCCACCTCGACCACCTTCAGGGGCAAGGTGCTGCCCACCATAGCGGCCAGCCGCGCAACCTTCTCCTCCGGGGAAAGGTTCCGCCGCAGCCCGGTAATCTGGCTGGCCGGGACAAAGCCCCGGATGTGGCCGAAGTAGACGACCAGGCCGCCTTTGTTGTAGGCGCTCACCTGCCCTTCCCAGAACTGCCCCTGCTGCAACAGTTCCTCTGCCCGCAGCCAGTCCCGCTCCTTTTCGCCCAGGTAGAGGGAAAGCTCCACCCCACCCGTGCTGTCGTCCACGTCCGTGACGTAGACGAGCACTTCCTGCCCGATCCCCAGGGCCGTGCGGTCCTCGTCCGGAAGTCGGGAGAGGTCCTCTTCCGGCACCTCGCCGTACAGACCCGTTCCAAGTTCCACCTTCAGTCCTTGCGCCGTGATCTCCCGGATCACCCCCGGCCGGATGTCCCCCAGCCGCGGATAGGCCAGGTCGTCCGGCGCGCGAAAGAGGTCCGCCATAGAGGGCGAAGCATGTTCTGTGCCCCCGGGAAGTTTGTCCACGTTGAGCCTCCAGTTCAACCCAAGAGCAACCGACGCCGGTTCCGCTGCTGTAAGGATGGAATCGATACCCGCGGAACCCACTCAGGCAAGAAATACGTTCCGCCGGCCAGACACGCGTTGTGCAGCAAGCGATCGGAGGTATTTTTATTATACTGCATAACGAAACGCGCGTCAAACTTTTT
>JBDOIE010000098.1:0-9225 GCA_041082245.1 Chloroflexia bacterium
CCCCCCCCCCCCCCCCCCGACCCCGCCTTCCCCGGATTTGACAAATCGGGAGGTTGCGTGTAGCATATTTAGTGTTTTTCCCGGTCGTTCGACCTACATCTTGTGGCCTTCCCGACCCTGCAGAGGAGCGGAGCGGTGGACTATTGCGTCGAGGTCTTCTGGAAGGCCGACCTCCCCGACGGGCGGGCATCGGATCTTCTCGCCCAAATCGCGCAGCTGGGGCTCGACGGCATCACTGGCATCCGGGTGTGCAGCCTTTTCTTCCTCCGGGGCGATCTTTCCGTTTCCGAGGTCGAGGAGCTGGCACAGGCCCTGCTTGCGGATCCGGTGGTGGAAGGGTACCGCATTCGGCCGGCCGGCGCCTCCGGAGAGGACGACCCCGCCCTTGTGGTCGAAGTCGGCTACCACCCCGGGGTTACGGACGCGGTAGCGGAGAACCTCTTGCGGCGCGCGCGCTTGCTCGGCCTCCAAGCCCTCGAGGCCGCAGCGACCGGGAGCCGCTATACCTTTGAGGGTAGGGTCGGCCCCGACGAACTCCATACCGTGGCCCGGCAGCTCCTGGCTAACGAGGTCATCCAGCACTACACGCTGGGACATCTTCGGCCGGCCTTTGTCCCCTACGCCCGCCCTTCCGATGAGGTCGCCACGATTCCACTGCGGAACGCAAGCGACGCGGAGCTCGCCCGCCTGAGCGTGGAGCGCGTGCTCTTCCTTTCCCTGCCCGAGATGCAGGCCATCCGCATGTACTTTGTCCGCCTGGGACGCGATCCCACAGACGTGGAGCTCGAGACGCTTGCGCAAACCTGGTCCGAGCACTGCCAGCACAAGACCTTCAAGACGACCATCCGCTACCGTAGCCGCGGCGGCGTCCCTCGCGTGCTCCCTGCGGACCTACCTCCCGCCCCTCCGGAGGAGCGCATCGACGGCCTCCTCCGCTCCTACATCCGCGCTGCGACCGAGCGGCTGGCGCGCCCCTGGGTGCGTTCCGCCTTTGTGGACAACGCCGGGATCATCGCTTTCGACGAGAAATGGGAAGTCTCTTTCAAGGTGGAAACGCACAACCACCCTTCCGCCCTGGAGCCGTTCGGCGGCGCGAACACCGGCATCGGCGGTGTGATCCGCGACATCATCGGGGTCTCCGCGCGTCCCATCGCGGCCACGGACGTGCTGTGCTTCGGTCCACCGGACCTTCCGGCGTCCGAGGTGCCCGCCGGGACGCTCCACCCCCGGCGCATCGCGCGGGGCGTGATCGCGGGCATCGAGGACTATGGGAACAAGATGGGCATCCCCACCGTCTCCGGGGCGATCCTCTACGATCCCGGCTACACGGCGAACCCGCTCGTGTACTGCGGGTGCCTTGGGATTGCCCCGGCCGGCCGGCACCGCCGCTCCCCCCGGCCAGGGGACCTCTGCGTCGCCCTGGGAGGCCGTACCGGCCGCGACGGCCTCCACGGTGCCACCTTCTCTTCCGCCGAACTCACGCACGAAACCGGCCAAACGGTCGGCAGCGTGGTGCAGATCGGCGACCCGATCACGGAAAAAGCGCTCCTGGAGGCGGTGCTGCGCGCCCGCGACGAGGGGCTGTACAGTGCGATCACCGACTGTGGCGCTGGAGGCTTTGCCTCGGCCGCCGGGGAAATGGGCCGCGAAGTGGGCGTCGAGGTGGAACTGGGCGACGTTCCCCTGAAGTACCCCGGCCTGCGTCCCTGGGAGATCTGGCTTTCCGAAGCCCAGGAGCGCATGGTACTCGCCGTTCCTCCCGAGCACCTCGCCCGCCTGGCCGAGATCTGCCGCGCCTTCGACGTCGAGTGGACGGTGATCGGGCGCTTCACCGGCGACCGCCGCCTGCGCGTGCGCTACCGCGGCGCCCTCGTCGCCGACCTGGACATGGACTTTCTCCACGACGGTTGGCCCCGTCGCACGATGGAGGCAGAATGGATCGCCCCCACCTTCCCCGAACCGGATGTCGTGACCGGTGACCTCACCCCGCTCCTCCTGGCGATGCTTTCCCACCCGGATGTGGCGAGTAAAGAAGACGTCATCCGCCGGTACGACCACGAAGTGCAGGGGGCGACGGTCATCAAGCCCCTCGTGGGCTCGGCGGCCGACGGGCCGTCCGACGGTGTGGTCCTGCGCCCGCTGGAAGTGGAGGGCTGGCAGGGCCTCGCGCTCGGCGTGGGCATCTGCCCCCACTACGGGCGCATCGACCCCTACGCGATGGCGTGGGCGGCGATCGACGAGGCGCTGCGGAACGTTACCGCAGTGGGAGCTGACCCGGAGCGCGTGGCGTTGCTCGACAACTTCTGCTGGGGAAACCCCTCGCTTCCGGACCGACTGGGCGCGCTCGTGCGCGCGGTACAGGGGTGTCACGATGCCGCCCTGGCCTACGGCGCTCCCTTCATCTCGGGCAAGGACAGCCTGAACAACGAGTACGTGGACCCCGAGGGGCAGAAGCGCTCCATTCCGCCCACGCTTCTCATCTCTTCCCTGGGGATCGTCCCGGACATCCGGGATGCAGTCACGATGGATCTGAAAGCTCCGGGCAATTTCATCTACCTCCTCGGGGAAACCTACCCGGAACTCGGCGGCTCGCTCTACGCGCGGCTGCAGGGGGCGCTCGGGAACAGAGTGCCTCTCCCGCGGCCCGGGTCGTTGACGACCATGCGCACCCTGCATCGGGCGATCCGCGCGCGCCTCGTGCGCGCCTGCCACGACCTGTCCGAGGGAGGGCTCGGCGTGGCCGCAGCCGAAATGGCCCTGGCCGGCCGCCTGGGGATGGAACTGGATCTCCTGCCCCTCCTTGTGCGCCGCGACTTGCCGGCAACGATCGCGCTCTTCTCGGAAAGCAGCGGGCGTTTCCTTGTGGAGGTGGCCCCGGAGGCCGCCGCGCGATTCGAAGCCGAGATGGCCGGTTGCCCCTGTTATCGCCTGGGAAAAACGGCCGCCCACGGCCGGCTGCGCATCTCCGGCCGCGAGGGAGAGGCCCTTGTGGACGTCGCGGTATCCGATCTTGTGCGCGCCTGGCACGGAGGGGCATGATGCGCCCGCCCGTTCTCATCCTCCACGCGACCGGCACGAACCGCGACCGCGAGACTGCCTGGGCAGTGGAGCAGGCGGGAGGAACCCCGACGATCCTCCACGTGAACGAACTGCGGGAGCGTCCCGCGCGCCTGCACGAATTCGCCATGTTCATCCTCCCGGGCGGCTTTTCCTACGGGGATGCCCTCGGCGCCGGCCGGCTGCTTGCCTCGGACCTGCGCTGGCTCTTCCAGGAGGAACTCGCGCGTTTCATCGAGGCCGGCCGCCCCGTGCTGGGCATCTGCAACGGCTTCCAGGCCCTGGTGAAAAGCGGTTGGCTTCCCGGCCCACCCGAGGACGGCATCCAGGCCACGCTCACCCGCAACGCTTCCAACCGCTTCGAGTGCCGGTGGGTGTGGCTTCAGCCTAACCCGGAAAGCCCCTGTGTCTTTACCCGGGGGCTGGAGGAACCGATCACCTGCCCGGTGGCACATGGGGAAGGGCGCTTTGTCCCCCGGGATGAGGCGACACTCGCCCGGCTGCAAGCGCGGGGGCAGATCGCCCTGACCTACATCGCCCCATCCGGCGGGCCGGCCGTTTACCCCTGGAACCCCAACGGCTCGGTGGCCGACGTCGCCGGCATCTGCAACGCCCGGGGCAACGTCCTGGGGCTGATGCCCCACCCGGAGGACCACGTCCTCCTCTGGCAACGGCCCGACTGGACGCGCGGCGCAAGAGGCGGGCTGGGGCTCGCGCTGTTCGTCCAGGGCATTCGCTACGCCGCGGACCTGTAGCGGTAGCAACATCCGGAGCCGCGGCCTGTGGCTCCGGTCCCGGAGGGTTCGATGTCCGCAGACGAGACTTTCGTTTCGCCCTTCTCCTGGCGCTACGGCAGCGAGGAGATGCGCAGGATCTGGTCCGAGGAACACCGTCGCCGCCTGATGCGCCGGGTGTGGGTCGCCCTGGCGCGCGCGCAGGCCGAGGCGGGCCTGGTACGCCCGGAGCAGGTAGCCGACCTGGAGGCACACCAGGACGATGTGGATCTTGCACGCGCCTCCGAGATCGAGACACGCGTACGCCACGACGTGGTCGCCGAACTCCGCACCTTCGCGGAACAGTGCCCGCTCGGTGGCCCCATCCTCCACCTGGGCGCCACAAGCGCCGATATCACCGACAACGCGGACGCGCTCCGCATCCGCGAGGCGCTCGAACTGCTCTGCCGGGAGCTCACGGAGCTCCTGGGGGTCCTGGCCGACCAGATCGAATCGCGCGCCGACCAGCCCTGTATCGCCTGGACCCACCTGCAGCCGGCCGAACCCACTACGGTCGGCTACCGCCTGGCGCTCTATGGCCAGGACCTGCTTGCAGACCTGCAGGCGCTGCGGCGCCTCCAGCGCTCCGTCCGCGGCAAGGGGATCAAGGGCGCCGTGGGGACGGCGGCTTCCTTCGCCTCCCTGCTTGCAGGCACGAAGATCACCCCGGCACAGCTCGAAAGCCGCGTCATGGCGATCCTCGGCCTGCAGGCCTACCCGGTCGCCGGCCAGACCTACCCGCGCCGCCAGGACTGGGAGGTGCTTTCCGCGCTGGCGGGTCTGGCCGCGTCCCTCTACAAGTTCGCCTTCGACCTGCGTTTCCTGCAGTCACCGCCCATCGGCGAGTGGAGCGAACCGTTTGCCCCGGAGCAGGTGGGCTCCTCGGCGATGCCGTTCAAACGCAACCCGATCGAGGCGGAAAAGGCAGACAGCCTGGCCCGGCTGCTCGCCGCGTGTGCGCGCGTCGCCTGGGACAACGCTGCTCACTCGCTCCTCGAGCGCACCCTGGACGATTCGGCGAACCGCCGGGAAATCCTCCCGGTCGCGTTCCTCGCTGCCGAGGAACTCGTCCGCACCTCCACGCGCCTCCTGCGCGGCCTGGTCATCGACGACCGGGCGGTCGCCGCGAATCTGGCGCGCTACGGGATGTTTGCCGCAACGGAGCGACTGCTCATGGAGCTCGTGAAGGCTGGGGCGGACCGCCAGGCGATGCATGAGCAGATCCGTCGCCACTGCCTGGCCGCCTGGGAAGAGGTGCGTGCCGGCCGGGAAAACCCGCTCGCCGCGCGCCTCGCCGCCGACCCTGAAATCACTCGCTACCTCGCCGCAGAACAGGTACGGAGCCTCCTCGACGTCACCGGGTACCTCGGCGACGCTCCGGAGCGCGCGCGGCGGATGGCCGGGGCGATCCGCGAGACCCTCGGGTAAGCAGGCGGGAGGAAACAGGAAATGGCTGCGTCCTCCGGAGGAAACATGCCCACCGTAACTTCGATCGACCTCGTGTGGCCGTTTCCCCACAGCCGGGGAAAGGTGCGGGACTGGTTCTCGCTCCCCGACGGACGACGGCTGCTCGTGGTGACCGACCGTCTCTCAGCCTTCGACGTGGTGCTCGCCGCCGTTCCCCACAAAGGACAGGTGCTGAACGAACTGAGCGCCTTCTGGTTCGCGGCGACGCGCGAGATCGTCCCGAACCACTTGCTCGAGGTACCCGATCCGAACGTCAGCCTGGTGTGCGAGTGCGAGCCGCTGCCTGTAGAAGTGATCGTGCGCGGCTACATCACCGGGGTGACGCGCACCTCCCTCTGGACGCTCTACGCCTCAGGGGAACGCCATCTCTACGGCTACCACCTCCCGGAAGGCCTCCGCAAGAACGATCCTCTCCCCGAGCCGCTGATCACGCCCACGACCAAGGCCGGCCCGGGGCAGCACGACGAGCGGCTCACACCATCCGAGGTCGTGGAACACGGATGGGTGGACGCCGCAACCTGGGACGCCGTCACCGCTGCCGCGCTCGCCCTCTTCCAGGAAGGGCAAAGGCGGGCTGCAGACGCCGGCTACATCCTCGTGGACACGAAATACGAGTTCGGGCGCGCGCCGGACGGCACCATCCTCCTGATCGATGAGCTACACACCCCCGACTCCAGCCGCTTCTGGCGCGTCGAGGACTGGGAAATGTCGCGCCGGCTGGGGACGGAACCGGAGCCGTACGACAAGGAGTACGTCCGCCTCTGGTACGCCCGCCAGGGCTACCGCGGCGACGGCCTGCCGCCTTCGCTTCCGGAGAAAGTGATCTCCGAGACCTCCGCCCGGTACATCGCGCTCTACGAGGGCCTGACCGGCCGGCGTTTCCTCCCGGCGCCGCCCCCGGCGGAGGCACGCATCGTCGGTGTGCTCGAGCGCTACCTAGAGCCTTTCCGGTAACCCAAGGAGGACCCGATGCTGGCGGTCGTCATCCTCGCCTCACCCGCGGACAAGGCCCACGGGGACGCCATCGTGCAGGCCCT
This sequence comes from Chloroflexia bacterium, assembly GCA_041082245.1. Classification (GTDB taxonomy): domain Bacteria; phylum Chloroflexota; class Chloroflexia; order DTKN01; family DTKN01; genus DAOTVY01. The sequence continues at coordinate 6,335 of JBDOIE010000098.1, forward strand.
GGCCGGCTATGGGATCCCGTGCGAGGTACGTGTCGCCTCGGCCCACAAGACGCCGGCGCACCTCCTGGAACTGCTTGGGGCATACGAGGCGGACTCCCGGCCCAAAGTCTACATCACCGTGGCCGGCCGCAGCAACGCATTGAGCGGCCTCGTGGATGCGCAGGTGAGCGCCCCGGTGATCGCCTGCCCGCCCTATTCGGAGCGTTACGCGGGCGCCGACCTCCTTTCCTCCCTGCGCACGCCTTCGGGGGTCGCACCAGCGGTGGTGCTGGAGCCGGAGAACGCCGCGCTGCTCGCCGCCAAGATCCTGGGCCTTGCATCCCCGGAGCTGCAACAGAAGGTGCGCGAAGCGCAGGAAACGCAACGACAGCGCCTCCTCTCGGCGGACGCTTCCTTTGTGGTCGGTACCAGGGAGCAGGAAGGAGAACCTGCGGAGGGGTAGACCATGCAGCGGCTCGACGACCGGCCCCGTGAGGCCTGTGGTGTCTTCGGCCTGTATGCTCCCGGGCAGCAGGTGGCCCGGCTTACCTTCTTCGCGCTCTACGCCCTGCAGCACCGCGGGCAGGAGAGCGCAGGGATTGCCACCTGCGACGGCCGTACGGCGCACATCCACAAAGGACTGGGCCTCGTGGCGCAGGTCTTTACCGAGGAGAACCTGTACCCGCTGCGCGGGCACATCGCGATCGGCCACACCCGGTATTCCACCACCGGCGCGCCCAGACTGCGGAACGCCCAGCCCTACCTGATCGAAACGGCCCTGGGGCCACTGGGAGTGGCCCACAACGGAAACCTCACGAACGCCCCGGCCTTGCGGAGGGATCTCCTGCAGCGCGGCTTCGGGCTCACTTCCTCCTCCGACAGCGAGGTGATCACCCTGATGCTCGCCGGGGCAAAGGGCGGTACGTGGGAAGAGCGGATCGCCGCCTTTATGGAACAGGCAGAGGGCGCTTATTCGCTGGTGCTGCTCACGCGCGACGCCGTCTATGCGGTGCGCGACCCGTGGGGTTTCCGCCCGCTCTGCCTGGGCCGGTTGAACGACAGCGGCTGGGCGGTGGCTTCGGAGTCATGCGCGCTGAACACAATTGGCGCGACGTACCTGCGGGAGGTAAACCCCGGAGAGATCGTGCGCCTGGATGCGGATGGCCTCACCTCGGTGCAGGGCATCCCCCCGCGCCGGCCGTCACTATGCATCTTCGAGTACATCTACTTCGCCCGCCCCGATTCGCTGCTCGAGGGCCGCTCCATCCACCTGGTGCGCCGCCGGCTGGGCGAACGGCTGGCCGAAGAGCACCCGGTGGAGGCCGATCTCGTGATCGCGGTGCCCGACTCGGCCACCTCCCACGCCATCGGCTACGCCCAGGCCTCCGGCATCCCCTTCGGGGAGGGGCTGATCAAGAACCGCTACATCGGACGTACCTTCATCCAGCCGGACGATCGCCTCCGCCGTATGGGGATCGCGCTCAAGTTCAACCCGCTTCCGGATGCGCTCCAGGGGAAGCGAGTGATCCTGGTGGACGATTCCATCGTCCGCGGCAACACGAGCGGGCCCATCGTCGCACTGCTGCGCCGCGCAGGGGCGGCGGAAGTGCATATGCGCGTCGCCTCCCCCCCGATCCGCTGCCCCTGCTTTATGGGGGTCGACATGGCCAGCCGCGAGGAACTGATCGCCGCCCGGCTGGAGGTACCGGCGATCGCCCAACACCTCGGGGTGGACAGCCTGGGGTACCTTTCCCTCGAAGGTTTGCTCGAAGCGGTCGGCGACGGCCGTCGGAACCACGACAGCCGTCGGGGCCACGACGGCCGTCGGGGCCACGACGGCCGTCGGGGCTACTGCCTGGCCTGTTTCTGCGGCGAATACCCGGTGCCCGTCCTCGCCGGGACGGACAAGGGTGCCTTCGAGACCGTGCTCTAGGAGGAGAGGATGCGCATCCTGGTCGTCGGCTCTGGAGGGCGCGAACATGCGCTGGCCTGGAAGCTCGCCCAATCCCCGCATGTGGAACGGATCTACGTCGCGCCGGGCAATGGGGGAACTGCGCTCCTGGGGGAAAACATCCCGATCGAGGCCACCGACATCCCGGGGCTGGTAGCGTTCGCCCGCCGGGAGCGGATCGACCTCACGGTGGTCGGCCCCGAAGCGCCGCTTGTGGCGGGACTGGTAGATGCCTTTGCAGAAGCCGGCTTGCGCGCTTTCGGGCCGCGCGCCGCTGCCGCTCGCCTGGAGGGCTCGAAAGCGTTTGCGAAACGTTTCATGCTCGAGGAGGGCATCCCGACCGCGCCGGCCGCGATCTTTGCCGATTACCCCGACGCTCTCGCCTACCTCCGCAAGCAGCCCGTGCCGATCGTGGTCAAGGCAAGCGGCCTGGCTGCGGGCAAGGGCGTGCTCGTGTGCGCCACCCGCGAGGAAGCCGAGGAGGGCCTGCGCCGGATCATGGTGGAGCGCGCCTTCGGCGCGGCCGGCGACGAGGTGCTCATCGAAACCTGCCTCGAGGGACAGGAGGCCTCGCTCCTCGCCTTCAGCGACGGCAGGACGGTCGTCCCGTTGCTCCCAGCACGCGATTACAAGCGCGTCTTCGACGGCGACCAGGGTCCCAATACCGGCGGAATGGGGGGCTACGCCCCGTCCATCCACCTTTCCCCGCAGGGCGTGGAGGAGGCGCTCCGGCGCGTGCTGCAGCCCGCTATCGACGGGATGCGGCGACGCGGCACCCCCTACGTCGGCGTGCTTTACGCGGGACTGATGCTGACGCCTGAGGGCCCCTTCGTGCTGGAGTTCAACTGCCGTTTCGGCGACCCCGAGACGCAGGTACTGCTGCCGCTTCTCGATAGCGACCTCCTCGAGATCCTGCTGGCCTGCACGGAAGGGAGGCTTACACCCGACCTCGTGCGCTGGC
>JBDOIE010000106.1:0-3565 GCA_041082245.1 Chloroflexia bacterium
GGCTGCTTGAGCACCTCGGTGATGCGCAGGCCGCGGTTGATCTGGGCCTGGGTGGCCTCGTCCAGTTCCGTGCCGAACTGCACAAACGCCTGCAGCTCGCGGAACTGGGCCATGTCGAGCTTCAGTTTGCCAGCCACCTTCTTCATCGCCTTCGTCTGCGCTGCGCCGCCCACACGGGAGACGGAGATCCCCACGTTCAGCGCCGGCCGGATCCCCGCGTAGAAGAGGTCGGGCTCGAGGTAGATCTGGCCGTCCGTGATGGAGATGACGTTCGTGGGGATATAGGCGGTCACGTCGTTCGCCTGCGTCTCCACGATAGGAAGCGCGGTGAGGGATCCCCCGCCGTGTTCCTTGTTCAGCTTGGCCGCGCGCTCCAGCAGGCGGGAGTGCAGGTAGAAAATGTCGCCCGGGTAGGCCTCGCGTCCGGGCGGCCGGCGAAGGAGCAGCGAAACCTGCCGGTAGGCCCAGGCATGCTTGGACAGGTCGTCGTAGACGATCAGCGCGTCCTGGCCGTTCTCCATGAACTCCTCGCCCATCGCGCAGCCGGCGTACGGCGCGATATAGAGCATCGGGGCCGGCTCGGATGCGGTTGCGGCGACCACGATCGTGTGTTCCATCGCCCCGTAGCGCTCCAGGGTAGCGACGACCTGCGCCACCTGGGTGCGCTTCTGCCCGATGGCGACGTAGATGCAGATCAGGTTCTTGCCCTTCTGGTTGATGATCGTGTCCAGGACGATGGCCGTCTTTCCGGTCTGCCGGTCACCGATGATCAGCTCGCGCTGACCCCGGCCGATGGGGATCATCGCGTCGATCGCGATGATGCCCGTCTGCACCGGCGTGTTCACCGGTTCGCGGGCGATCACGCCCGGCGCGATGCGCTCGATGGGGCGAAAGCGGGTCGTTGCGATCGGCCCTTTGCCGTCCACGGGCCGTCCGAGGGCGTCGACCACGCGCCCGATGAGCGCTTCTCCCACGGGCACCTCGACGATACGGCCTGTGGCCTTGACCAAGTCGCCTTCCTGCAGATCGGCATACTCGCCAAGGATGATGGCGCCGACGAGCTCGTCCTCGAGGTTGAGGGCCATCCCCATGCTGCCGTTGGCGAACTCCAGCAGTTCGTTGTACATCACCTGGCTCAGCCCGGAGATCTTGGCGATCCCGTCGCCCACCGAAACGATACGGCCGATGTTGACGGGATGGACAGGCGCTTCAAAGCGGACAATGCTCTCCTGCAGTTGTCGCGCGATATCGTCCAGGATGGCCATTCCTTCCTCCCGGCTCTGGACCGCGATTCAGACCCAGGCCTATGACGCGATGGTTCTAGCCCACCACCTCGTGGAAAAGGTCCCGCAATTTGCGCGCCACGCTCAGGTCCACCACCTGGTCGCCTGCCTGCAACAGGAAGCCGGCGATCAGGCCGGGATCGCTTGCAAAGGCCAGATCCACCGGCCCGAGGGCGCGGGTAACCTTCTCGCGGATCGCTGCCTGCAGCTCCTCGGTCAACGGAGCAGCGCTGCGCACCTGTACGACCGCGACGTTGCCCGCAGGAAGCGCGCTCAACGCCCGCTCCAGCTCCTCCAGCGGGGCATCCAGCACAGCGATATGCTGTTCGACCAGGCGGCGGTGCTTCTCGTCGTCCAGCGACTCGCCGATCAGGCGCCCGGCGGCCAGCACCGCCAGGCCGGCCACCTGGCGGCGGGCATCGCGCGCCAGATCGCGGCGCTCCAATTCGATCTGCACCCGGGCGTCCTCCAGGAACTGCTGGGCCTCTGTCCGGACCTTCTCCAGGATTTCCTCCCGCTCCTGTCGGGCCCGCTCCCGAGCCTGGTCGGCGATCTCCTGGGCCCTGCGTTGTGCCTCCTCGATACGGGCCTGGTACTCCTCATCCGCGCGGATCGCCTGCTGCTTGATCCGGTCCGCCTCCTCCATACTTTCCCGGATACGCTGCTCACGCGCGTCCAGGGTCCTCCGGATGGGGCGGAACAGGAGCCGGTTCAGCAGCCAGATCAGGATGACGAAGGCGACGATCTGGAATGCCAGGCTGACCAGGTCGATCCCCAATGCTTTGAACATCGCTTCAGCACCTCGCTTGCCGCTTCAGTGCGTTCGTTTCCGAAAATCCCTCGGGCCAGGTGCCTGCCCCACGATCGGGGCATGGCCCACAGACAGCCCGATCTTACGTGAAGATGATCGCCAGGGCGATGACGAAGGCGTAGATGGCGACCGCCTCGGCCAGTCCGATGCCCACGATCATCACACCCTGGATGGGGCCGGCCGCCTCGGGGTTTCGTCCAATAGCCTCCATGGCCTTGGCAACCGCCATACCGATCCCCAATGCCGGAGCAATCGAGCCGATCCCCATGGCCAGTGCCGCAGCGAACTTGATGTCCATGGACCTGCCTCCTTTTCGGATCTGTCAGTGGGCGTGCTCCTCTGCATGCGCGCCGCCCACGGCCATAACGATGTAGACGGTGGTCAGCACGGAAAACAGCAGTGCCTGGATGTAGTAGAAAAAGGCCTCGATACCGAAAAAGATCGCCGGCAGGGCGATCCCCACGAGGTTAAAGATCACCGCCAGCAGCACGTCTCCGCCGTACAGGTTCCCGAACAAACGGGCGCTCAGCGAGATCACCCGCGAAAGCTCGCTTACGACGTGGATCGGCAACATGATGAAGCGCATCCAGATCGGAGCGTCTGTCGCCAGATGTTTCAGATAGCCGACCGGTCCGTGGGCATAGATCGCAAGCCCCTGGACGGTCAGGATCGCTACGATCGCCATCCCGGCGGTCACTGCGAGGTGGCTGTTCGGCGCGCGCAGCAGCGGCACCGCTTCCCCGGGCGCTTCTTTGCCGAAAAGCCAGATCAGGCCGAAAGGCTCGGCATGCTTTTCCTGAGCCTGCTCGGTCGTTTCCCCAGCCTCAGCATGCGCGGTCGCTTCTGCGGCCTCGGCGGGCAAGGCGGCTTCTGGCGCCTTCACCAGGATGGTGCTAAAGCCCGGGAGCAGGCTGAACCAGTTCGCAAAGATGATAAAGACAAAGAGCGTGCCGACCAGCGGGAAAATCGTCCGGCCCAACGGCCGCTTCTTCAAGCGGGCCTTTCCCGCCGCCCCCTCCAGGAGGTTGATCACATACTCGACAGCCCACTCCACGAGGTTTTGCCACCCGCGCGGCCGCGCGATACGTTCCTCCTCCGGGATGCGCGCCAGCCCCCGGGAAACAAGGGCCGATAGGATCACCAGGACCACCATCGCCAGGAAACTGCTGAAGACGGTGTTCACGATCGGGATCTCGCGCCCCCCGAGGTGGAAGATCATGATCGGTTCCGGTTTGGGGCGCGGGATGTGCATATGGGCCTGCAGGAGTGCCGCCTTGTTGTGCAGAACTTTCCAGCCGATCAGGTAAAGGCCAACCATAACGGCCAGGAAGGCCAGCACGATAAGCCAAGTACGCCACTTCTTCATCGAGTAGCCTCCGGAAGGGTGAGAAAACCTGCCGGCAAATCGCACAAGGATACGCCCAGGCAATTCCCCGGGCGCGCCGGACAACGGCGGCAGAAGTATAACACA
>JBDOIE010000107.1:0-15438 GCA_041082245.1 Chloroflexia bacterium
CTCGACGGTTTGCTCCATGATGCGGCGGGCGGTGGTGCGGTCCATGGAGGTGTAGCGGGGTCCGAGGGCGGCGATGACGCGCTCCTGGAGGCGGAAGCGGAGGGTGGTGAGGGGGTCTGGGGGAGCGCGGCGCAGTTTGCGGCCGAACGTCGCCTCCGGTTCCTCGCGCTGGGGCTGGGTCAGACGGGCGAGCAATCCCTCGGAACTCGGCGCAGCAGGCGGAATCGAGGTCTTCTCTACCCGCTTCTCTGTATCCCCGGAGGGAGGACCAGGCGGCTCCGCAGGAGGCTGTCCCAAACGGCGGCTCAGCGCTCCACCTTCCTCTGGCGGCCCCGGTGGCTGTCCTCCCAGTCGTTTCAGCAGAGCCATGCGAAACCCCGTATCCGAGGGGCAGAAGATGCTGTCCCTCGTTTTTTTTCATTATACCAGAACGGGACTTGGCTTGCCAAACGCTTTGCAAGAAGGCCCTGGCGGTGCTATACTGAAGCGCGCGGTTCGGTGTCGTTTCCCCGTACAGGCGAAATCCAAAGGAGGAGGAAGCCATGGCGGCAGGTGAAAGCATCCGCGTCCCCCCCGATCGGCTGCGCGAATTCGTCACCCGCGTCTTTGTAGCGCTGGGAGTCCCCCAGGAAGACAGCGCGATCACCGCCGATGTGCTGGTGGAGGCTGACCTGCGGGGCATCGACTCCCACGGTGTGGCCCGCTTGCGGCGCTACGTCCAGGGGATACGGGATGGAGTTATGGTTCCGCGCCCGGAGATCCGTGTGGTGCACGAAACCCCGGCTACCGCGCTCATCGACGGCGGGGCGGGGCTCGGTCAGCCGGTCGGCGTACGGGCGATGCGGCTGGCGATCGAGAAGGCGAAGGCAGTAGGCGCAGGGTTTGTCGCCGTGCGCAATTCGAACCATTACGGCATCGCCGGCTACTACGCGATGATGGCGCTGGAGGAGGGAAACCTGATCGGGATCTCGATGACCAACGCCGACGTGCTCGTCGTTCCGACCTTCGGGCGTGACGCGATGCTCGGCACGAACCCGATTGCGGTCGCTGCGCCGGCCGGAAAAGAACGCCCCTTCGTGCTCGATATGGCCACCAGCACCGTGCCACGCGGCAAGCTGGAGGTGTACGACCGGCTGGGGAAAGCAATGCCGATCGGCTGGGCGACCGATGAGCGGGGCCTCGATACCACGGATGCCGGGCGTGTCCTGCGCAACCTGAAGAACCGGGCCGGCGGCGGCCTGCTTCCCCTGGGGGGAGCAGGCGAGCTCTTGAGCGGGCACAAGGGCTACGGCCTGGCATTGCTTGTGGACATCCTCTCCGGCGTCCTCCCCGGAGCTGGCTACGCCGACACCATCTATCCCCGCACACCGGATGGGAAACCGCTTCCCGCAAACGTGGGGCACTTTTTCGGCGCGCTGCGCATCGACGGTTTCCGGCCCGAGGAAGAGTTCCGGGCCACGATGGATGACATCATCCGCCGCCTGAAGGATTCGCCCAAGGCAGAAGGCCAGACACGGATCTACATCCACGGAGAAAAAGAGTTCGAGGCCACCGAGCGCAACCGGGTGGAAGGCGTTCCCCTCCTGGGTAAAGTGTACGACGACCTCCGCGCGATCGCCCAGGAGGTCGGTGTGGCCTTCGATCTCTAGCCGCAAGGCGCGCTTCGAAGGAGGTGGTGGATGTACCGCGTTCCCTACGGAAAGGGGGAGTTGGCCTTCGAGCTTCCTCCGGGGATGCGTGCTACGGTGCTGGAATCCCGCCGCCTGCCGCCGCTTCCCGACGTTCCGGCTGCCGTGCGGGAGGCACTGGCCCATCCCGTGGGTACCCCGCGCCTGCGGGAGATGGCGCGCCCCACCGACCGGGTGTGTATCGTCTTTACCGACGTCACGCGGGCTTGCCCCGATGCGCTGCTCGTCGGTCCGATCCTGGAGGAGCTCCTGGCCGCGGGCGTGGCGGAGGAGAACATCACCTTTCTCTGCGGCGTGGGGATGCACCGACCGAGCACCGAGGCGGAAAAGATCGCCAAGCTCGGGCTGGAGGTGGTGCGGAGGTACCGCGTGGTGGATCACGATGCCCGCGATCCGCACGGGCTTGTGGACCTGGGACGCACGGAGAGCGGGATCCCGCTTTCGGTCAACCGCATCGCCTACGAGTCGGACCTGTTGATCGCCACGGGTCTGGTGGAACCCCATCAGTACGCCGGTTACTCCGGTGGGGCCAAGACGCTGGCGGTGGGAGCGGCGGGGGAAGCGATGATCGCCTACACGCACGGCCCGCAGATGCTCGAACACCCGGGGACCCGCCTGGGGAAGGTCGAGGGGAACCCGTTCCGCGAAGCGCTGGAAGAGGCGGCGCGCCGGGCCGGCTTGCGCTTCATCGTCAACCTGGTGCTCGACGACGAAAAGCAGGTCGTGGCGGTGCGCGCCGGCGATCCGGTGGCCGCGTTCCGGGAACTCGTCCAGGTGGCCCGTTCGCTCTACGAGGTGCCGATCCCCCATCCCTACGATGTGGCCGTGGCCGGCGTGGGATTTCCCAAGGATACGAACCTCTACCAAGCCTCCCGTGCGCCGACCTACCTCCACTTTGCCCCCACGCCCGTGGTACGGCCCGGGGGCACCTACATCGTTCCCGCGCCGTGCCCGGAGGGCGCCGGGGAGGGAGCCGGGGAACAGCGGTTCTACCAGGCGCTGAAGAACGCGTCCAGCATGCCGGCCCTCGTGGAACAACTCCGACGCGAGGGGTACCCCCCGGGCGAGCAACGCGCCTTTGTGGTGGCCAAAGTCCTCTGCGAGGCGAATATCATCGTGGTCGGGGCACAGCGCCCGGAGCTGGTACGCGAGGTCAAGATGATCCCCGCGGCCACGATGGAGGAGGCGTTCGCTTGGGTGCAGGAGCATCAGGGGCCGAACGCGGAGGTGCTGATCGTCCCCCACGCGTTGCTGACGCTCCCCGTGGTAACGCCTCCTCAGGAGGTCGCCCGTTGATCCGGAGGGGCCTTCTTGCGCTCCTGTTCTTGCTTCTGGTGTTGCCCGTGCGGGTGGGGGCACAGGAGGAGCCGGTCCGTATTCTGTCGGAGCGGATGGAGAACCGGTTCCCGGTCGAGCTCCTGTTCCACATCGAGGCCGAGAGCCAGGTGGCCGACATCACAAGGATAAAGCTCTACTACCGGATGCGCGGCTCCGAGTCGGAAACCCAGGTGCCGCTGGAGTTCACGCGTGGCCGCCGCGTCGAGGCTTCCTACCGTTGGCATACCGAGTATCAGACCGTCCCGCCGGGGACCCCGATCCTGTACCGCTGGGAGATCCGCGATGCGGCCGGCAACGTGCTCAAGACCGAGGAGCGGATCTTTTACTACGACGACGTACGGTTCGAATGGCAGACGCGGTCCGACGAGTCGCTCGCCGTCTTCTGGTATGTCGGGGGCGAGGAGTTCGGCGAAGCGTTGTACGAGAAGGCGCGTTGGTCGCTGACAACGCTCGAAGAAGGACTTGGGGCCCAGCTCGATTTCCCCATCCGTATCGTGGTCTACGGGAGCGAGGACGATTTCCGTTCCGCGTTCCCGCGGATGAACGAGTGGATCGGGGGACGGGCTTTCCCGGAGATGGGGTTGACAGTACAGACCATCGTCCCGGGGGACTACGGCTACCTGGCCCAGGTAATCCCTCACGAGATCGCGCATCTCCTCTTCTTCCAGTTGACGGACAACCCCTATGTATATCCCCCATCGTGGCTCAACGAGGGGTTGGCCGTCTACAGCGAGAGCCCGAGCAACCCCTACTACGACCGCCTGGTGGCGAAGGCCGCCGCGGAGGGCACTCTGCTCCCGATGGAGTTCATCGTGGGGGGATTTCCTGCCGACTACGAGCGGGCCTTGCTGGCCTATGCCCAGAGCTACAGCCTGGTGAAGTTCTTGATCGAGCAGTACGGAGAAGAAAAACTGGGCGAATACCTTCAGGCCTACAAGAACGCCGGTATCCGCTTCGACGAAAAGGAGGCGTTCCGGGAGGTGTACGGCATCTCGTTCGACGAGTTCCTGGAAGCCTGGCGTGGTTCTGTGGGCCTGCGGGGGACTCCGCGCGTCCCGACGGCCGTTCCCACACGGACGCCGGGGATGCCTGGGAGCCCTCTTCCCACGCAGGTTCCTGGTGCGACGCCCCAGGGAGGGAGAGGGCTGGAAATGCCCTGCCTGGGATTTGGGGTAGCCATGCTGCCGGCCCTCCTGTGGTGGTGGCGGAAGGGAGGAAGCCGTGGAGCTGCCGTTTGACCTCCGGGCCTGGCGCCAGGCGCTGGAAAAAGAGGTCGCGCTCGCGGAAGAGATCGGGGTGGAGGAGGCCGTGCGCCGGACGGCCGGCCGCTTCCGTGAGCCGTTGGATCGCGCTGCGATCGCCCGCCTCGCGCAAAACTTGAAGCGACGCTACCGAATCCGCGGAGGAGACGCGCGCGCAGCGTTCCTGACCCTGGAGGCGTACCACTGGGAGCGGGCGATCCGCAGACAGCCTTTCGCCGGGCGCATCAAGCGTGGGCTTTCGCAGCTGCTCGGGTTCCACTACCCGCGCCCCGTTCTCTTTCTCCCCGAGCGCGTGGTGTTCCTCGCTCCCCTGGGGGACGATTGCCCGTTGCTGGCCGCGTGCGGAGGCGATGTCGAGCGATGCCGGCGTTTCTGCGAGGCTCATCTGGCACACGGCATCCTCCACGTGCCAGCGGAGATGATGCTGGTAGAAGCGGCAGGGGAAGGTGTGCGCTGGGAAATCGACGAGATGCGTGCCACACCGGAGGGGCGGTGCTACTACGCGATCACGAGCGAGTGAGCGGACGCGGATTTGCCCCGGGGAGAGAGTTGTCCGGAAAAAGCGCGGGGCAGCGACTTGCCGCTGCCCCGCATTGCTTTGGTGGAGATGAGGGGAATCGAACCCCTGTCCAGAGAGTTCCCTACCGGGCTTCTACGAGCGTAGCCGACACTTTCGTGTCGCCCGAAGGCCCCCTGTCGGCAGGGTTCCTCCGGGCCAGCCGACTGGCGTCTTTTCCTGCCCTTAGCCGGCGTTCCGGGCAAGAGCACCCTGGCATTTCGACGCCCTGTCCGAACCCACCAGGGCGAGGTCCGGCAGGACGTGCTGCGTTACTTACGCAGCAAGCGCCACAGGGGCGCGAGTGAAGGTGTTGCCGCTTATTGGCATTGCCCGTTTTATCGAGGTCAGGCGCCTCGGCTCGCGGCCCGGATCGTTTCCTCCCTGTCGAACCCATTGCATCCCCGAGCGATTTTATGATACCACGGCTTCCACAGCCTGTCAACTGTGCGTTTGCGGGCCTGTCCCAGGCATGGTATACTATCGTTCAGCCATCGCTGGGTGAAGCAGATGAGCAACTTGCAACCGCGTTCGTTGTCCCGTTCCCCCGGGCTCCTCAAGGCGCCCGGGGTTGCTTGCGGGTCCATGCTGCTGCTCCTTCTGCTCCTCCTTTCGGGCTGTCGTCCGGCGGAAACCGGTACGCCGACGCCCTCCGCCCGTCATACGATCGTCATCAAGGGTTCCGACACGATGGTGAACCTCGCGCTTGCCTGGGCCGAGGCCTATATGGCAGAGCACCCGGAAGTGCGCATTTCGGTCACCGGGGGCGGGTCCGGAACCGGGATCGCCGCCCTGATGAACGGGACGGTCGACATCGCCAACGCCTCGCGCGAGATGAAGGACGAGGAGAAGGCAACCGCGCAGGCCAATGGGATCACCCCGGTGGAATTCGTCGTTGCCTACGATGCGATCGCTGTGGTCGTACACCCGTCCAACCCGGTGCAAGGGCTGACCCTGCAGCAGCTTTCCGACATCTATACAGGGCGCATCACGAACTGGCGCGAGGTCGGGGGGGACGACCGGCCGATCGTGCTCCTCTCGCGGGAATCCAATTCGGGAACGTACGTTTACTTCCTGGAGCACGTGGTTCGACTGGGGCAGAAGAGCGACCTGCTGTTCTCTCCGGATGCCCTGCTGATGCCTTCATCGGAGGGGATCAGCGCCGAAATCCGCCAGAACCCGAACGCCATCGGCTACGACGGGCTGGGATACGTGACCGAATGGCAGAAAGTGGTTGCCGTAGCGCGGGATGCCCGTGGACCTTATGTGCTACCGTCGGCGGAGACGGTGAAGGATGGTTCCTATCCGATCGCCCGGCCGCTCTATATGTACACGGCCGGCGAGCCACAGGGCATTGTCCGGGACTATCTGGACTGGGTCCTGGGCGAAGGACAGAAGCTGGTGACCGAGCTGGGGTTCGTGCCGCTGGATTAACCGATCGGGAGGCAAGGTGAGGGAAAGGCCGGGATTGCCCAGAGTCTCGCAGCGCTGGGGTGAATTCGCGGTCGAAGCGGCCATCCGGGTGGCCGGCTTTTCTACGATCGCCTTCGTGGTGCTGATCTTTCTTTTCCTGCTGCGCGAGGGGCTGCCCGCCTTCTTCCAGGTCTCGCTGGACAACCTCTTTGGCACGCGCTGGTACCCCACTTTCGAGCTGTACGGCACGCTGCCGCTGATCCTGGGTTCTCTCCTGGTCACGGTGACCGCGATCGCGATCGCCCTACCGCTGGGCGTCGCGACCGCGGTCTTTATCCGGGAGGTCGCCCCGGGATGGGCGCGGGAGATCCTCAAACCGATGATCGAGGTACTCGCGGGGATCCCCTCGGTGGTGCTGGGCTTTTTCGGCATGACGATCCTCGCGCCGTTGGTGCGCCGGGTGCTCGGCATGCCGACGGGACTCACAGCTTTCACCGGAGCCGTCGTCCTCGCCTATATGTCGTTGCCTACGATCATCAGCGTCGCAGAAGACGCGCTGGATGCCGTACCCAAGAGCTATCGCGATGCGGCGCTGGCCCTTGGGGCGACGAAGTGGCAGACGATCTGGCACGTGGTGGTTCCGGCCGCGCGTTCCGGGGTGCTCACCGCGGTGATGCTGGGCATGGGACGCGCCATCGGGGAAACGATGGCCGTGATGATGGTGACGGGGAACGCCGCCCGGATGCCGCTGACCTGGGATTCGCTTTTCCGGCCGGTGCGCACGATGACCGCCACCATCGCCGCGGAAATGGGCGAAGTGGCCCAGGGGAGCACCCACTATCACGTGCTCTTTGGTGTCGGGATCATCCTGTTCGTGGTTACCTTTCTCATCAACCTGACGGCGGCAGCGGCGATGTTCCAGAAACGGCGGCGCGGAGGGTTGCGCTGATGGGCCGTCATCGCGTGCAGAAGGTCGGCTTTGCTTTGCTCGCACTGGCCTCTATCGTGGTGGTGCTGCCGATCCTGTTCGTGGTGGGGGTGATCATCGTGCGGGGGGCCGGGGCGATCTCGTGGGAGTTCCTGACCGCGATGCCCAGGGCGGGGATGCGCGAGGGGGGCATTCTGCCAGCCATTGTGGGTACGATCGCCCTGACACTGGGGACTGCGGTGGTCGCGATCCCCCTGAGCATCGGCGGAGCGGTCTATCTTTCCGAATACGCGCGGGATACGCTCCTGACGCGCTTGATCCGTCTGGCGATCGTTAACCTGGCCGGCATTCCCTCCGTCGTCTACGGGCTCTTCGGGCTCGGCCTGTTTGTCCTTTTCCTGGGGTTCGGCTCCTCTATCCTGGCAGGGGCGCTCACGCTGGCCATCATGACCCTGCCGGTGATGATCAGCGCGGCGGAGGAGGCGCTCCGTGCCGTGCCCGTCGAGTTCCGGACGGTGAACGCCAGCCTGGGCGGCACGCGGTGGCAGGGGATCCGCCGCATCGTCCTTCCTCAGGCGCTTCCCGGGATCATCACCGGCGTGCTCCTGGGGCTGCTGCGGGCCGCCGGGGAGACGGCGCCCATCCTGTTCACGGTTGCCGCTTTTTACCTGCCGCGTTTGCCCCGTTCCCTGTACGATGAGACGATGGCGCTCCCGTACCACCTCTACGTGATCAGCACACAGGTTCCGGGCATGCCGCTGCAAGTACAGTACGGAACGGCGCTGGTGCTCCTGATCTTTGTGCTCTCGTTGAACTTGACCGCAACCCTGATCCGCAGCTACTTCCGGAGGAAGCGGCCGTGGTGAACGAGCCGAAGATCCGTATCGAGCATGTGAGCTACTCGTACGGCAACCAGCCCGCATTGAAGGATGTGACGCTGGACATTCCGGCCCGCGCGATCACCGTCCTCTTCGGGCCAGCCGGAGGGGGAAAGACGACCCTCCTGCGCCTGATCAACCGGCTGAACGACCTCGTGGAAGGGACCCGGATGTCGGGACGGATCCTGCTGGATGGCCAGGACATCTATGCCCCCGGGTTCGACGTGATCGCGTTGCGGCGGCGCGTGGGAATGGTGTTTGCTCTGCCGTTGCCCCTTCCGGGTACGGTCCGCGAGAACGTCTGCTACGGGCCGCGCCTCGCCGGGATCCGCGACCGCGCGCGGCTGGACGAGATCCTGGAACGGAGTCTCGTGCAAGCCGCGCTGTGGGATGAGGTAAAGGATCGCCTGGACGAGCCAGCAAGCGCCCTTTCAGGAGGCCAGCAGCAGCGGTTATGCATCGCCCGCAGCCTGGCGCTCGAGCCGGAAGTGCTCCTCCTGGACGAGCCGACCTCCGGGCTGGATCCGATCTCGACCGGAAAAGTAGAGATGACGCTCTTTGCGCTCAAGTCTTCCTACACGATCGTCATTGTGCCCCACAGCATCCAGCAGTCGGCCCGCATCGCGGATTATGCGGCTTTTTTTCTGATGGGGGAACTTGTGGAGGCCGGTCCGGGCCAGCAGCTCTTCACCAACCCGAGGGACCGGCGGACCGAGGACTATATCACGGGTCGGTTCGGGTAGCCGATGGTTCAACTGCCGAAGATCCAGGTTCACGATCTGAACTTTTACTACGGCCGCCACCGGGCACTCTCCGGCATCACACTGGAGATCGAGGACCGGCAGATCACTGCCCTGATCGGCCCTTCCGGGTGCGGGAAATCGACCTTCCTGCGTTGCCTGAACCGGATGAACGACACGATACCGGGCACACGCGTGGAGGGCCGCATCCTCGTGGACGGGGAGGACATCTACGCCCCGGGCATCAACGTCGTCGAGCTGCGCCGACGCGTGGGGATGGTCTTCCAGCGTCCGAACCCCTTTCCCCAATCGGTCTTTGACAACGTGGCTCTTGGCCCCAGGATGCTCGGGCTGGCGCGCGGAAGCGCTCTGCAGGACCTGGTGGAGGAAAGCCTGAGGGCGGCCGCCCTGTGGGATGAGGTGAAGGACAACCTGCGTCAGGATGCGCTCACGCTTTCGCTGGGGCAGCAGCAGCGCCTCTGCATCGCCCGGGCGATCGCGGTGCGCCCCGAAGTCATCCTGATGGATGAACCGTGTTCTGCACTGGACCCGATCGCCACGCTGGAGATCGAGGAACTGATGCAGCAGCTGAAAGAACGGTACTGCATCGTGGTCGTAACCCACAATATGCAGCAGGCGGCGCGTGTATCCGACTGGACGGGGTTCTTCTGGTTGGGAGAGCTCGTGGAATACGCCCCCACACGCACGATCTTTACCAACCCGAGCCAGAAATTGACCGAGGACTATATCACCGGGCGGGCCGGGTAGACGGGAGCCGGTGGCCCTTCCTGGGGGCCCTGGGCTCGGGCCCGTGGAAGGGTCACGCCCTGTGGTATAATCTCCGATGGCGGATGCAGGAGGAGACAATGCGTGTGGCGATCGATGCACGGCTCTGTTACTACCGGCGCGCCGGGATCGGCCAGTATACATTGCGCCTGGTGGAGGCGCTGACGCGCGTGGCTCCCCAGGAGCGCTTCCTGCTCCTGCACGACCGCCGCCAGGCCGGCCGGCTTGTGGAGGCGCCCAACCTGCAACATGTGCCGGTGTGGACCCCCAGCCACCACCGCTGGGAAAGCCTGACCCTGCCGCTCGAACTGCTCCCGCTACGGCTCGATTGCCTCCATAGCCCCGATTTCGTACTCCCGGAGCGACGTCTCTACGCCGGCGTGGTCACGGTGCACGATCTGGCGTTCCTGCGCTTCCCTCACCTGGTGACCCCGCAAGCCGCGCGCTACTACGGGCGCGTGCGAAAGGCGGTGCGGAGCGCGGAGCGGGTGATCGCGGTGTCCGAATGCACAAAGCGCGATCTCCTGGAGCTGCTCGAGGTGCCGGAAGAAAAGGTGCGTGTGGTGTACGAGGCCGCGGGCACCGCTTTCCACCCGCAGGCGCTCGATCCACAGGAGCGCCGTACCTTCCGGGGTCGGATTCTTGCACCGGAGCAGTTCGCCCTTTTTGTGGGGACCATCGAGCCACGTAAGAACCTTGTGGGACTGCTCCGTGCGTTTCACCGGATGCGGGAGCGCTATCCGCAGCTCGACCCCCATCCGCGCCTGGTGGTTGCCGGAGAGGAGGGCTGGCTTTCGGAGGAAGTGTTCCGGGTCGTCAACGAATTGCGCCTGGCGCAGGAAGTCGTCTTCGTCGGCCGCGTTCCAGCCACGGATCTGGTATGGCTCTACCGCGCGGCGCGCTTTTTCGTGTTCCCTTCTCTCTACGAGGGGTTCGGGTTGCCCCCGCTGGAAGCGATGGCCTGCGGGACGCCGGTGATCGCTTCCACGGCCGGGGCGCTCCCGGAGGTCGTGGGAGACGGCGGATGGCTCGTGCCGCCCGAAGACGTGGACGGTTGGGCGGACGCCATGGCCCGTCTCTGGAGCGACCAGGCGCTGCGCGAACAGCTGCGCGCGCGGGGAGTGGAGCGGGCCGGCCGCTTTTCGTGGGAGGAGGCCGCGCAGAAGACGCTTGCCGTCTACCGCGAAGCGATCGAGGCCCGGAGGGGATGACGTGGCGACGGAACGCGAGGTGGACCTCCGCCGTACGCTGCGCTTCTACCTGCGCAAGGTGAATCGGGCCGTCTCGATCTACCGCCTGATCGAGGAAGGGGACCGCATCGCGGTGGCCGTTTCCGGAGGGAAGGACAGCTTGTCCCTCCTGCGCCTGCTCCGGGAGCGGCCGCACTATTTCCCTCCCTCCTACGAACTCGTCGCCATCCACGTGACCTACATCGGTTGGGATATCGGGGCCCCGCCGCCCGAAGTGCTCGAAGAGCACTTTCGCCGGGAAGGCGTGCCGTACCGCATCGAGACGGTCGATTTCCGGAACGAGACCCCGGGATGCTTCCGGTGCAGCTGGGTGCGGCGCAAGGCGCTCTTTACCGCAGCCGTGGAGATGGGGTGCAACAAACTGGCGCTGGCCCACCACCTGGAGGACATCGCCGAAACGGCCGTGATGAACCTGCTCCTTCACGGCCGGCTGGAACGGCCGGAGCCGTATTACCCGCTCTTCGGCGGCGTCCTGACACTGATCCGGCCGCTGGCCTTCTTTCACAGCCACGAACTGCGGCGCTTCGCGCGCCTGTTCGGACTGCCGGTCTACGAGAGCACCTGTCCGTTCAGCCAAACCGGGGTACGGGGGCAGTTGCGGGCGTTTCTGGCCGAGTTGCGCCGCACTTGCCCGGAGCTGTATATCAACGTGTTTCGCAGCGTGGAGCGGTATCGCCCCCTGCGGGAAGATCGGGAACGCGCAGCACGCGAAAGATCGTACGGGCCAACGGAGGAGATGGAATGCGCGAGTGGGAGTGGAAATGGGGCCGGGCGGACCTCGTCGCCCAACTGCGAAGCTGGATAGACCAGGCGGGCCAGTGGCCGCAGGCGTCAGCTCAGCTCCTGGCGGAGTTGGAGACGAGCATCCGCGGGCTCGAAGCCGAAGCGAATGCATACCGCGCGCTGCTGGACGAGCTCCCGGAAGCACTGCTTCTGTGCGACGCACAGGGGAGGGTTTACTGGGCAAACCGGGCCGCTTCGCTCTTGTTCGGGGAAGGCCGGCGCGAGCTACAAGGCCGATCGCTACAGGAATGGTTGCCAAAGAGCGACGGGCTGCCGATCCCGGGAAGCTCCTGGAGCGGGCAGGTGCGGTTTGTCGACGGGAACGGGGAGCCCAGGGAAGTGCACGGGACCCTTCTCGCGCTCCCGGGCGCCGATGGGGAGGCGGTCGCGCTGGCGTGGATCCTGCGGGATCGACCGCAGCTCGAGCCCGTAGAGCTGGCAGCGAGACCGGGCGAACTCTGGTACTACACCCTGGCCGAGGCGGCGCGCGACGCGATCTTTGTGATCGGGAGGGGAGGCCGGGTGCTCTACGTGAACCGCGCCGCAGCAGCGATGCTCGGGCGCACGCCGGAGGAAGTGCTGGGAGCGAGACCCGAGGATCTTTTCCTCTCTTTCGAGCGGCAACGCAAGAACCTTCAGCAGGTCTTTGAGACCGGCGTTCCGCTTTTCGTAGAGGACGAGATGGAATTCGGCGAGCGGAAACGCTGGCTCGAGACCTCGCTGGCCCCGCTCCTGGGAAGGGACGGTCGGGTGGAGGCTGTGCTGGGGGTATCGCGCGACGTGACCGACCGCAAGTGGGCGGAAGAAGCCCTGCGCCGATCGGAGGCTCTGTACCGTGCCACGATCGATGCGCTGGCGGATCCGATCCACGTGGTGGACCGCGGCCTGCGGATCGTGCTCTGCAACCGGGCGCTGCGCTGGTGGGTCGAGGAGCTGGAGCTCGGCCCGGAGATCATCGGCCGTTCCCCGCTGGAACTTTTTCCCTTCCTGCCGGAACGGGTACGCGAAGAGTACGAGGAGGTGTTCCGCACCGGCCGGCCGATCTTTACCCAGGAGGAAACGTATCTGAAGGGCCGTCGGTTCATCACCGAAACCCACAAGATCCCGATCGTGCAGGGCGGGGAGGTTATCCAGGTCGTGACGCTGGTGCACGACGTGACCGAGCAGTGGGAGGCCGAACAGGCGGTGCGGGCGAGCGAGGAGCGGTACCGCGCGCTGGTGGAAACGTCTCCTGACGCAATTGTCCTCACCGATCTGGAGGGTCGGGTGCAGATGGCCAACCGGCAGGCGGCGGCCCTATGCGGTGTGGACCGCGCGGAAGAGCTCGTCGGACGGGATGGCTTCGAGTTGCTGGCGCCCTACGAGCGGGAACGGCTGGAAGCAGCCGCGCGGCGCGTGCTGGAGAGGGGAATCCTCCAGGGCCTGGAGTACACGGTGCTCCTGCCGACGGGCAAACCGGTCCCGGTCGAGCTGAGCCTTTCGTTGGTCCAGGATGGTGCGGGCCGGCCAACAGGGTTCCTCGCCATCGCCCACGACCTGACGGAACGGAAGCGGCTGGAGGCGCAGTTCCTTCAGGCTCAGAAGATGGAAACGCTGGGCCGGCTTGCGGGAGGGGTTGCGCACGATTTCAACAACCTGCTGACCGCGCTGCGGGGGTATGCGACGCTCGCGGGGGCTGCCCTTCCGCCGGATAGCCCGGCGCGCAACGACCTGGAGCAGGTGCTTCGGATCGTCGACCAGGGGGCGCGCTTGACTCGACAATTGCTGGCGTTTGCCCGACGACAGGCCCTCGAGACCCAGGTGCTCGACCTGAACGAGGTAGTCATCGACCTCGAGCGCATGCTGAGGCGCCTGGTGGGCGAGACGGTCGAGTTCCGTGTGTCTCTGGACCCCGAGCCCTGCCCGGTACGTGCGGATCGCGCGCAGCTCGAGCAAGCGGTGGTGAACCTCGTGGTGAACGCACGGGACGCGATGCCCCTCGGAGGGCAGTTGACCCTGGAGACCAAGCGGTTCGACCTGGACACGCCGGATGTACCCGCAGGACTGCGTGGGTCGTTCGTGCGGTTGCGCGTGGTCGACACCGGTACCGGAATGGACAGGGAGGTGCAGGAGCACCTTTTCGAACCCTTTTTTACCACGAAGGGAGCCGGCGAAGGGACCGGGCTGGGATTGGCCACTGTCCTGCAGATCGTGCGCCAGTGTCGGGGCCAGATCGTGGTCTCTTCGGAACCAGGCCGTGGGTCGACCTTCGACATCTATCTCCCGCGCGCGGAGGGACAGGCGGCGTCCTGCCCGCTTCCGGAAACCGGGACTTCGATGCCCTCCGGAAAGGAGACGATCCTGCTGGTGGAGGACGACGAGGCCGTGCGGGAGTTCCTCTCGCGGATGCTTCGCGCGCTGGGGTATCGGGTGTTGGAGGCGGCAAGTGCTGACGAGGCAATCCGCCTCGTCGCTGCTCCGGAATGCTCTGTCGACCTGTTGCTCAGCGATTTCCTTTTGCCCGGCATGAGCGGGGAAGAACTGGCGCGGGAAGTACACAGGCGTCTGCCTGGGACAAGAGTGCTCTATATGTCGGGCTATGGGGAAGAATGCTGCCTCCGGCACGGGCTCGCAAGGAGCGCTTTCCTGTGTAAGCCGTTCTCCCCTCAGGCGTTGGCCCACCGGGTGCGCGAAGTTCTGGACGCTGCACCTTCTGTCGATGACGGAACCTTGCCGGATGATGAGGGGTAGCGGCGGCTTGCGTGCTGGTGGCACTGCCTTTTCGGGAGAAAAGCGGATGTCTGTTTCCACGGAGCCGCCCGACTGGGTCCAGGACGCCGTCTTCTACCAGATCTTTCCGGATCGTTTCCGCAACGGCGACGCCGGAAATGACCCGCCAAACGTGCACCCGTGGGGGGAACTGCCCACACGGACCTCGTTCTTCGGGGGCGATCTGGCCGGGATCATCGAGGCCATTCCTTACCTCCTGGACCTCGGGGTGAACGCGCTCTATCTCAACCCGATCTTCATGTCCTCATCTACGCATCGGTACAACACCTACGACTACTTCCGGATCGATCCGCGGTTGGGAGATCTCGAGACCTTCCGGCAACTTGCGACGGTTGCCCACGAGAACGGCATACGCGTGATCCTGGACGGGGTGTTTAACCATTGCGGCCGGGGGTTCTTCCCATTTCAGGACCTCCTGGAAAACGGACCCGAGTCGCCCTATCTCTCCTGGTTCCACGTGCAGTCGTTTCCCCTCCATGCCTACGACGACCGGATGCCGCCCAACTACGCCTGCTGGTGGGGGAATCGTTCGCTGCCCAAGTTCAATACCGGGACGCCCGAAGTGCGCAACTACCTTTTCTCGGTGGCCCGCTACTGGCTGGAACAGGGTGCCGACGGCTGGAGGCTCGATGTACCGAACGAGATCGACGATGACACCTTCTGGCGGGAGTTCCGCCGGATCGTCAAGGAGGCGAAGCCGGACGCCTACATCGTTGGGGAGATCTGGGGCGACGGACGGCGATGGTTGCAGGGGGACCAGTTCGACGGCATCACGAACTATGAACTGCGGACCCTGCTCCTGGACTGGCTGGTCGAAGGCAAGTACCGTTCGCTGGCCTTCGCGCACCGGCTGCAGGAACTGTTGCAGAAATACCGGCCCGAAACAGTGCGGGCCCAGCTGAACCTGCTGGGGAGCCACGACACGGTCCGACTGACACGGATCGCGCGCGGCGATCTGGCGACCCTCCGGCTGCTGTGGCTCTTTCTGCTTACCTGGCCGGGTGCCCCGTGTATCTACTACGGGGACGAAATCGGCCTGGACGGCGG
>JBDOIE010000117.1:0-4880 GCA_041082245.1 Chloroflexia bacterium
CCCTATCTCGGGGTGGTCGCTGGCCCGTTTGCCGCCATTCTGGGCGCAACGATCCTCTTCATCTCGTCGAACACCGGGGTGATGGGAGACTCGCGGTTGATTTTCTCGATGAGCCACTTCCGGCTTGTCAGCCCGTGGTTCAGCCACGTCCATCCGAAATACCGCACACCCAGCAACGCCATTGTTGGCTTCGGGTGGGTTGGTCTCGTGCTAACGATTCTAGCTTTCCTCACCCCGAGCGTCCTAGACACGTTGGCGAACCTCTACGCTTTTGGGGCCACCTTCGGCTATATCTTGGTCTACCTTTCCTTGATCTGGCTTCGCTTCACTGACCCCTACACACCACGCCCCTACAAGGTGCCGTTGAACATCCGATGGAAACGACGCGACGGCACGACGATCGAGGTCCCCGTGCTCGGGACACTCGGATTGCTTGGCGTGACGAGCATCTTTATCGCGGTCTTGATCACCCACCACATCGCACGGATCGCCGGGCCGATCTGGCTGCTGATCGGCACGGTCTACTATGCGATCTTCCGCCGCCGCAACGGGCTGCCGGTCTTTCGCAGCGTGCCGCACGACTGGGAAAAGGAGCAGATCGAGGTCCTCACGAACGCCGAAGAGTTCGAGCTGGTGGAGCAGTACAAGCAGGCCCTCGTCCGTCGGGATCGCGCGCGGGGCGTGGCCCCCCGCTGGAGCACCGAGGAGGTCTAGTGTGGCCCGGAGGAACCTCCCGCCGGCCGAAAGGGTAACGGCGCGCGACGTGCTGCAGCTCACGCTGGGAGCGGCGATGATCCCGCTCGGCGTGGTGATCGTTGCACGGGTCTGGTCCCGCTCACCGTCCGCCCTTGGCCTCGCCGTGGGCCTGGCGTTCGTCGCTTTTGGCACCTACCGGCTCTGGCTCGGCGGAACGCGGCTGCTCGACCTGTACAGGAGGAAGCGTCCATGAGCGTACCGCCTTCGCCGACCTACCATCCGGTTGGCATCGTGTTGGCCGCGGTCTTTGTACTTTCCATGGGGCTGCTCTTCTTCTGGATGTTCCGGGTGCCGCCGCCGGTGCCACGCGAAGTGGCTGCGGTGCGGCGTTCGGTAGCCGCAATGGAGCGCATCCTGGTGCCGGTCTCGGGACGCCTGGCGTCGGAGCGAGCGGTGGAACTGGCTTGCCGCCTGGGCGAAAAGCAACGGGCCGAGATCGTGCTGGTCTACGTCATCGAGGTGCCCTTTACGCTGTCGCTGAACTCCCCCATGCCGGCCGCAGAGGCGAAGGGACAGGAGGCGCTGCGCACTGCGCGCTTTATCGTCGAACAGCATGGTCTCCCTGTACGGACCCGGATCGTGCCGCACCGCTATGCCTGGGACGGGATCCTCCACCTCAGCCAGGAGGAAAAGGTCGATGCGATCGTGATGAGCGTCGGGCGTGGGGGACCGGGAGGAGACACGCTGGGGCGCACCACGCAGGAGGTGGTGCGTCGCGCGCAGTGTGAGGTGATCCTGAGCCGGGTCGCCCGCTGGGGAGGTTGAGATGGTCGTCGAACGCCGCGTACGTCTGACCTATCCGCCGCACCTGCTGGACCAGCCGCTGCTCTACCGGCTGATCCGTCAGTTCGACGTTCAAACCAACATCCTGGAGGCCCGGGTCACGAGCAACGAGGGATGGCTCCTGCTCGCGATCCGAGGGGAGCAGGAGGGCGTGTTGCAGGGGCTGAACTGGTTGCAGCAGCAGGGCGTCCAGGTCGAGTTCCTGGACCAGTCGTGACCGGGGCCGGCCATCCAGGTGGGCATTGTATCGAGGAGGAGCCATGAAGATCGTGATCCTGGGTTGTGGGCGATTAGGGGCTTATCTGGCTCGGCAACTCGTCGCACAGGGACATCAGGTTACCGTCATCGACCAGGACGCCTCGGCTCTGACGCGCCTGGGGGAAGATTTCCCGGGACGCACGGTCGTCGGGACAGGGATCGACGAGGATGTGCTGCGGCGGGCAGGGGTCGCTGAGGCGGACGCTTTCGTCGCGGTGACAAACTGGGACAACACGAACGTGATGGCCGTGCAGGTGGCGCGCGAAATCCTGGGCGTACCCCGTGCCATCTGCCGGCTCTACGATCCGCTGCGGGACGAGTTCTACCGCTCGCTCGGGCTGGAGACCATCTGCCCCACGCTATGGGGAGCTCAGCGGATCGAGGAAATCCTGATGCAGCCTCGTGGCGGGAACGAGTAGGGGGCGGCGATGTACATCGTAGTCGTAGGCGGAGGCAAGGTCGGCTATTACCTCGCGAAATCGCTCCTTGAACAGGGGCACGAAGTGCTGGTGATCGAGCGCGATCCCCGGCGACAGGCCATCCTCAGCCAGGAGCTCGGGGCGGCTGTGCTGGCGGGGGACGGGTGCGAAGTGGAAGTGATGGAGCAAGCAGGTTTCTCCCGCGCCGACGTGGTGATCGCTGTCACCGGGGACGACGAGGACAATCTGGTGATTTGCCAGGTCGCCAAGGGTCGTTTCCACGTCGGGCGCACGATCGCCCGCATCAACAACCCGCGCAACGAAAAGATCTTCCGGCTGCTCGGAATCGACGTCACCGTTTCCAGCACCGAGGTGATCCTTTCCCAGATCGAGCAGCTCCTGCCCTTTGAGTCGCTCGTCCATCTGCTGACGTTGCGCAACGTCGGGGTGAGCTTCGTGGAGCTCGAGGTACCTCCTGACTCTCCCGCCGTCGGCCGGCCGCTCAAAAGTCTCGGTATTCCCGACGACTGCGTCTTCCCCCTGGTCATCCGCGGAGGGAAGGAAGCTGTTATCCCTTATGGGGAGACCAAACTGGAGGCAGGGGACCACGTGATCGCGGTGACCTCAGAGGCCAGTGAGCAGACCCTGCGGCGCATCCTGCTGGGGTAAGCACCTGGTGCAGAGAAAAGCAGTGACACGGCGCCTGCCCGGAGCAGGCGCCTTTGCGTCAGGATGCAGCCTGTCACGATCGGGGGAGCACACCCCCGGTTGAAAGATCCGCTAGAGGTGCTGACGGCGGGAAGGCAGCGCTGGCCTATGCCCTGCGCCTGCGGAACACCAAGGTATAGAGCGCGATCCCGACCCAGACCACGTTGACCGCCACCGAGGGAAAAGCCCGATAATGGAAGGAATTCAGCAACACCAGGGCACCGCCGGCCAGATTGAGCATCTGGTAGATGACCGAGTCGCCCTCGAGCCGCCGTGCGGAGACCAACCCATAGGCCGCAAGCAACGCGGCCACCCCGGTCCAGCCGGCCACGTCGATCCAGACCTTAACGGACATGGCCACCGCCTTTCATCTGGGTCAACCTGACGAGCACGGTGCGAAGGATAACACACGACACGGTTCCTGGCAACAGCGCCGCGCTGTCGGCTGGCTTCGCCCGTTGGGGCAGCCGAAGAGAGCCGCGTATCGAAACCCAGAAGCCGGCCGGCGCATCCGACGGGACGCGCGCAGGACCTCTACACGGTGCGCGCGGGATCTCGACCCACCGACGTCCAGCCTCTCCGTTGGAAAACAGGAAAGCGTTGCTCCGGCCTCGCCACCGGACCGGGAGGACCGGAAGCGCGGTGTCGATGTGCACGCTTTGAGCACTTCCGGCGTACTGGCCTTCCGGGTGGGGTCCTTGCTACCGGCCCTGCAGGGTGCCCGACAGGCGAGCGCCATCCCTTCCAGAAAGCCGAAGCGCGCGGCGCCTGCTCTAAGGCATCCCGCTCGGAGGCGCACCATCCCCCTAGCGGCTCGGCACCTTTCCGTCTTGCTGCCGCTGGAGGACGATCGGTTCGGCCAGTGCGTCCGGCAGGATCTCGTAGCGCTCGAATTCCAGGGAAAACGTCCCATGCCCCTGGGTGAGGCCGCGCAGGTCGGTCGCGTAGCCGAACGTCTCGGCCAGAGGAACCTCGCCCCGGAGGCTGCGCAAGGAACCGCGCACGCGGATGTCCTTGACCACACCCCGCCGACGCCCGAGGTCGCCGATCACGGGACCCAGGTGGTCCTCGGGCACCTGGACCTCGAGCGCCATAACGGGCTCCAGCAGGGTGGGGCGCGCTTGGCGAACCGCCTGTCGTACCGCCATCGAGCCCGCGATCTGAAAGTCGATCGCGGCCGAGTCCACTTCGTGCACACGTCCCCCCAGGAGGGTCACGAGCATGTCGGTCCCTGGATAGCCGGCGACGACGCCCTTTTCCAGCGCTTCCCGGACACCCGCCTCGGTCGGCCGCACGAATTCGGAAGGAAACTCGGAAGGAGGCGCTGCGTTTTCAAACACGATCCCCTTGCCGCGCTCGAGCGGCTCCACCCGCAACCGGACCTCGGCAAAGTGCCCGTGGCCTCCGGTCTGCTTCTTGTAAGTTGCGGTGACCTCGGCGGGTTGACGCACTGTCTCCCGATAGGCCACCTGAGGTCGGCTCACGCGCGGCTCGACCCCGAAGTCCCGGCGCAGCCGATCCACAGCCACCTCCAGGTGGAGCTCGCCCAGGCCGGCCAGGGTCAGTTCCCCGGTCTCGGGGTCGTGACGGGCACGAAGGGTCGGATCCTCGGCACAGAGCCGACCGACCGCCTGGAAAAGCGCGTCACGCCCGTCCTTCGAAGCTGGTTCCAGGGCCACCGCGATCACCGGCTCGGGGAAATCGAAGCGCTCCAGCAGCACCGGAGCCCCGGGATCGCAGAGCGTGTCGCCTGTCATTGCGCTCTTTACGCCGACCAGTGCCACGACATCGCCGGCGGCCAGGGTGTCAGCCGGCTCGCGCTGCGCGCCGTGCATGCGGTAGATCCGGCTTACCCGCTCCAGTACGTCGGCGCGCGGGTTGTAGACGGTATCTCCCACCCGCAGGGCGCCGGAGAAGACGCGCACCCATGTCAGCCGGCCGACATACGGGTCCGCC
>JBDOIE010000202.1:0-14355 GCA_041082245.1 Chloroflexia bacterium
GTACTGGCTGTAGAAGACGTTCACCGAGGTATCGAGCAGCACGACGATGGTGACCAACCAGACGAGCAGGGCGTAGAAGCGACCCTTCCACGTCAAGATCACAGCCAGGACCAGACCGGCCACGATGCCAAACAACCGGAGCACCGCGAACAGACGCTTTAATCCCTTGCCCTTACGCGCCGCTTGATCCTCAGGGAATTCGTCCTCGGCCATTGTGCACCCTGCCTTTCACATCCGCTTCTGGTTGCACGAGCACAGTTTACCAGAACGCCATCGCTTGTCAATAGCCCAGGGCTATGCTATCATCACCGCAGGTGGTGGTTGGGAAACGCCGGACGAGCGGGTGTTCCGGGCAGGTGTACCCGGAGCAGCGAGAGTGCTGTCGATGGAGAAAGAGGAACGACGGTTCCCGGCGCGATTGGATCAACTGAGCGTCCTGGCCGAGTTCGTGCTGGCTTGTGCGCGGCGCTTCGGCGTCCAGGAAAGCGACCTGTTCGCGATCCAGATGGCGGTCGACGAAGCGGCTACAAACATCATCCTGCACGGGTACCAGGAGGCCGGCCGCGAGGGCGACTTCCAGGTGCGCTGCTGGCGGGAAGGGACCGACTTTTTCGTCCAGTTGCGCGATCGAGGCCGGCCGTTCGACCCGGGGCTGGTGCCCGAACCCGATCTGGAATCCCCGCTCGAAGAGCGGAAGGAAGGCGGGCTTGGCATCTTCCTGATGCGCCGGCTGATGGATCGGGTCGAGTTCTCCACCGAAGGGGAGGAAAACGTCCTCACGATGGTGCGTTACGGCGTACCCACTGCCGGAGGACCGGCCGGTGTTTCTGTCCTGGCACCGGTCGGCCGGCTGGACGCGACCCGTGCTCCAGAACTGGAGCGCCTGCTTCGCCAGCCGCTCGACCTCGGACAGCGTTACCTCGTGGTCGACCTCGCCCAGGTAACCTACCTGAGCAGCGGTGGACTGCGCGTGTTGCTCGTTATCGCGAAAGAGCTGCGGGAACGGGGAGGCCAGATCGTGCTTTGCTGCGCGCAACCGAACGTCGCTCGGGTGCTGCGCATCACCGGTTTCTCCGAGATCTTTCCCTCCTTCGAGACGCGGGAAGCCGCTCTGCGGGCACTGGAGGGAGAAGGTGGTCCTGGGGACTAGTCCCAGGGGTCGCTACGCCGCTTTCCTGGGCCTGAGCGCTGTCCTCGGCTTTACGGCGTGGGCTGTCCTGATATCCCAGGGACGGGAACTGCCGTCCGGCTTTTTTCGAGGCGCCTGGCCGCTCTTTGTCCTGATTTCCCTGCTGATCAAAGGCCTTGGAAGTCGGGTGGTGCCGCGCGAGACGCACAGCCTCGTCGGCATCGTGGATCTCGCGGCGATCCTGCTGTTCGGTCCGCTGGGCGGGGCCTGGGTCGCGGCCGCAGGCGCCCTGCTGTACCAGGTGGAACGGGGGATCGTGGAGGGATCCCGTGCGCGCCGTGAGGGAGAGGACATCCCGTGGGTGGTGCTTCTGGGTAACCTTTTCTTCGACAGCGGCCTGAAGGGATGGATGGCTCTGGGCAGCGGGGCGCTCTACCAGCTGTCGGGAGGAGCGGTCCCCCCCCGGGAGATCGACCTGTCGGTGGCGGAACCCGTCGGTCTCCTCTTCGCGTCCTGGTTCCTGATGGACCATCTCGGCTGGGGTCTCGCGGAGACCATCCTGGGCGGCTGGCGAGGCGCCCGCGAATGGTTGGCCGCGGTGATCGTACCATCTTTGCTGATCGAACTTGCTCCACTGCCCCTCTCGCTGCTCCTGGCGTTCCTCTACAGGACCGGAAGCCCGGGAGCTTTCCTCTTGATGTCGGCAGGGCTGATCGCCACCAGCCTGGTGATCCAGAGGCTCGTGCGCATCACGCTGCAGCAGCAACGGACAGTCCGCGAGCTGAGGGTGTTGAACGATATCGGGCGCGCCGTCGCGCGTGCGGAGATGAGTGTCGAGGCGCTGGCAGAACTGATCTATCAGCAGGCGAGCTACGTTGTGGACACCTCGATCTTTCACCTCGGCTTGTTCGAAGGGGACCGTTTCACGCTGGCGATCCGCGTGCGCGATGGGATGCGACTGCCTCCCCTCACCGTGACCGTGGCCGACGGGGAAGGGATCGTTGGCTGGATGCGGAAGAGCAAGCAGCCGCTGCTCGTGGCAGACTTTTTGCGCGAGATGGACCGTCTGCCCGCGCGTCCGATGTACCTGGACCCGGACCCGCCCCGTTCGGCGGTCTTTGTCCCGCTGCTGGCCTCGGGTGAAGTGATCGGATCGATCTCCATCCAGAGCCGCCGGCCGGCCGCCTTCAACGAGCAGCACTTGCGCATCCTCTCGTTCATCGCCGACCAGGCCGCACTCGCGATCGAGAAGGCGCGCCTCTACCAGGCAGCACGCGAACGCGCTGTGGAACTGGAGCGCATCGCCACGGAAAACGCTCGCCTCTACGCGGCGGTGCGCGAAGAACGCGACCGGCTGCGTCTCCTGCAGGACGTCGCGCGGGACCTCACGCGCCGGCTCGAACTGGACGACCTCCTGCAACGGCTGCTCCAGCGCGCGATGGAGAGCCTGAAAGCGGTCGACGGCGTCATCCTGCTCCTGGGGACGCGGCACGAAGCCCCGCGCGCGATCTCCGCTCAGACCGAGCCGGACACCGACCTGCGCTTGATCCTGGAGCGCGGGTTGGCCGGGTGGGTCATCCAGAACCGGGAACCGGCGCTGCTGCCGGATGTGCGAAGCGACCCGCGCTGGCTTCCTGGCATCCGCACGGTCGGTTCGGCGGTCGCGGTGCCCATCCTTCACGGGGACACCGCGTGGGGCGCGATCACCCTCACCCATCCCGATCCGGGCTTTTTCGACCAGTCGGACCTGACGCTGCTCCTCGCGCTCGCCGAACAGGCCGCGGTTGCCCTGGAAGCCTCGCGCCTTTATGAGGCGCAGCGCAGGCGTGCGGTACAGCTCGAGACCATCGCAGAGGTCATGCGCAGCATCCTTTCCATTCTCGACCTGGATCGCCTGCTGAGCCAGGTCGTGCAGCTCGTACGGGAGCGGTTTGGATACGCTCACGCGCACATATTCACCGTGGATGCGGAAGGAGAGGAGGTGATCTTCCGCGCCAGCACGGATCCCGACAACCCGTTTTGGGCAGCGCGGGAGGGACGGCTGGCACTGGGAGAAGGACTTGTGGGGTGGGTCGCGCTGCACGGGGAACCGGCGATCGTGGGCGACGTGTCGCGTGACCCGCGCTGGCTGCCCGATCAGAAGGACGTTCGCTCGGAAGTCGCTGTACCCCTGGAAGCCGGAGGACGGGTGGTCGGAGTCCTCGATGTACAGAGCGATGAGGTGGACGCCTTCGATGAGGAAGATCTATTCGTTCTGCGTACCCTTGCGGATCAGATCGCGGTGGCCCTGGAGAATGCCCGCCTCTACCGGAGCGAGCAGGAAGAAGCGTGGGTGCTGAACGCACTCCTCCAGGTGGCCCAGAACATCGCCCGGGCGAGGGACCTCGGCGAGACGCTGGAAACCGTGGTACGCCTGGTACCCCTGCTCGTCGGCGCGGAAGCCTGCGTGGTGCTCCTGCGCGAGCGGGAGGGAGCGAGCTTTCGGGCGGTGCACGGCTACGGTGCGCAGTGGAAGATGCTCGAGGGGCGGCTGTTCCGGCCGGATGAGATGCCGGCCCTCGAGCGCGTGGTACGGTACGCCAGCCCGCTTGCGTTGCTGCACGACCCTGAAGATGAGGCCTCTGACTCGCTTTTCGGCGGCGGGAGCGGATGGCTTTTCCCGCTCCTTGCGGGCGGCGAGGTGTCCAGCGTGCTCCTGGTCAGCCTTGGAGCGGCCCAAAGCGCGCTGAACGCAACGCAGCAGACGATCCTTTCCGGGCTGGCCCATCAGGCCGGCATCGCCATCCAGGAAGCACGCCTGCGACAGGAGGCGGAGGCACGGGAGCGCCTCGAGCAGGAACTGGCCGTGGCGCGCGAGATCCAGCGACGCCTGCTCCCGGAGTGCTGCCCACAGCTGCCCGGGTGGTCGATCGAGGTTGCCTGGGAAGCCGCGCGCGAGGTCGGTGGCGATTTCTACGACTTCTTACCCCTGGCCGATGGCCGGCTGGGAATCGTCGTTGCGGACGTATCCGACAAGGGAGTGCCGGCCGCGCTCTTTATGGTACTCTCGCGGAGCCTCGTGCGGGCGAGCGCCATCACGCACGTGTCTCCGGCGGATGCGCTTCTGCACGCAAACCGCCTGCTCTTGGAGGATTCCCGGGCCGAGATGTTCGTCTCCGTCTTTTACGGCGTGCTGGACCCGGGGAGCGGGGAATTGCGGTATGCCAGCGCTGGACACAACCCGCCCGTGCTTGTGCGCGCCGAGGGAGAAATCGCCCTTCTGGAAGCCCCCGGTATCATCCTGGGGGTTGTTCCGGACGCACGCCTGGACGAACGGAGTGTGCGGCTGGACCCCGGGGACACCCTGGTGCTGTATACGGACGGTATCACCGAGACGATCGACCGCGCCGAGCACGAGTTCGGCCTCGAACGGCTCTGCCAGATCGTCGCCGCGCACCGACAGGAGAGCGTCCGCCGCGTGCAAGAAGCCGTGCTCGAAGCACTCAGGGCTTTCAGTGAGGGCCAACCGCCGTTCGATGACCTGACGCTGCTGCTCCTGCGACGGGAGCGCTAATCCCGAACGGGCGTATCGGGCGGGGCCCGGCGAGCCCCGCCCGATAGCTATGCGGGCCGGAAGCCCGCGATGTCCAGGATCGAGCCTTCCCGTTCCTCGCGGAACACAACCTCCACCGGCATACCGATGTAGACCTGATCGGGCGCGGCAAGAACCCGATGGATGAGCCCTCCGTCGCACCCCTCCAGCTGTACGAGGGCGAGCACCTCCGGCTCGGTCAGCGGCTGCTCGTCCAGGTCGACGTGCACGACCGTGTATGCATAAACCGTGCCCGAAGGAGGCACCTCAACCCACTCGGTGAGCTCCGCAAAGCAGCGCTCGCAGTAGAGGCGCGGCGGCAGATAGGTCCAGTTGCAACGGGGGCAGCGGGTACCCATGAGGCGGGCGTGGTCCCGGATCTCCCGGAAAAAGCGTTCCCCAGCGAGGCCCATGGTGTAGCGGTTCTGCAGGGGAATCTCTCCTTGCCAGGCGACGGCTTGGTGGAACGCTTGAAGGCGTTCGGTCAGGCTCATCGCTTCACCTCCCCGATCGGGCGGAAGTAACGGATGTCCGTGATCGCCGCGGTGCGCTCTTCTACCGGGCGGAAGACGGCCTCCACGCGCAAACCTATGTGCACCTCTTCGGGCCGTACCTCGCCCAGGAGGTGCATGATCCCCCCGCCGGGCGCCGCACCGTCCAGCTCGATCACCGCCGGGACGATCGGCTCGTCAAGCGGCTGCATATCCCAGGTCACGTAGCAGACGGAAAAAGTCTTGACAGTTCCTGTGCCTGGGAGGACAACCCATTCGCTCGTCGGGCAGAAGCAGTGCTCGCACACCATCCGTGGGGGCACAAGGACACGGCGGCACTGTGGGCACCGGCGCGCGACGAGGCGGCCGGCTCTCAGCTCTCGCAAGAACCGTCCGATCGCGACCCCGGCGTCCCAGGCATAGTGGGCGCGAGGAATCCACCACTGGAAAAGCACCTTCCCCTCGGCGAAATCGCGTTCCTTGAGGGGCGTGCCCGGATAGGACGAAATGCGCTCGCTCATCTCTTCGCCTCCCTCAGGCCACACCCAGAATGACCACGGTGCCGACCTGCATGAGGTCGCCCCAGGCCTGCGCGAGACCCCGTTTCGGATTCCCCGGCACTTGCCGTCGCCCGGCCTCGCCGCGCAGCTGCCAGAAGATCTCGGCGACCTTCATGAGGCCCGCCGCGGCAATCGGGTTGCCGACACCCAGCAATCCCCCCGAAGGGCAGACCGGCAGATCGCCGTCGCGGCGGGTGACCCCGAGCGCCGTCATCTCCGGTGCCTTGCCCTTGTCCGCGAGCAGCAGTCCCTCGAGGTGATGCAGTTCTTTGTAATCGAACGGATCGTACGGTTCCACGATGTGGATCTGCTTGCGCGGCTCCGTGATGCCAGCCATCTGGTAGGCCATCCGGGCAGCCTGCTCGACCTGGAGCGGATAGGAAAGGTCGCGGTTCGTCCAGTAGGCGGTTTCCAGGCTCCAGCCGACGCCCTCGATCCAGACCGGCTTGTCGGTAACGCGGTGGGCAACGTGCTCGGCCGCAAGCACGATGGCGACAGCGCCGTCGGAAATGGGGCTGACGTCCAGCCGCTGCACCGGCCACGCCATAACCTCGGAGTTCAGCACGTCTTCTACGGTGATCTCCTCGCCCAGAAGCGCACAAGGGTGGTCTTTGGCGTTCGCGCGGTTCTTGACCGTCACCAGCGCGATGTCGCGCTTGTTCAGGCCGTAGCGGGTCATATAGGCGTTCATCTCCATAGCAAAGATCCAGAGCAAGTTGGGGCCGAGGGGCCGTTCGAGCGTATGGTCGAAGATGGTGAGGAACGCCCCTTGAGGGTGGGGCTGGCAGGAAGACATCTTTTCCTCGCACACCACCAGGCAGGTGTCGAACAGGCCGCTTGCGACGTGGTACCAGCCGTGGATCACGGCCATAACGCCCGTGCCGCCCCCTACGTAGCAGCGGATGAACGGCTTGCCGTAGGCACCACACCCGGGCGCACAGTATTCACCGTTCATATGCACGCCGTCAAAGGTGTCCGGGGCAGTACCGAAGGCGACGGCATCCACATCGGCCAGCGTGAGGCCACAGGAATCGAGCGCCATCTTGCTCGCCTGCCAGGAGAGTTCGTCCGCGGTCTCCAGGGCGCGCCGGACGAATTTGGTCATCCCTGCGCCGACAACGGCTACGCGACGCATCCTCATGGCTTTCCTCCTTTCAGTCCTCGTTCCCCAGGATGACCATCGCCGCGCTGGTTGTGGGGATGCCGCGCCACGAAAGGGCCGCACCGGTATGCACGTCGGAGAGTTGACGCGGGCCGGCCTCTTCGCGCAGTTGGAGCACAATTTCTAGGGCCCTTGCCAGCCCGGAGGCGTCGAGCAGGTGGCCACAGCCCAGGCTACCACCGGAAGGATTCACCGGGAGGTCGCCTTCGAGCGAGGTCGTACCGTCCTCGGTGAGCCGGCCGGCTTCCCCAGGTCCGCAGAGCCCCATCGCTTCCAGGTGCTGCAGCTCCTTGTAGGCGAAGGTATCGTCCACCTCGACGAGATCAAGCGTCCCCCGTGGGTAACGGATGCCTGCTGTACGGTATGCCATCTGGGCGGCTTGTCGGACATACTCCACATCCACCCAGTCGCGGTGCTCCAGGCCGTAGGAGCCGTTCGCCCACCCGACCCCGAGGATCCAGATCGGGCGGTCTGTGAGCGCGCGGGCCGCGTCCTCCGAGGCAAGCACCATCACGATGCAGCCGTCGGCCAGAGGTGCGATCTCCAACCGTGTCAGCGGTTCGGCTATGGGCTCGGAATCCAGGACGTCGTCCAGCGTGAGGGTAGCAGGGTGGGCCGCCAGCGGGTTGAAAAGTGCGTTGGCCTTGTTCTTGACCACTACCTGGGCGCACTGCTCGTGGGTGGTGCCGGTTTCGTAGAGGTAGCGCTGCATCTCGAGGCCGGCGATGAAATAGGGATGGGCACGGAGCGGCCGGTTGTAGATGGGATCCATAGCGTAGGCGAGGATGTGGGAGGGGTAAAGGATATTGGAGGCCTTCGAGTGTCCCTCTACCACGACGACGTCGAACTCGCCCGTGCGCAGCTGCATGTAGGCCGTGATCAGGCCGTGCAGCCCTTCCCCGGGGATCGTCACGTTGGGGCGCAGCACCGCGCCCAGCTGGTCGGGGACGTACTCGTCGAAGATGCTCGTACCCTCGTTCAAGTCCTCGGCAACGGTGACGAAGCTATCCACGTCGGTGCGCGGGTCCACCCCGGCATCGGCGTAGGCGCGGACGGCCGCCTCGTACATGATTTCCTTGTAGGACAGCTCCGGAGAGATGGAACGGAAGCCGTACCACCCTACCCCAACAATGGCGATCTTCTCGACCATGCGGCTCCTCCTCTCGCGTACGGTCACCGGCGCCGGGGAAAGAAGGAGGAGGAGCATCCCTGCCCGAAGCAGCAGCGCTTACCGCACCGGCGTCGGTGACCCGTCTGTGGTCCGTACTGCACCTCGAGAGCAACCACCCCCTTTCTCTGGGGCCGGGTGCGAAACGACGGAAGCTAGGACGGGGACCGGCCGGTTCAGGACTCGTGGGGCACTTCGCTCCCGCGGATCAGGGCCGGGCGCTCCTGGTCACGCAGCACATAGACCGCGAACTCGGGGCAGATGATCTCACACAGCCCGCACCGCACGCACGCTTCCGGCCGCACGATCACGGGCGGATGATACCCCTTGCTGTTGAAGGCCTCGGAAGTCGCCAGGACACCCAGGGGGCAGAATTCCACACAGAAGCCGCACCCCTTGCACCGCTCGGTGATTACATGCACCCTTCCATGCTCTACCAGCACCTGTCCTTCATCGAGAGGACGCCGCCAGAAGCGCATTCTACCCTCCCGTCAGCCGTTGGTCGTTGAACGTTGACCGTTGATCGTTACCTTAGAGGATGCCGCCGGCATATAACCCCGCTTGCGCACGACGCCCCCCTCTCCTCGGACCCCGCTCTCCCGGTCATCTATCCCCCAACGATCAACGATTAACGATCAACGATCAACGTCGGATTGTCCGTGCGACAATTTCGGCGACCTGGGCCGGGTATTCCGCCACTTCGACGCCGGCTTCTTTGAGGGCAGCGATCTTTTCCTGAGCGGTTCCGGTTCCGCCCTCGATGATCGCGCCGGCGTGGCCCATACGCTTGCCCGGGGGAGCGGTGCGGCCGGCTACGTAGGCGACCACCGGTTTTGTCATATGCTCCGCGATGTAGCGCGCGGCACGCTCCTCGTCCGTGCCGCCGATCTCTCCGATCAGCACGACCGCCTTTGTCTCCTCGTCGGCCTCAAAGAGCGCAAGCACGTCCAGGAACGTGGTCCCGATGATCGGGTCCCCGCCGATACCGACACAGGTGCTCTGGCCGAGCCCGGCCCGCGTAAGGGCATCGACGACCTCATAGGTCAGGGTGCCGCTTCGCGAGACCACGCCCACCGGTCCCGGTGTGTGGATGTGGCCCGGCATTATTCCGACCTTTGCCCGGCCCGGCGAGATGATCCCTGGACAGTTGGGCCCGAGCAACCGCGCACCGTGGGATTGCACATAGGCGCAAACGCGCACCATATCGAGCGCCGGGATCCCTTCGGTGATGCAAACGATGAACGGGATACCCGCATCGACCGCTTCATAGACCGCTTCCGGAGCAAAGCGCGCCGGTACATACACGATGGAGGCGTTCGCGCCAGTTGCGGCGACCGCTTGAGCCACTGTGTCGAAGACGGGGACGCCCGCGACCTGCGTCCCGCCTTTGCCGGGTGTCACGCCGGCTACCACCTTTGTGCCGTAGGCGAGCATCTGCCGAGTATGAAACTCGCCCTCGCGTCCGGTGATCCCCTGGACGAGCAGGCGGGTGTGCTCATCGACCAGGACCGCCAAGCGTTCCTCCTTTCAATTCGTCCCGCTGCACCAGTTCCTGCCAGCAGGCCTCGTTCAGCAGACGTCGATCCAGAAATTCAAACACCCGTGGGTCTCTGCGCCACAGTTCTTCCGGAGCCCGGCAATACATCTGTACTGCGCGCGCCAGATACCCCCGCGGCCCGACCGGGCATTCCGCGGCACGGGCCCACTCCCGGTAGCAAGCAGCGAGCTCCGCGCCCCATGCCCGTAAGGTAGGGGAAATGCCCGCATTCTCCGAAAGGAACGGACCCTCGAACCGACCGTCGCTGCCAAGCAGGTGATCGAGCAAATGGGCCAGCTCGTGCTCGGCGACACCTTCGCCCTGGGCGAGATCCTTGCCGAGGAGGCAAACAACGTTCCAGAAAACCTGCCCTTCGATCACGACCTTCCCCTGAAGGTAACAGGAGGTGCGTGGGCGTATTCCGGTCGGCACCTGCGGAACGACCACCACGTACCCCGTGGGGTGAGCCACCCAGTATGCAAGCAAGGGCAAAGGAATGAAATCGGTGCAGGCATCCAGTGCGGAACGAAGCGCGCCCGTGGGCCGAGGCCCCTTGAACCATAGACCGGCCAACCGCAGTGCCGCGGTAGTCGGATATAGCTTCCGCCGCCGCTTTGCTTCGCGAAGCAAGGCTGCGCGCTCCACGGGATCCCTGTTCATCCGCCGACCGCACGAGAGAGTGCGACGACCTTCTGGGCTGCTTCGGCCATGGTCCCGGCGGTCACCAGCTGTGCCTGCGCCAGGATGCGGCGCCCTTCTTCCTCGTTGGTCCCCACCAGGCGCACGACCAAAGGGACCGAGGGCCGCACTTCCTCCAGCGCGGCAACGATGCCCCGGGCGACCTCGTCACAGCGTGTGATGCCGCCGAAGATGTTCAGCAAGACGGCCTTTACGTGGGGGTCGGAGAGGATGATCCGCAGTGCCGCTGCCACCTTTTCCGCGCGTGCCCCGCCCCCGATGTCGAGAAAATTGGCTGGTGCTCCGCCGTACAGCTTCACCGTGTCCATTGTGGCCATCGCGAGCCCGGCTCCGTTCACCATACATCCGATTTCGCCGTCGAGCTTCACGTAGCTAATCCCATGGGCACGGGCTTCTGCCTCGGCCGGATCCTCCGCGTCCGGATCGCGCAACGCCTCCCACTCCGGATGGCGCATCCACGCACTGTCGTCCAGCAACATCTTGGAATCGAGTGCACGCCACTCCCCGGCCGTGGTCCGCACCAGCGGGTTGATCTCCGCCAGCGTGGCATCGTTTTCCTGAAACGCCCGGTAAAGGGCGCTCGCGATCGGAGCGAACGAGAGCGCCATATCACCCTGCAGGCCGAGCGCAAAGGCAAGCGCACGGGCCTGGTCACCGCGCAACCCCAGGAAGGGATCCGCACTCACGCGCACGATGGCCTCGGGCTTGGTGCGGGCGACTGTCTCGATTTCGACGCCGCCTTCGGCGCTGGCCATGACCGTGACCCGCTTGGCCGAGCGGTCCAGGACCACCCCAAGGTAGAACTCGCGCGCGATATCCACCGCCTCCGCCACCAGCAAGCGCCGCACGGGAACACCCCGGATGGAGGTGGCAAGCAGAGCGCGCGCGACCTCCTCTGCCTCGGCCGGGGTCGTCGCCAGGCGAATGCCGCCTGCCTTACCTCGTCCCCCCACGTGGACTTGCGCCTTCAGCACGACCGGCCTACCGAGCCGCTCGGCCACTGCGCGGGCTTCCTCAGGCGTTGAGGCGACATCCCCTTCGACGACCGGTAGTCCGTAACGGGAAAAGATCGCCCGGGCCTGGTACTCGTGGATCTTCATGCTGCGCTCCTTGGGTGAACTACGGCCGGCACGCCGAACCCCGGCCGGTCAGCGGCGCTCCCATTCTACTGAAGGGCACATGGTTTGTCAACCAGCGCGAGGCGGAGCAGGAGGAGGAGCTGCAGGCGCGGCGTCGCTCGCGGCCGGCTCCCCAACCGCGGTAACGCGGCGTTTGTTGAAGATGATCGTGCCGGCGCGGACGACGAGCTGCGGGTAGAGGACGAAGGTCGCCGTGGCATCAGTCAGGGGGATGTACTCTTCGGGGCGTACCACGAGGACTCGACGCACGTCGAGCCGCTCGGTCAGGTGGATGCAACCACGGAGTTCGAAATTCGGCACCAACACCACGATCTCGAACACCAGGCGGGAGGTACGACGGTAAAGGCTCTTGTGCGTGATATCCCGCTCTGCCACCGGAACGCCGAAAAGGATATGCTCCTTCTCCACGCGGACGATGGGGACACGCAGCGGCGGCGTCTTCCCCAGGTTCAGATGTCGGGCCACTTCCGCTTCCCGTAGAACCAACGCCGATTCGGTTTTGGCGTTAAGGATGTCTGTCAAGCGTTCGCCGGAAGTGTCGATGAGCCCCCGGATAACATGGTCCACCGTGTACAGCTCTACCGCGACGGCCATGGTTTCCCCCTTGCCTAGCCGACCGGGCGCGCTTGTTCGCTCCTATCATAGCACAAGACTCTATGGAATGCAAGAAGATTTTTCAGCAAACGCGAACGCCCGGCCTCGAAGCACCCGTCGCGCCGATGCACGGGGCCAGAATCGCCCACTCAGGCAGCAGGAAACCTGCCGACCGGACAGTTGCGCCGGAGGGATCGTGGCCTGCGCCGGGCCCGGATCGCCTCTCCGGGCATTGGTCGCAAGCGGCCCGCGCTTCTTCCGGGGGTTGACCGTGTGAAACGCTTCGACGTCGTAGCAAGACACGAAGGGTACCAGGGCTTATGCGCGCAGAGGACAGGAGGTCCTCCATCGCTGCGCCGTACGAGGGCGGCGAGCGATACGTCCCCCTCCTTGGCACGCAGGAAACCTTGCTAGCGAGCGGCATCATGTGGGCTGTGCGTGGGCCGGGACCTGTCGAACAGGTACCCCAGGAGCCACAACGCGAGCACGGTCACCCCGATCCCCAGGAGCGCCGAGACCAGGTAGCCGACCTTCTCCCCCAAGAACGGGACCGCATAGTCCGGAATCGGCGCCTGCCATAGCTCGCTCAAGCGTTCCATGCCGGCAGGAACGAAACCCAACCCTGGAATCTCGTCCACTCCCCACTCGCCCCAGGCCGTCCCGGCGGCCAGGAGCCCGAGCGGCGAAAGGAGTGCGAGCAGGCCGAGGATCCCCCAAAGGACGTAGACCGGGCGACGGGCGTGACCCTCAAGCACAGGCTGCGCTGCGGGATCGAGGATCTCCGGATGCACCCGCTGCAGGTAGGCCACAACCATCCCGGTAACCAACGCCTCGATCGGACCCGCCACCAGAAGGTGCCCCCCCATCATGGCTGGGATGGCAATCTCAAGGCCGTATGGCGCATAGAGGGGAACGCCGTCCGGCGTGTGGAAGAGCAGCGGCTGGATTCCAAACTCGAGGGCGGTCAGGAATGCGGCCACGTTCAGGCCGACGTAACCGGCGATGGCTGCCGCGACGATCCGGCGGGGAGACCGGAGCGATGACCGACCCGCGATCGCCCGGTAGAGCCCGAAGCCCACAAAGGGCATCGCCACCGCCATGTTGAAGCAGTTTGCCCCGATAGCCAGGATGCCCCCGTCACCGAAGAAGAGCGCCTGAATGATCAGGGCTACCGAAATGGCCAGCACAGCATCCCACGGCCCGAGCACGATGGCGGCGATCACCGCGCCAACGGCATGTCCGGTCGTGCCGCCGGGAAGCGGTACGTTGAACATCATCACGACGAACGAAGCAGCGGCAAAGAGGGCAATCAAGGGGAGCCGCTTGCCGCGCATCCACCCGCGGACACGCTGCAGGGCACGGATCCAGAAGGGAGTTACGGCGGCATAGAGGACGATCGAGGTGGAAGGGCTTAGGTAGCCATCCGGGATGTGCATGGGGTGCCTCCTCACGTTCCTTTTTCCGTGCGACATTCCGCGCAGAGGCCGGTGAGGGCGAGGTGCCGGAGGTCCGGCTCGAAACCGTAGCGCTCCAGACATCGTTCCCCCAGCGGCTCGATGAGCGCCCCGTCAGCTTCGATGACCCGGTGACACTGCCGGCAGACCAGGTGGACATGCGGGCCGTGTCGGGCGGTCGAATAGAAGATTTTCCCGCTCCCAAGGTCGTTGCGGCTCGCCAGCCCCTCTTCGACGAGAAAGTCCAGGGTGCGATAGACCGTGGCCAGGTTGATGGAGCGGGTGCGCGTCCGAACCTGTTCGTACACTTCTTCCGCGGTCATATGGCGGCCGCTGTGCGCGATCGCTTCGATGATCATCTCGCGCTGGGGCGTGATGCGAAAGCCCTTTTTCCGAAGACCGGCGATGAGCGTATGACAGTGGGGCATTGCGATCACTTGCTCCTGCAAATAGTTGCAATTATTCTAGCACATGGACCTCATTTTGTCAAGTGCCCCTGGCCGATGTCGTGGGGCGTGAGTTAGGTCAAGACGGTCTGCCTGGCTCTCACCCCGGTCTTCCCCCTCTCCCGCTCGCTATGCGGTGGCGCGGGGAGGAATGGGAGCGGGCCAGACGGCGAAAGCGCGCGCCCGAATCTGCTCCTGCTTCCTGAGCTACGCGGCAACCGCTGAGAAGTACGTAGGACCCACATCTGTAGCCCTACGGAGCGCGAGGGCGTGACAGCACGTTCCCTTTTACCTCTCAACCTCAGCCCGGATGCGCGCCGCGCTTGTAGGAACCGGGCAGCCTCGACCTGGCGCGTTCCGGGTGTGAAGGCAGGGCTTCTCAATCATCTTGCACCGGCTTGCAAA